>NZ_JBWCAM010000026.1:0-101941 GCF_056175065.1 Pseudomonas sp. JC1203
AGCAATCGTTGGTTACATCTTTGATTTCTCGCGGAGTAACTTATGATGCTGATAATCTTTTTGACTATCAGTCTGAGTCACAAGCACCCACACGAATTGCTTGATTCAATTGTTAAAGAGCGGTTGGCTGATTCTTTCGTCTCAACCGAGGCGCGCATTCTACGCTTTCCTCAGAGTCTGTCAAGCGTTTATTTTGAAGTTTTTCAGAATTTCTCTTTCAGCTTCAACCACTTGACTCGCTTCGATCTCTCGTTAGCGGGAGGCGAATTCTACAGCAACCTGCGTTACTGTCAACCACCTTTTTCACCGCTTTCGACGTTAAGATCGAAACCTTTCGGAGCTGCTTACTTCGGTTAACTCTTTGAAACTCAAGGAGTTTTCCGTTTCGGTTGCGCCGGAAGTGGGGCGAATTATAGAGAGATCTGGGGGCAGGTCAAGGGTTAATTTCGAGGAATTGTCCTTAAAGTCAAAAGCATCCGGCAAACCACCGTATCAAGGCCACCAGGTGCATGCCGAGGGATCTTCAAGCCTCATGACATCGAGCGCCGCCCGCGCGGCGCGACCCGGCCTAACGGCCGGTGCTACCCGTTTGTTTCGGGCCAATTATGTCAGTGGCATCTCCCGGGTCCCCTTGGTGGTACTAATGGAGATTTGCAGTGACACAAAAAGGCGGGCCTCGCGGCCCGCCCTTCTCTTACCCTACAACCTTAGAGGCTGGGGAACGCAAACTGCGACGCCTCATGGCTCGCCCGCTGCGGCCAGCGCTGGGTGATTGCCTTGCGCCGAGTGTAGAAGCGCACCCCGTCCGGGCCATAGGCATGCAGGTCGCCAAACAGCGAGCGCTTCCAGCCGCCGAAGCTGTGGTATGCCACCGGCACCGGCAGCGGTACGTTCACGCCGACCATGCCCACTTCAATCTCGTCACAGAACAGGCGCGCCGCTTCACCGTCACGGGTGAAGATGCAGGTGCCATTGCCGTATTCGTGGTCGTTGATCAGCTTCATCGCCTCTTCCAGGCTGTCCACCCGCACGATGCACAGCACCGGGCCGAAGATCTCTTCCTTATAGATGCGCATTTCAGGGGTGACGTTGTCGAACAGGCAACCGCCCAGGAAGAAGCCGTCTTCATTACCCGGTACTACCAGGCTGCGGCCGTCCACCACCAGCGTGGCGCCAGCCTGCACGCCGTCTTCGACATAACCGGCAACCTTGTCACGGGCCTGGCCGGTGACCAGCGGGCCCATGTCCAGGCCGCAATTGGTGCCGGCACCGATTTTCAGCGCCTTGATTTGCGGCACCAGCTTCGCCACCAGGGCGTCAGCCACCTGGTCACCCACGCACACGGCTACCGAGATAGCCATGCAGCGCTCACCGCACGAGCCGTAGGCCGCGCCCATCAGCGCGCTGACGGCGTTGTCCAGGTCGGCGTCGGGCATCAGCACGGCGTGGTTCTTGGCGCCGCCCAGTGCCTGCACGCGTTTGCCGCGCTTGGTGCCTTCGCTATAGATGTACTCGGCGATTGGCGTCGAGCCTACGAAGCTCAGGGCTTTGACTTCCGGCGCCTGGATCAGCGCGTCCACCGCCACCTTGTCGCCGTGCACCACGTTCAGCACGCCAGCAGGCAAGCCGGCTTCCAGCAGCAGTTGGGCGATGAACAGCGTGGAGCTTGGGTCGCGCTCGGACGGCTTGAGGATGAAGCAGTTGCCGCAGGCGATGGCCAGCGGGTACATCCACAGCGGCACCATGGCCGGGAAGTTGAACGGGGTAATGCCGGCGACCACGCCCAGGGGCTGGAAGTCGGACCAGGCGTCGATGTTCGGGCCGACGTTGCGGCTGTACTCGCCCTTGAGAATTTCCGGCGCGGCGCTGGCGTACTCGACGTTCTCGATGCCGCGCTTCAATTCACCAGCGGCGTCTTCAAGCGTCTTGCCGTGCTCTTCGCTGATCAACTGCGAGATCTTCGCTTCGTTCTGCTCCAGCAACTGCTTGAAGCGGAACATGACCTGGGCGCGCTTGGCTGGCGGAGTGTTACGCCAGGCCGGGAACGCAGCCTTGGCCGAGTCGATGGCTTGCTGCACGGTTTGCAGGTCGGCCAGCTGGAGCTTGTGGATAACCTGGCCGGTCGATGGGTTGTAGACGTCGGCAGTACGGTCGCCGCCGGAAACCAGATCGCCATTGATCAGGTGCTGAATGCTGCTCATGTGAAACTCCTGGAATAGGTGCCAGGGAGCGGCTCGTGCCGCTCCCTATATATAGAGGGATCAGTCGATGGCGTTCAGGGCCTGGCCAACGGCATCGAACAGGCGGTCCATGTCCTGGGCCTTGGCGTTGAAGGTTGGCCCGAACTGCAGGGTGTCGCCGCCGAAGCGCACGTAGAAGCCTGCCTGCCACAGCTTCATCGACGCCTCGTAGGGGCGGACGATGGCGTCACCGTCGCGCGGGGCGATCTGGATGGCGCCGGCCAGGCCGAAGTTGCGGATGTCGACGACGTTCTTGCTGCCCTTGATGCCGTGCAAGGCTTTCTCGAAATGCGGCGCCAGTTCGGCGGCCTGCTGCACCAGGCTTTCCTTCTGCAATAGGTCCAGCGCGGCCAGGCCGGCGGCGCAGGCTACCGGGTGGGCCGAGTAGGTGTAGCCGTGGGGGAATTCCACCGCGTACTCGGGCGTGGCCTGGTTCATGAAGGTCTGGTAGATCTCGGTGCTGGCGATCACCGCGCCCATGGGGATGGCGCCGTTGGTGACTTGCTTGGCGATGCACATCAGGTCCGGGGTAACGCCGAAGGTGTCGGCACCGAACATGTTGCCGGTACGGCCGAAGCCGGTGATCACTTCGTCGAAGATCAGCAGGATGTTGTGCTGGGTGCAGATCTCGCGCAGGCGCTTCAGGTAACCCTTGGGCGGCGGCAGCACGCCGGCGGAACCGGCCATGGGCTCGACGATCACCGCGCCGATGTTCGAGGCATCGTGCAGCTCGATCAGCTTGAGCATTTCATCGGCCAGCGCAATGCCGCCCTCTTCCGGCGCGCCCTTGGAGAAGGCGTTGCTGGCCAGCAGGGTGTGCGGCAGGTGATCGACGTCCATCAATTGGCCGAACATCTTGCGGTTACCGTTCACGCCGCCCAGGCTGGTGCCGGCGACGTTCACGCCGTGGTAGCCACGGGCACGGCCGATCAGCTTGGTCTTGGTGGCCTGGCCTTTCAGGCGCCAGTAGGCACGCACGATTTTCACCGCTGTGTCGCAGCACTCGGAACCGGAGTTGGTGTAGAAGACGTGGTTCAGCTCGCCGGGGGTCAGCTCGGTGATTTTCTCGGCCAGCTGGAACGACAGCGGGTGGCCGTACTGGAACGCCGGGGAGTAGTCCAGCACGCCCAACTGGCGCGCCACCGCTTCCTGGATTTCCTTGCGGGTGTGGCCGGCGCCACAGGTCCACAGCCCGGACAGGCTGTCGTAGATCTTGCGGCCCTTGTCGTCCGTCAGGTAGCTGCCCTCGGCGGCGACGATGATACGCGGGTCGCGCTGGAAGCTGCGGTTGGCCGTGTAGGGCATCCAGTGCGCGTCGAGTTTCAGCTGGCTGGCGATTCCGTGCGGAGCGTTTTCGGGCAAGTTCATTCGTGCAAGACCTCGAATCGGAAGTAACGAGTGTTGTTGCAGCTACGTTGTCACGGCGATAAAGTCTGGAAAATCCTGTTTTTCCAATCTTTGGTTAGGCGATGACTAAACTATGAGCCGACGTCCCGATCCCCTGGCGCAGGTCAGCGATTTCGACATTCGCCTGCTGAAAATCTACCGCAGCGTGGTGGAATGCGGCGGCTTCTCTGCGGCCGAGAACGTGCTGGGCATTGGCCGCTCGGCCATCAGCCAGCAGATGAGCGACCTGGAGCAACGCCTGGGCCTGCGCCTGTGCCAGCGCGGCCGCGCCGGTTTTTCGCTGACCGAGGAAGGCCGCGAGGTCTACCACTCGGCGCTGCAACTGCTGAGCGCCATCGAAAGCTTTCGTACCGAGGTCAACGGCCTGCACCAGCACCTGCGCGGCGAGCTGAACATCGGCCTCACCGACAACCTGGTGACCCTGCCGCACATGCGCATTACCCACGCGCTGGCCCAGTTGAAGGACCGCGGCCCGGACGTACGCATCCAGATCCGCATGATCGCCCCCAGCCAGGTGGAACAAGGCGTGCTCGACGGCAGCCTGCACGTGGGCGTGGTGCCCCAGGCCAGCCCGCTGTCGGGACTGGAATACGCACCGCTGTATAGCGAGCGCTCGCTGCTGTACTGCGCGGTGGGCCACCCGCTGTTCTACGCCGCCGACGCCGACCTGGATGACCAGCGCCTGAACGCACAGGACGCTATCGCCCCGACCTTTCGCCTGCCGGCAGATATACAGGCGCACTACCAGGCGCTGCATTGCACCGCCAGCGCCTCGGACCGCGAGGGCATGGCGTTCCTGATTCTCACCGGGCGTTTCATCGGCTACCTGCCCGACCACTACGCCAGCTTCTGGGTGCAGCAAGGGCGGCTGCGCGCGCTTAAACCAGCGGAGCGGTTCTACGACTTGAGCCTGTCGTGGGTAACGCGCAAAGGCAGGCGCCCACATTTGGTGCTGGAGAGCTTCCTGGAAAGCCTGGCGGCCACACGCTAGTGCACGTTGCTAGCAACCGAGTGCCATTGGAACCTCGCCGACGCGGCCGTAAAAACTTTTAATCCGTTGATTTACAAGGGCTACAGGTTAAACAGCCATTTCAAACCTGAGCAGTTGGACAGCTTTTTGCAACAGGACGTGTCATCCGATACACGCCCCGTGCCGAGAGCTTCCCATGCCACCAGAATCATCGTCGCCCAACGAACTGATCTACGGTCTGAATGATCGCCCCAACCCCATGGCCGCCGTACTGGCCGCGCTGCAGCATGTGCTGGCCAGCTTCGTCGGCATCATCACCCCGCCGCTGATCATCGGCTCCGCCCTGGGCCTGACCGAGCACCTGCCCTATCTGATCAGCATGGCGCTGATGGTGTCGGGCGTAGGCACTTTCATCCAGGCACGTCGGCCATTCGGCATCGGCGCTGGCATGATCTGCCTGCAGGGCACCAGCTTCGCCTTCCTGGGCGCGGTGCTATCGGCCGGCTTCATGGTCAAGCAGCGCGGCGGCAGCCCCGAGGACATCATGGCGATGATTTTCGGCGTGTGCTTCTTCGGCGCCGCCGTGCAAATCGTACTCAGCCGCTTCATCGGCCAGTTGCGCCGGGTGATCACGCCACTGGTGACCGGCATCGTCATTACCCTGATCGGCATCAGCCTGATCAAGGTGGGCATGACCGACCTGGGCGGCGGCTTCAACGCGCCAGACTACGGCGCCCCCGGCAACCTGGCCCTGGGCGCGTTCGTGCTGCTGGTGATCATCCTGCTCAACCGTTCGAGCACGCCGTGGGTGCGCCTGTCGGCCATCATCATCGGCCTGGCAGTGGGCAGCATCGCCGCCTGGTTCACCGGCAAACTGGTGCCCCAGGCGCTACCGCCCCTGCCGCTGGTGAGCCTGCCGATCCCGTTCAAGTTCGGTTTCAATTTCGACTGGGCGGCGTTCTTCCCGGTGGCGCTGATCTACCTCATCAGCACCATCGAGACGGTCGGCGACCTGACCGCCAACTGCATGCTCTCGCGCCAGCCCATCAGCGGCCCCACCTACATTGCCCGGCTCAAGGGCGGCGTGTTGGGCGATGGCATCAGCTGCATGCTGGCGGCCACGTTCAGCGCCTTCCCCAACACCACCTTCGCCCAGAACAACGGCGTGATCCAGCTGACCGGTGTAGCCAGCCGCTACGTGGGCCTGTACATCGGCGCGATCCTGTTCCTGCTGGGCCTGGTGCCGGTGATTGGCGCAGTGCTGCAGCAGATCCCGAAACCGGTGCTGGGCGGCGCCACCCTGGTGATGTTCGGCAGCGTCGCCGCTGCGGGTGTGCGCATCCTGGCCCAGGGCCCGCTGGACCGCCGCAACATGCTGATCATCGCCACCTCGTTCGGCGTCGGCCTGGGCGTGGCGGCACAACCGACCCTGCTGCACCTGTTGCCCAAGCTTGTGCAGAACCTGTTCGATTCAGCCATCACCAGCGGCGGCATCACTGCCTTGGTCATGTGCCTGCTGCTGCCCGAGGGCAAGCCTGTGGCCACTACGCCGGCGGTTGAAAGCGAAGGACTTGAAACTCGCGTTTGAAGGTTTTCCGCGCCAGGCCTTGTCTGGATCGTGTGGGTGCGTTATCAACGCATCACGATGCACCCATACGATCTGTTCGGAACCGCCCATGACCCTCGAAGTCCCTGCGCACAGCGCCCATGCCACCGGCAAACCAGCCAGCCGTATCCGTCAGAAGAACGAAGACACCATCATCAAGGCCGCCGAGGACGAGTTCGCCCGCCACGGGTTCAAGGGCACCAGCATGAACACCATCGCCCTCAACGCCGGGCTGCCCAAGGCCAACCTGCACTACTACTTCACCAACAAACTGGGCCTGTACATCGCGGTGCTGAGCAACATCCTCGAACTATGGGACAGCACCTTCAACACACTGACCGTGGACGATGACCCGGCCCAGGCGCTGACCCGCTACATACGCGCAAAAATGGAGTTCTCCCGGCGCCAGCCGCAGGCTTCGCGTATTTTCGCCATGGAGATCATCAGTGGCGGCCAGTGCCTGAACGAATATTTCAGCCAGGACTACCGCGCCTGGTTCCAGGGCCGCGCCGGGGTGTTCCAGGCCTGGATCGACGCCGGCAAGATGGACCCGGTAGACCCCGTGCACCTGATTTTCCTGCTGTGGGGCAGCACCCAGCACTACGCCGACTTCGCCACCCAGATCTGCCGCGTCACCGGCCGCACGCGCCTGACCAAGCAGGACTTCGAAGAGGCCGGCGAGCAATTGACCCGTATAATCCTCAAAGGCTGTGGCCTCACCCCTGTCCAATGACTGTTTGCGCGGATTTGCCCTGAATGCCCTCGACCCTGCTCGGCCCTTGCGAATTTCGTGAAGAAATCCGCAAGAGCCGCTTCATCACCCTCGCCGCCCCCATCACCAGCGTGGCCGACGCCCAGGCGTTTCTCGACCAGCACAGCGTGCCCGACGCCACCCACAACTGCTGGGCCTGGAAGCTGGGCGAGCAATACCGTAGCAACGACGACGGCGAGCCAGGCGGCACAGCGGGCCGGCCGATACTTGCGGCTATCGAGGCGCAGGATTGCGACCAGGTGGTGGTGCTGGTGATTCGCTGGTACGGCGGCATCCAGCTGGGCACCGGTGGCCTGGCCCGCGCCTATGGGGGCGGCGCCAACAAGTGCCTGCAACAGGCGGAAAAGCGCGTGCTGGTGAGCCGCATCGCCGTGACCTGCTCGTGCAGCTTCAGTGAGTTGGCCCTGGTGAAGCTGCGCGTGGCCGAACTGGACGGGCTGGTGGTGCAGGAAGACTTCACCGCCAATGGCGTGGACCTGCAACTGGCCCTGGGCCGCGAGCTTGTACCGCGCTTGCAGCAGCAGCTGGCCGACCTGAGCCGCGGCCGTATCCTCCTGGAACTGCCCCCCACCCCGTAGCAGCTGCCGATGGCTGCGTCATGGCCCTGACGCGGCCTGCGGCCACTGCTACGTGGACTGAGTAAAACTGCCCACATCTACTGTGCACCCGGTTGTGGATAAGCTCTGCGCAACCAGCTCCAGCCCTTGTGGATCAAGGCCTGCAGGCTTCTGTACGTTATTTGATCAATTAGCTTATCCACAACGGAAAACAGCGCTCGATCAAACACTTATGCACAGTTATCGCCATTCGAAGATAGCCCGCCAGGGCTTATATCCAGCTTTTGCCCTTGCACACAAAAACTGTGGAGCACTCTGTGGATAACCCGTGCAAGCCTGCGCCAGCCGCAGGCTGCACGGCCTGCACAGGCAGCTGATCATTTTTTAACCAGCACGATTTCGATGCGCTCCTCCCTGCGCCGCCCTGGCTTGGTGCCCTCGCCTCAGGGTGAAAACCGCAGAAACGCAGGCGCCACGCTTTTCCTGACCCATTGGCCAGGAAATTGCTTATGCACCAGCGTCCCATTCCAACCGAGCCTGTCATGTCCAACCCTGCGAACACCCCGCGCCTGCAACTGCGCGCGATCAGCAAGCGTTACCCCGGCTGCCTGGCCAACGACAGCATTGACCTGAGCATCCAGCCCGGCGAGATCCGTGCGCTGCTGGGCGAGAACGGCGCCGGCAAAAGTACCCTGATGAAGATCATCTACGGCGTGACCCAGGCCGACAGCGGCAGCGTGCTGTGGCAAGGCCAGCCGGTGCACCTGCGCAACCCGGCCCAGGCGCGGCAACTGGGCATTGGCATGGTGTTCCAGCATTTCTCGCTGTTCGAGACCCTGACCGTGGCGCAGAACATCGCCCTGGCCATGGGCCCGGGGCAGACGCCGGCGCAACTGGAACCGAAGATTCGCGAGGTATCGGCACGCTACGGCATGCCGCTGGCCCCTGACCGCCTGGTGCACAGCCTGTCCATCGGCGAGCGCCAGCGCGTGGAGATCGTGCGCTGCCTGATGCAGGACATCCGCCTGCTGATTCTCGACGAGCCCACCTCGGTGCTCACCCCGCAGGAGGCCGACGACCTGTTCGTGACCCTGCGCCGCCTGGCCGCCGAGGGCTGCAGCATCCTGTTCATCAGCCACAAGCTGGGCGAGGTGCGTGCCTTGTGCCATAGCGCCACGGTGCTGCGCGGCGGCCGCGTGTCGGGCCACTGCGTGCCAGCCGAATGCAGCGACCTGGAACTGGCGCGGCTGATGGTGGGCGACGCCGAAGGCCTGGTGGCGCAGTACCCGAAAGCCGAGGGCGGGGCAGCGTTCCTCAACGTCACCCAACTGAACTGGAGCAACCTCGACCCGTTCGGCTGCTCGCTGCAAGGCGTCAGCCTGCAGGTGCGCAGCGGCGAGATCGTCGGCATCGCCGGTGTGGCCGGCAATGGCCAGGACGAACTGCTGGCCCTGCTCAGTGGCGAGCAGCGCCTGAAAAGCCGCGCCACTATCTGCTTCGGCGGCGAACCGGTGGCGCACCTGCGCCCGGACCAACGCCGTGCCCGCGGCCTGGCGTTCGTGCCAGCCGAGCGGCTGGGCCACGGCGCGGTGCCGGACATGAGCCTGGCGGACAATGCCCTGCTCACCGCCTTTCAACAGGGGCTGGTGAGCAAGGGCATGGTGCGCACCCGCAAGGTGCTGGCCCTGGCCGACGAAATCATCCGCCGCTTCGCTGTGAAAACCCCGGATGCACAGGCCGCCGCCCGCAGCCTGTCGGGCGGCAACCTGCAGAAATTCATCCTGGGCCGCGAGATTCTCCAGCAACCGCGCCTGCTGGTGGCCGCGCACCCCACCTGGGGCGTGGACGTGGGCGCGGCTGCCACCATTCACCGCGCGCTGATTGCCCTGCGCGATGCCGGCGCGGCGATCCTGGTGATCTCCGAAGACCTGGATGAACTGTTCCAGATCAGCGACCGCCTCGGCGCCCTCAGTGGCGGCCGCCTCAGCGCCCTGCAGGCCACGGCGCACACCACCCAGGTGGAACTGGGCGGCTGGATGGCCGGCCGCTTCGCCGACACCTCATCCCCCACCCCTGCCCTGGCCGGTTAACGGAGCCTTCCATGTTGCTTTCCCTCGAACCCCGCGGCCAGCAGTCACGCCTGATGCTCTGGTGCTCGCCGTTGCTGGCCGCGCTGCTCACCCTGGGCTGCGGCTCGCTGCTGTTCAGTGCCCTGGGCCTGGCGCCGCTGCATACCTTGCACACCCTGCTGATCGAACCCATCAGCGACCTTTATGGCGTCAGCGAACTGCTGGTGAAGGCGCTGCCCATCCTGATGTGCGCGCTGGGCCTGGCGGTGGCCTACCAGGCGCGCATCTGGAACATCGGCGCCGAAGGCCAACTGCTGATCGGCGCGTTGGGCGGCAGCGCCGTGGCGGTGAACATCATCGGCATGGACAGCCGCTGGGCGCTGGTGCTGGTGCTGCTGGCCGGCACCCTCGCCGGTGCCGCCTGGGCCGGGCTGACCGCCTGGCTGCGCACGCACTTCAACGCCAATGAAATCCTCACCAGCATCATGCTCAACTACATCGCGCTGAACCTGCTGCTGTATTTCGTCCACGGCCCACTGCGCGACCCCGCCGGGTTCAACTTCCCGCAATCGGCCATGTTCGGCGACGCCAGCCGCCTGCCGCTGGTGTTCGAAGGCGGGCGCCTGCACGCCGGGCTGTACTTCGCCCTGCTGGCGCTGGTGGCGGTGTGGGTGTTGCTGCAGAAAAGCTTCCTCGGCTTCCAGGTCAAGGTGCTGGGCCTGGACCAGCGCGCCGCCGGCTTCGTCGGCTTCCGCGAGAAGCGCCTGGTGTGGCTGGCGCTGTTGATCAGCGGTGCCCTGGCCGGCCTGGCCGGGGTGTGCGAAGTCACCGGGCCCATCGGCCAGCTGGTGCCGCAGGTGTCGCCCGGCTATGGCTACGCCGCTATCACCGTGGCCTTCCTTGGCCGTCTGAACCCCATCGGCATCGTGTTCTCCAGCCTGCTGATGGCGCTGCTGTACCTGGGCGGCGAGAACGCGCAGATGGCGATGAATCTGCCCCAGGCCATCACCGAACTGTTCCAGGGCCTGATGCTGTTCTTCCTGCTGGCCTGTGACGTGCTGATTCTCTACCGCCCGCGCCTGAACGTGCGCTGGGCCCGCCGTACCAATGCGGTCGCCACCGCTGGAGCGCTGTGATGGATATTGATCTGCTGAGCAACATTCTTTTCGCCATGGTGCGCTGCGGCACGCCGCTGCTGCTGGTGGCCCTGGGCGAATTGATCTGTGAAAAGAGCGGCGTGCTCAACCTGGGCCAGGAAGGCATGATGCTGTTCGGTGCGGTGGTGGGCTTTATCGTCGCCTTCAGCAGCGGCAACCTGTGGCTGGGCGTGGTGCTGGCGATGGTGGCCGGCATGCTGCTGTCGTCGTTGTTCGCGCTGGTGGCGCTGGTGTTCAACGCCAACCAGGTGGCCACCGGCCTGGCGCTGACGATTTTCGGCGTGGGCCTGTCGACCTTTGTCGGCGCCGGCTGGGTGGGCAAGCCGCTGACCGGCTTCGACCCGGTGGCGATTCCGTTCCTCAGCCACCTCCCACTGATCGGCCGCATGCTGTTCGCCCAGGACCTGCTGGTGTACCTGTCGTTCGCGCTGTTCGCGCTGGTGGCCTGGGTGGTGCTGAAGACCCGCGTGGGCCTGGTCATCCAGGCCGTGGGTGAAAGCCCCGACGCGGCCAGCGCCATGGGCCTGCCGGTGCTGCGCGTGCGCACCCTGGCGGTGCTGTTCGGCGGCGCCATGGCGGGGTTGGCGGGGGCGTACCTGTCGTTGGCGTACACGCCCATGTGGGCGGAAAACATGAGTGCCGGCCGTGGCTGGATTGCCCTGGCGCTGGTGGTGTTCGCCAGCTGGCGGGTGTGGCGCGTGCTGCTGGGCGCCTATCTGTTTGGCCTGGCGAGCATCCTGCACCTGGTGGCACAGGGGGTCGGCCTGTCGATTCCGTCGAACCTGCTGGCAATGCTGCCGTACGTGGCGACGATCGTCGTGCTGGTGCTGCTGTCCCGCGACGGTGTGCGCACGCGGTTGTATGCGCCGGTGTCGCTGGGGCAGCCCTGGCAGCCTGGGCGGTGATTGTGGGAGCTGGCTTGCCAGCGAGTTTTTAAAATCTCGCTGGCAAGCCAGCTCCCACAGATTATGCTGATGCTCTTTGCCTGCCAAAGGACATCCATCATGAGCAAGAACGCATTGATCATCGGCGCCTCGCGTGGCCTGGGCCTGGGGCTGGTGCAACGCCTGCGCGAAGACGGCTGGAACGTCACCGCCACGGTGCGCAACCTGCGCACCGCCGACGCCCTGCAGGCGGTGCCTGGCGTGCGCATCGAGAAGCTGGACATGGATGACGCCGGCCAGCTGGCGGCGCTGGCGCAGACGCTACAGGGCCAGACCTGGGACCTGCTGTTCGTCAACGCCGGGGTCAAGGGCCCCAACGACCAGAGCGTCGACAAGGTCAGCCCCGAAGACATCGGCGCGCTGTTCTACACCAATGCCGTGGCGCCGATCCGCCTGGCCAACCACTTCAAGGACCAGGTCCGGCCCCAGGGCGGCGTGATCGCCTTCATGAGCTCGGTGCTGGGCAGCGTGACCATGCCCGACGCGCCGGAACTGGCGCTGTACAAGGCCAGCAAGGCAGCGCTGAACTCCATGACCAGCACCTTCGTCGGCAGCCTGGGCGACACCGCGCTGACCGTGCTCAGCCTGCACCCGGGTTGGGTGAAAACCGACATGGGCGGCGAAGGCGCGGAAATCGACGTACAGACCAGCACCCGTGGCCTGGTAGACCAGGTCAATGCGTATGCCGGCAAGGGCGGCCATCACTTCGTGAACTATCGCGGCGAGACCATCCCTTGGTAATATGCCCACGCGCCTGACGGCGCCCCTGGATCAGCAGACAGGGCAATCACTGAGCTGGCTTACCTCAATCAACTGACAGAGGAGCCGGCTCATGCCCGCACCCCGTATCTGGATCAAGAACCCCCTGGCCCTGTTCACCGGCAACGACCTCGATGGCCGTGGCGGCCTGGTGCTGCAGGACGGCCTGATCCGTGAAGTATTGGCCGCCGGCCAGCAACCGTCGCAACCCTGCCAGCAGGTCTTCGACGCCCGCGAGCACGTGGTGCTGCCGGGGCTGATCAACACCCATCACCATTTCTACCAGACCCTGACCCGCGCCTGGGCGCCGGTGGTCAACGAGCCGTTGTTCCCCTGGCTGAAGACGCTGTACCCGGTATGGGCGCGGCTGACCCCGGAAAAGCTGGCGCTGGCCACCAAAGTGGCACTGGCCGAACTGCTGTTGTCGGGCTGCACCACGGCCGCCGACCACCACTACCTGTTCCCTGACGGCCTGGAGCAGGCCATCGACGTGCAGGTGGAGGTGGTGCGCGAGCTGGGCATGCGCGCCATGCTCACCCGCGGCTCCATGAGCTTGGGCGAAGCCGACGGCGGGCTGCCGCCGCAGCAGACGGTGCAACAGGGCGAAGTGATCCTGGCCGACAGCCAGCGGCTGATCCAGCGCTACCACCAGCGTGGCGCCGGCGCGCAGGTGCAGATCGCCCTGGCGCCCTGCTCGCCGTTCTCGGTCACCCCGGAAATCATGCGCGCCAGCGCCGAACTGGCCGAAGAACTTGACGTGCGCCTGCACACACACCTGGCGGAAACCCTGGACGAAGAGGACTTCTGCCTGCAGCGCTTCGGCCTGCGCACCGTCGACTACCTGGACAGCGTCGGCTGGCTGGGCCCACGCACCTGGCTGGCCCACGGCATTCATTTCAACCCCGACGAAATCGCCCGGCTGGGCGCCGCGGGCACCGGCATCTGCCATTGCCCCACGTCGAACATGCGCCTGGCCTCGGGCATCTGCCCCACCCTGGACCTGCTGGCGGCCGGCGCGCCGGTGGGCCTGGGCGTGGACGGTTCGGCGTCCAACGACGCCTCGAACATGATTCTGGAAGCGCGCCAGGCCTTGTACATCCAGCGCCTGCGCTACGGCGCCAAGGCCATCACCCCCGAGGGCGTGCTGGGCTGGGCCACCCGTGGTTCGGCGCGGCTGCTGGGGCGCGATGACATTGGCGAGCTGGCAGTGGGCAAGCAGGCCGACCTGGCGCTGTTCAAGCTGGACGAACTGCGTTTTTCCGGCAGCCATGACCCGTTGAGCGCGCTGTTGCTGTGCGCGGCGGACAAGGCCGACCGGGTAATGGTGGGCGGCGTGTGGCGGGTGGTCGATGGCCAGGTTGAAGGGCTGGATGTGCAGGGGCTGATCGCCGATCACCGCCAGGCGGCCGCGGCGTTGATTGGGTAAACCACCCCGCTAAAGCCCCAGGCACGCCAGCATGATGAACGTGGCGAACAGCACGAAGTGGGTCATGCCCTCGATCGCGTTGGTCTCGCCGTCGTTCAGGTTGATGGCGCTGACCACCAGGGTGATGGCTATCATCACCGTCTGCACCGGGGTCAGCGCCATCTGGAACGGCTGGCCGGTGTACAGCGCCATGGCCTCCATCACCGGCACGGTGAGGATCACCGTCGACAACGACGCCCCCAGCGCCACGTTGACGGTGGACTGCATGCGGTTGGCCAGGGCCGCCCGCAGGGCAGTCAGAATCTCGGGCGCCGCCGAGATGGCGGCGACGATAATCGCCATCAGCACTGGCGGTGCGCCGCTGCCTTCCAGGCCGTAATCCAGTGTCTTGGACATCACCTCGGCGAGCGCACCAATCACGAACACGCCGAAAATCAACGTGCCGATCGACAACGGCAGGTTCACCGGCGCCGGCTGCGCATTCGTGCCCTGGCGGCGTTTTTTCTTCGGGTAGCTGTAGCTGAAGAAATAACTGTGCGGGCCCACCTGCATGCGCAGGAACACCGTATACAGAATCACCGTGGCGCCAATGGTGAACGCCGAATAGAGCTTCCAGTTCGCTTCGGGAATGAACTCGGGCACCACCATGGAGATGCCCATGGCGGTCATGATCATCACCCCGTAGGAGCGTGCGGAATCGTCGTTGTACACCTGCTCGCCGTGCTTGATGCCGCCCATCAGCGCGCACAGGCCAAGGATGCCGTTGATGTCGAGCATCACCGCCGAATAGATGGTGTCGCGCACCAGGGTGGGCGAGGCCTCGTTGCTCATCATGATCGCCAGTATCACCACCTCCACCAGCACCGCCGACAGGGTCAGGATCATGGTGCCGTAGGGATCGCCAACCTTCTCGGCCAGCAGCTCGGCGTGCTGGGCCACCTGCACCGAGGCGCACACCACCGCCACCACCAGCACAATGCCGGCCAGCAGCGCCACGCCGTGGCCATGGCCCATCAGCCAGGGCTCCAGCGGGTAGGCCGCGCAGGTGACGATCAACGCCAGCAGCAGGTATTTCTCTTGCTTGAATAAGGTCAGCATCGGGGCGCCCGGCGTTTGTTCGTTGAGTAGTGACTGTAGACCGGGGCAGATGGTTTCCTTCGCACCAGTACAAAGCAGGCGGCAACAACCTGCACCGATGTGCTTCTGTGGGAGCTGGCTTGCCAGCGAGCGGTTGGGGGCCAAAAGCTCGCTGGCAAGCCAGCTCCCACAATCGCAGAGGCTTTGTTGTCCTGTTGGTCAATTTTTTGCATTGGCCTGCTGCACACACAACAACATGGAGCTTCGCCACACATGCACACACGCCCGTTGAAGACGCTGTTGGGGACACTGGCCGCCGCTATCGGCCTGGCCACCAGCCTGGCGGTCAGCGCCGCCGACCCGCTGAAGATCGGTTTCGTCTACGTGGGCCCTATCGGCGACCACGGCTGGACCTACCAGCACGAGCTGGCCCGCAAGCAACTGATGGAAAAGATGGGCGACAAGATCAACACCACCTACGTGGAGAACGTGCCTGAAGGCGCCGACGCCGAGCGCGTCATCCGCAACATGGCCAAGGACAAGTACGACCTGATCTTCAGCACCTCGTTCGGCTACATGAACCCCACCGCCAAGGTCGCCCAGCAGTTCCCCAACGTGATCTTCGAGCACGCCACCGGCTACAAGCAGGGCAAGAACCTGGGCACCTACCTGGCCCGCACCTATGAAGGCCGCTACGTGGGCGGTTTCCTGGCGGCGAAGATGACCAAGACCAAGAAGATCGGCTACGTGGCCTCGTTCCCGATCCCTGAGGTTATCCGCGACATCGACGCCATCCAACTGGCCCTGAACAAGTACAACCCGGGCACCGAGCTGAAAGTGGTGTGGGTCAATTCCTGGTTCGACCCGGGCAAGGAAGCCGACGCCGCCAACGCCCTGATCGACCAGGGCGCCGACGTGATATTCCAGCACACCGACAGCCCCGCGCCCATCCAGACCGCCGAACGCCGCGGTGTCTACGCAGTGGGCTACGCCTCGGACATGGCGCACTTCGGGCCCAAGGCCGTGCTGACCTCCATCGTCAACAACTGGACCCCGTATTACACCCAGACCACCCAGCACGTCATCGACCACAGCTGGAAGTCGGAAGACTACTGGGGCGGCCTTAAAGACGGCACCGTCGAACTGCCCATCAGCGACATCGTTCCCGCCGACGTGAAAGCCGAAGCCGAGAAGCTGATCGCCAGCATCAAGAGCGGCGAGTTCCAGCCCTTCACCGGCCCGATCAAGGACCAGACCGGCGCGCTGAAAATTCCTGCCGGCAGCTCCGCCACCCTGGCCGACCTTGCCGGCATGAACTACTACGTGGAAGGCCTGAGCGCCAAGCTGCCCCAATAACAATGAAGCGGGCCGCCCCGCCGGCGGCCCCACAGGACCCTGCAGATGGACACACTCCCGATCATCGACATTGCCCCGCTGTACGCCGCCGACCGCGACGGCTGGCTGGGCGTTGCCCAGGCCATCGACCGCGCCTGCCGCCAGTGGGGCTTCTTCTACATCAAGGGCCACCCCATCAGCCCGCAGCGCATCGAGGCGCTGCAACAGGCAGCGAAAACCTTCTTCGCCCAGCCCCTGGCCGACAAGCTCAGCATCGACATCACCCAGACCCGCCACCACCGAGGCTACGGCGCCATCGCCACCGAGCAGCTGGACCCCAGCCTGCCCAGCGACCTGAAGGAAACCTTCGACATGGGCCTGCACCTGCCGGCCGAGCACCCGGACGTGCTGGCGGAGAAACCCTTGCGCGGGCCCAACCGCCACCCGCAATTGCCAGGCTGGCAAGCGTTGATGGAAACCCACTACAGCGACATGCAGGCCCTGGCCCAGACCCTGCTGCGCGCCATCGCCCTGGCCCTGGACATTGACGAGGACTTTTTCGACCAGCGCTTCGAAGACCCGGTCAGCGTGCTGCGCATGATCCACTACCCGCCACGCCAGACCGCCAGCTCCCCCGAGCAACAGGGCGCCGGTGCCCATACCGACTATGGCTGCATCACGTTGCTGTACCAGGACAGCGCCGGCGGCCTGCAGGTGCGCAACGTCGATGGCCAGTGGATAGACGCGCCGCCCATCGACGGCACCTTCGTGGTCAACCTGGGCGACATGATGGCGCGCTGGAGCAACGACCAGTACGTCTCCACCCCGCACCGGGTGATCAGCCCGCTGGGCATCGACCGCTACTCCATGCCGTTCTTCGCCGAGCCCCACCCCGACACGCGCATCGAGTGCCTGCCCGGCTGCCAGGGCATCGGCCATCCGGCCAAATACCCGGCCACCACCTGCGCGGAATTCCTGCTGTCGCGCTTCGCCGACACCTACGCCTACCGGCGCGAGCAGGCCGAGGCGATCTGAACCGGCTGGTCAGGTTATCGCTCCAACGGGCGATAACCTCTGTAGAATGCGGCCCATTGCACCTTAAGAGACACCTTTATGTACGATTGGCTGAACGCCCTGCCCAAGGCAGAACTGCACCTTCACCTGGAAGGTTCGCTGGAACCCGAACTGCTGTTCGCCCTGGCCGAGCGCAACAAGATCGCCTTGCCGTGGAACGACGTGGAAACCCTGCGGGCGGCCTACGCCTTCAACAACCTGCAGGAATTCCTCGACCTGTACTACCAGGGCGCCGACGTGCTGCGCACCGAGCAGGACTTCTACGACCTGACCTGGGCCTACCTGCAGCGCTGCAAGGCGCAGAACGTGATTCACACCGAACCGTTCTTCGACCCGCAAACCCACACCGACCGTGGCATTCCCTTTGAAGTGGTGCTCAACGGCATCACCCACGCGCTGAAAGATGGCCGCGAGCAACTGGGCATCGGCAGCGGCCTGATCCTCAGCTTCCTGCGCCACTTGAGCGAAGAAGAAGCCGAGAAAACCCTGGACCAGGCGCTGCCGTTCCGTGACGCGTTCGTGGCCGTGGGCCTGGACAGCTCGGAAATGGGCCACCCGCCCAGCAAGTTCAAGCGCGTGTTCGACCGCGCCCGTGGCGAAGGCTTCCTGACCGTGGCCCACGCTGGCGAGGAAGGCCCGCCCGAGTACATCTGGGAAGCCCTGGACCTGCTGAAAATCCAGCGTATCGACCACGGCGTGCGCGCCATCGAGGACGAACGCCTGATGCAGCGCATCATCGACGAGCAGATCCCGCTCACCGTGTGCCCGCTGTCCAACACCAAGCTGTGCGTGTTCGACCACATGAGCCAGCACAACATTCTCGACATGCTCGAGCGTGGCGTGAAGGTCACCGTGAACTCGGACGACCCGGCCTACTTCGGCGGCTACGTGACCGAGAACTTCCATGCGCTGTACAAAGACCTGGGCATGACCCAGGACCAGGCCAAACGCCTGGCGCAGAACAGCCTGGACGCCCGCCTGGTCAAGCCGTGACCTGAGTGACTGCACGTAGCAGCGGCCGCCAGGCCGCGTCGGACGCAACGCGGTGTACCTGCTGCACCGCGTATACCAGACGCAGCCTGGCGGCAGCTGCTACGCGGTTTCGGTCAACTCTTCCAGGGTACGCCCACGCGTTTCCACGCCGAACAGCCACACCACCAGCGCTGCCAACGCAAAGCACAACGCCCCCAGCGCAAACACCCCGCCCTGCCCCGTCAACGGAAACACCAAGCCGGTGACCATCGGCCCCAGCAGCGAACCCACCCGGCCAACGGCCGAGGCGAAACCCGAGCCCGTCGCGCGCGCCGACGTGGGGTACAACTCGGGCGTGTAGGTGTAGAGCACCGCCCACATCCCGAACAGGAAGAACTGCATCAGCAGCCCCGAGCCCACCAACAGCCCGACGTTGCCACCGAACACCGCGCTCTGGCCGTAGACAAAGGCCATGGCCCCGCCCCCCAGCAAGGTCACCACACACGTGGGCTTGCGCCCCCAGCGCTCCACCAGCCACGCCGCCATCAGGAAGCCCGGGATACCGCCCAGGGAAATCAGCACGGTGTAATACACCGACTGCGTCACCGCGAAGCCCGACTGTTGCAACAGCGCCCCCAGCCACGACGTCAGCCCGTAGAAGCCCAGCAACGCAAAGAACCACAGGCTCCAGATCATCAGCGTGCGCTGGCGGTAATACGGCGACCACAAGGCGGTGAACGCGGCGAAGAAACCGGTGGCCGCCGCCGGCTGGCGCGGCAGGGCCACAGGTTCGGGCAGTGGCCCTGCGCCCAGCGAACGCTGGACCCTGGCCTCGATGTGGGTCAGCACTCGGTCAGCCTCATCGTGCTGCCCGGAATGCTCCAGCCAGCGTGGTGACTCGGGAATGAAGAAGCGCACCGCCAGCACGAACACCGCCGGCACCGCCAGCACCAGGAAAATATCCCGCCAGCCAATCATCGGCAGCAGCCAGTAGGACAATACCCCGGCGGCGACGAAGCCCAGCGGCCAGAAGCCGTCCATCAAGGCGATGTAGCGGCCACGCTGGCGCGCCGGTATCAACTCGGAAAGCATCGACTGGGCGATCGGAAACTCCATGCCCATGCCGAACCCCAGCAACACCCGGAACAGCGTCAGGCTGTCCAGGTGCTGGGCGGTGGAACACAGGTAACTGGCCAGCCCCCACAACACGATGCTCCACTGGAACACCGGCTTGCGGCCGAACCGGTCGGCGAGCATGCCCGACAGCGAGGCGCCCACCACCATGCCAAAGAAACTGGCACTGGCCAGCACACCGGCCTGGGCGCTGCTCAGGCCGAACTCGGTTTTGATGGACCCGAGCAGGAAGGTCATCATCGCCAGGTCCATGGAGTCGAACAGGAACGCCAGGGCGATGACAATGAAAACCAGGCGATGATAGCCGCTGACAGGCAGCCGCTCCAGGCGCTCCGC
The DNA here is from genome assembly GCF_056175065.1 of Pseudomonas sp. JC1203. Classification (NCBI taxonomy): domain Bacteria; kingdom Pseudomonadati; phylum Pseudomonadota; class Gammaproteobacteria; order Pseudomonadales; family Pseudomonadaceae; genus Pseudomonas; species Pseudomonas sp. JC1203. Next base: position 19,836 of record NZ_JBWCAM010000026.1, read on the forward strand.
CGCGCTGAATCGGTGAATGGGCATGGGTGCTCCTCGATGCTGTAGGCCTGCACCGAGTGTGCGTGATCGCCATGGGCGGCAATGTCTGACAGCGACCCATTGTGCCGCTGTGAACGACGCCGACAGCTCTGGGCTGCGGGCGCCGCGGCGGTGACAGGGCTAAACCACGTCCGGCAGGGGCACCTCGCAGGCGATCTTGGCGATCTCGCGCACGCCCAGTTGGGTCACCTGCAGCACGCGGGTTTCATCACTGATGCGCAGCCAACCCGATTGCAGGAATAACCGCAACAAGCTGGCGCCCAGCGCCCCACCCAAGTGGGGCCTGCTGTTGCTCCAGTCGCAGCAGGTGCAGACAGCATGATCCTGCTGGCGCGCCAGGGCCTGGATGTAGATACCCTGGGCCGCCAGGCGTTCGACACCCTTCTGCGTGACTTCCAGGCGGCGGTCGTGCCGCTCAAGCCAGGCGGCTTCCAGCAGGCGCCGCAGCAGTTCGGCCGCCAACTCGCCCCCCAGGTGGTCATGGCACAAGCGTGCCCGGCGCATGGACGGCGGTGCCGGCGGCAGGCTTGCCAGGGCCAGCCCGGCAGGTATGTCCGCACGGCCGGCGCACACGCTGGCGAGTGCTTCCACTGCGGTACCCACCTGCGGGGTGGCCAGGCGGAAGAAGCGTTTGCGCCCGCGCGCTTCAAGTTTCAGCAGGCCCCCGGCTGCCAACCGCGCCAGGTGTGCGCTGGCCGAGGAAGGCGTCAACCCTGCGAGCCTTGCCAGTTCTTCCGACCCACGGGCAGAACCGTCGATCAATGCCCAGATCATGGCGCTGCGCTTGGGGTCGGCCAACAGCATAGCGATCTGGCTGATGCTCGGTGCATGTTCCATGTAATAACTCCCTGTCGAAACATTCGCTTATTGATCACTGCGATCAGCAATCATTGAAACAGCTCCAACGAAAGAGGTTACAAGCGCCAATAGTCGGTAAACTCCCGACTATTCTGTGAGCAAGTTATTCACAAAAAAATGCCGCTCAAATGAATGAGGCACTCAGCGCCAAGGCTGTCCTCTCCCGGTGGTAATGGCTGCCCAGCCATTATAAGCGTACGAATTTGTACAACTAGGTATAAGACCCGGAGCGACGCCTCGGCTGTTGCTGTGTAGCCCAAGCAGGGCAATGGAAAGAGGGGAAATAAAGTACAGGAAAGTTTTACCCAATGACTCACACATGAGTAATAACAATGCCTTCGCGCGCTGCGAGAAAGCCGCGCCTTTATTATCGGGTAGTAAATACCTACAGCAGAAGTCAAAAAAACCGGCGACAGCAGTCTACTTAAACTACGCCCCGGGATAACTTCCAGACAGTTCGGCACACCCTTTTCGCAGGGTGTCACGTAACAAGTTGACTGATTTGCTCAACTGCGCACGGTGGCCGCACAGCAGGTTCAGGGGGGTGCGCTCCCCGCAAAGATGCGGCATCAGCACCAGCAACCGCCCGGCCTGTACATCGGCGGCCACATCCAACCATGACTTGTAGGCGATGCCGACGCCCGCCAGCGCCCAGCGGCGCACCACGTCGGCATCATCGCTGAAGCGGTTGCCGGTCACCGTCAGGGCCAATTCACGCTTGCCGTCGCTGAAGCGCCAGTGATCATGCACACGGCCCCCCAGCATGAACAGCAGGCAATTATGCTGCGCCAACTGCTCCACCTGGTGCGGCTGGCCATGGGCCGCCACGTAGGCCGGCGACGCGCACAGCACGCGACGGTTGTCGGGGCTGATGGGCAACGCCACCAGGCTGGAGTCTTCCGGTTCGCCATAGCGCAGGGCTAGGTCCACCGGTTGGCGGAACAGATCGGCAATGCGGTCGCCCAGCAACAGGCGCACCGACAACCCAGGGTGCTGGTGCTGCAGTTCGTCCAGCCAGGGCAACAGCACGTTGCGGCCGAAGTCCGAAGGCGCCGACAGCTGCAGCACACCACTGACCTGCTCCTGGCTGCGCGCCAGCGCCTGGCGCCCTTCGTCAAGGCTGCTCAGCGCTGCCCGCGCATACTCCAGGAAATGCTCACCCTCGGCGGTCAGGCGCAGGCTGCGCGTGGAACGGGCCAGCAGGCGCGCACCCAGCTGCACTTCGATGCGTTTGAGCGCCGCGCTGGCGACAGCGGGCGACAAGTCCATGACCCGCGCGGCGGCAGACAGGCTGCCGAGGTCGGCGGCACGGACGAACAGTTGCAGGTCATCGAATCGCAGCATGGTCATTATCAAAGAAATATTGAAAGAGACTGTGCTTTTAGCCGGTTTCACCCCGATTGGAAATAGCCAATCATGGGCACACATTTCTGGAGAGTTACCATGAAAGCCATCGCCTACTACGCCTCGTTGCCCATCACCGATCCGCAATCGCTACAGGACATCGAACTTCCCGCGCCACAACCGGGCCCCCGTGACCTGCTGGTGGAGGTCAAGGCCATCTCGGTGAACCCGGTGGACACCAAGGTGCGCCAGAACATGGCCCCCGAAGGCGGCAACCCGAAAGTGCTGGGTTGGGACGTGGCCGGCGTGGTGCAGGCAGTGGGCGCGGACGTCAGCCTGTTCAAACCGGGCGACCGCGTGTACTACGCCGGCTCCATCGCCCGCGCGGGCGGCAACAGCGAGCTGCACGCCGTGGATGAACGCATTGTCGGGCGCATGCCGGCCAGCCTCGGCTTTGCCGAAGCGGCGGCGCTGCCGCTGACCGCCATCACCGCCTGGGAACTGCTGTTCGAACGCCTGCAAGTCCAGCCAGGGCATGTGGACGCCGGGCAAAGCCTGCTGATCGTCGGCGCCGCCGGTGGGGTGGGCTCGATCCTCACGCAACTGGCCAGCCAGCTGACCGGCCTGACCGTGATCGGCACTGCCTCACGCCCAGAAACCCAGGCCTGGGTGCGGGAACTGGGCGCCGACCACGTGCTGGACCATAGCCAACCGCTAAGTGCCGAGCTCAAGCGCCTGGGCCTGGGGCCGGTGACCCACGTCGCCAGCCTGACCCAGACCGACCAGCACCTCGCCGAACTGGTGGAAGCCCTTGCCCCCCAAGGCCGCCTGGCGCTGATCGATGACCCCAAAGCACTGGATGTCAGCCTGCTGAAGCGCAAGAGCCTGTCGCTGCATTGGGAATTCATGTACACCCGCTCGCTGTACGAGACGCCGGACATGATCGAGCAACACCACCTGCTCAACCGCGTGGCCGAGCTGATTGACGCCGGCACCCTGCGCACCACGGTAGGCGAGCACTTCGGCCGAATCGATGCGGCAAACCTGAAGCGCGCCCATGCCCTGCTGGAAAGCGGCAAGGCACGCGGCAAGATTGTGCTGGAAGGGTTTTGAGGTAATGCCTGTGGGAGCTGGCTTGCCAGCGAGCTTTTGAAGAACACCTCGCTGGCAAGCCAGCTCCCACGACCGTCAGTCCAAAGGTTGCGCTGAATCAATCCGCGCGCCTTGGGCGGCGCTACACTTGAGGCCTCTGACCCTGCGGAGGCATTCAGCCATGAAGATAGTGCTTACTGAACTGGCGAGGGAACACGGCAGCCAATGGCAGGTACGCCTCGATCAACATGTAGTGACCTTTCGTACCGAAGCCGAAGCCCGGGCGTTCATCGATACCCTGGAATCACGGCTGGCAGCCCCCCACCGGCTGCCGTACCGCCAACAACGCGCCGCTCAATGAGCCTGGCGTGACCGCCGCAGCCACTGGGTAACCAGCGCCAACATCACGGCCAACAGGCCACAACCGCTGATCACCAGTGCCATGGGAATGGCGCTGCCGTCGTACAGCGCGCCCACCAGTGACGCGGAACCGGCCGCCACGCTGAACTGCAGGCAGCCCAGCAGTGCCGAAGCGCTGCCGGCGCGCGCGCCCTGGCCATTCATGGCACAGGCCGAGGCGTTGGGAATGATGCAGCCCAGGCTGGCGATGCAGATGAACAACGGCACCAGCAATGGCCACAACGCTGCAGGGTGCAAGGCGCTGACGGCCAGCAGGCTGAGGGCCGCTGCCAGGTACACCCACACTGCCCGCGCCAGCATGTGCGCAGGGCCGCGCTTGGCCAGCAGGCGGGCATTCACCTGGGCCACCAGGATGAAGCCGGCGGCGTTGCTGCCGAACAACCAGCCGTAATGCTCGGCCGGCACGCCGTACAGCTTGATGAACACGAACGGCGAGCCCGCCACGTAGGCGAACATGCCTGCCATGGCTACGCCGCCGGTAAGGGCATTGCCCAGGAACTGCGGGTCTTTCAACAGGCTGAAATAACGCCCCACGGCGCCGCTGAGCGGCTGGCGCGGATGGTGCGCCGGCATGCTTTCCGGCAGGCCCAGGGCCACCGCCAGCCCGGCCAGCGCGCTGAAGCCGGTCAGCAGCAGGAAGATCCACTGCCAGCCCAGGGTATTTACCAGCAGGCCACCGAGCATCGGCGCCAAAATGGGCGCCAGGCCCATGACCAGCATCAGCTGCGAAAATACCTTGGCCGACCCCACCGCATCGCACTTGTCGCTGACGATTGCGCGCGACAGCACCATGCCCGCGCAGCCACCCAAAGCCTGGATGAAGCGCGCGCCGATCAGCCATTCCAGGCTGGGCGCAAAGGCGCAGGCAAGCGACGACAGGGTGAACAGCGTCACGCCCACCAGCAGTGGCACACGGCGGCCAAAGCGGTCGGCAATCGGCCCGTAGGCCAGTTGGCCGATGGACAGGCCCAGGAAGTACACCGCCAGTGTCAGCTGGATATGCTGTTCGTCGGTGCCGAAGGCCTGGGCCATGGCCGGAAAGCCCGGCAGGTAGAAGTCGATGGCCAGCGGCCCGAAAGCGCTGAGCGCGCCGAGAATGAGGATGGTTCTGAGGTTCATCAAGGATCCAGTGTGGTGCTGCGGACTAGGGCAACGGTACAGTTTAACCGCTCTGGATCCCTGGGGGCCAAAACCGCGACGCTATGTCACTAAGCGAGCAGCTTTCAGGCCACGGTATAGCCTTCTTCCTTGATGGCCTCGACGATGGCGGCCTGGGGTTGCTGGCTTTCCACGCGCACCTTGGCGTTGGCCAGGTCCACCTCGACCACGGCGGCCGGGTCCAGGGCCTGCACCGCCTGGGTGACGGCCCGCACGCAATGGCCGCAGGTCATGCCTTGTACAGTGAACTCTTGCATGGTGATGCCTCCTGAACGTGATGAAGGTATAGCTTCAACCTTGCCATCATGACAAGGTCAAGTTCTGGCGTTGCCTGCCGGGGTGGAAATTAATGGTCGCGTCCGCCAAGCTTGGGCATCGAAGATTTCCACAGCAGGAGAAGTGCGCCATGCGCAGGTCCGTTTCCCGCCTTCTGGGCGCCCTGGGTTTGTTGACCCTGTCGCTCGGAGCCTACGCCGAGAGCATCCAGGACTACAGCGTCCTGATCGTGTCCCGTGAACGCCTGGAGGTGGGTACGCCGTGCGAACTGGGCATCTACATCGGCGATAACAAGGTGGGGCGGCTGTTCCAGGAACAGGAAGTGTCATTCAACCTGCCACCTGGCAAAGTGGTGGTGCGGCTGATGCAGGAGCCCGGCCAGGTGGCCGGTTGTGCCCCCGGGTTGCCGGCGCCCAATGCCACCTCCATCGAACTGCGTGCGGGCGCGGTGCAGAAGTACCGTATCGCCAACGGGCCGAACGGGCTGTACCTGAAGCGCGCGCCGGAAGATCAATACTGATTGCTGGCGACGCTTGACCTTGCCAAGGTGGCAAGGTTGATTCTAGGGTCCTCTGCACAGGAGGACCTTTGATGCCCAACGCCCTTACCCTCGAACTGCCGATCAGCGGCATGACCTGCGCCAGCTGCGCGGGCCGGGTCGAACGCGCCCTGAACAAGCTGGACGGCGTCACCCTTGCCAGCGTCAACCTGGCCAATGAACGCGCCCACGTGGAACTGGCCAAGGCCATGGACCCAGCCACGCTGATTGCTGCCGTGGAGAAAGCCGGCTACAGCGCCAGCCTGCCCGACGCCCCGCCCGTGGACCCGGCCAAGGCCCTGCTGCGCGAACGCATCGCGCTGGTTGCCGCTTTGCTGTTGGCCCTGCCGTTGATCGCACCCATGCTGGCCCAGCCGTTCGGCCTGGACTGGATGCTGCCGGCCTGGCTGCAATGGGCGCTGGCAACCCCGGTGCAATTCATCCTTGGCGCACGCTTCTACCTGGCTGCGTTCAAGGCGGTGCGCGCAGGGGCCGGCAACATGGACCTGCTGGTAGCCCTGGGCACCAGCGCCGGTTATGGGCTGAGCCTGTATGAATGGGCGCGCACCCCGGTGGGCCACATGCCTCATCTGTATTTCGAGGCTTCGGCAGTGGTGATCGCCCTGGTGCTGCTGGGCAAATACCTCGAAAGCCGCGCCAAACGCCAGACCGCCAGCGCCATCCGCGCACTTGAACAGTTGCGCCCCGAGCGCGCCACCCGCCTGCGGGATGGCGTGGAACAGGAAGTGGCGATCGGCCAACTGCGCCTGGGCGACCAACTGGTGGTACGCCCTGGCGAACGCTTCGCGGTCGACGGCCAGGTGCTGGAAGGCCGCAGCCATGCCGATGAATCGCTGATCAGTGGGGAAAGCCTGCCGGTGGCAAAACAACCGGGCGACACCGTGGTCGGCGGCGCCATCAATGGCGAAGGCCGCCTGCTGGTGCAGGCTACGGCGCTGGGCAGCGAGGGCGTGCTGGCGAAAATCATCCGCCTGGTGGAAGACGCCCAGGCGGCCAAGGCGCCCATCCAGAAACTGGTGGACCGGGTGAGCCAGGTGTTCGTCCCCGCCGTGCTGGTGCTGGCGCTGCTGACCCTGGCGGGCTGGTGGCTGCACGGTGCACCGCTGGAGACTGCGATCATCAACGCCGTGGCCGTGCTGGTCATCGCCTGCCCCTGTGCGCTGGGCCTTGCCACCCCGGCGGCGATCATGGCCGGCACCGGCGTGGCTGCCCGCCATGGCATCCTGATCAAGGACGCCGAGGCGCTGGAGCGCGCCCATGCGGTAAACCGCGTGGTGTTCGACAAGACCGGCACTCTCACCTGCGGTACTCCGAGCCTGGTGCATTGGCAGGCCCTGGATATTGCCGAAGCCACCCTGCTGCAATGGGCCGGCAGCCTGCAGCGCGGCAGCGAACACCCGTTGGCCAAGGCGGTGCTGCAGGCCTGCGCCGAGCGCCAGCTGCCGCTGGAAATGCCTGCCGCCAGCCAGGCCCTGAGCGGCCGTGGCGTCAGCGGTACAGTGCAAGGCCAGCAGTTGGCGCTGGGCAACCGTCGGTTGCTGGAAGAGTTGGGGCTGACCAGCGACGGCCTGCCCGCCCAGGCCTGGGAAGCCGAGGGCCGGACCTTGTCCTGGTTGCTCGAGCTAGGGCCCACGGCACGCGTGCTGGGGCTGCTGGCCTTCGGCGACAGCCTCAAGCCCGGCGCGCTGGAGGCGGTGACGCAACTGCGCGCACGGCACATCAGCAGCCACCTGCTGACCGGCGACAACCAGGGCAGCGCCCGGGTGGTGGCCGAGGCCCTGGGCATACGCGACGTGCACGCCCAGGTGCTGCCCGCCGACAAGGCCGCCAAAGTGGCGCAGCTGAAAGCCGACGGCGTGGTCGCCATGGTGGGTGACGGCATCAATGACGCCCCGGCGCTGGCCGCCGCCGACATTGGCATCGCCATGGGCGGTGGCACCGACGTGGCCATGCAGGCCGCCGGCATCACCTTGATGCGTGGTGACCCGCGGCTGGTGCCGGCGGCGCTGGAGATCAGCCGCAAGACCTACGCGAAAATTCGCCAGAACCTGTTCTGGGCGTTTGTGTATAACCTGGTCGGCATACCGCTGGCCGCCTTTGGCCTGCTCAACCCGGTGCTGGCCGGCGCCGCCATGGCGCTGTCCAGCGTCAGCGTGGTCAGCAATGCGCTGCTGCTGAAAACCTGGCGCCCCAGCGGGCTGGATCACAAGGATTGAAAGCATGAACATGAATATCGGCCAGGCTGCGCGCCATAGCGGGCTAAGTGCCAAGATGATCCGCTATTACGAGGCCACCGGCCTGCTCAAACCGGCCCTACGCACCGACAGTGGTTACCGCCTGTACCAGGAGGACGACCTGCATACGCTGGCGTTCATCAAGCGCTCAAGGGACCTGGGGTTTTCACTGGAGGAAGTGGCACAGCTGCTGACCCTGTGGCAGGACCGCGGCCGCGCCAGCGCCGATGTGAAGGCACTGGCGCACCGGCACATCGACGATTTGAACCGGCGCATCGCCGAACTGACCGGGCTGCGCGACACCCTGCAGAACCTGGCGTCGCACTGCCAGGGCAACGACCGCCCCGACTGCCCGATCCTCGCGGACCTGGCGTCGGGTGGCTGCTGCAGTTGAAGGTGTAGCCGTTACTGCAACCACGGCGGTGGCGGTTCTTCAGCCTTCGACGGCGGTGCGTCGTCGGCGCTGCGTGCCGCCTGCCGGCGGGCTTCGTCCAGCCGCGCTGCCTCGATCTCGCGCATCACGCTGTTGACGTCGGCCACGCTGTCATCGTCGGCGAACTGGCCGGTCAGCACGCTGGCCGGGTGCAACTTGCCTTCTTCGTACAGCGCCCACATTTCCCGCGCATAACGGGTGTCACGCAGCTCCGGGGCGAAGCGCCCGAAGTAGCTGGCCATGTTGCCCACGTCGCGCTCCAGCATGCTGAAGGCGTGGTTGTTGCCCGCTGCATCCACCGCCTGGGGCAGGTCGATGATCACCGGGCCGTCCGGGCCCAGCAGCACGTTGAACTCCGACAGGTCACCGTGCACCAGGCCGGTGCAGAGCATCAGCACGATCTGGCGAATCAGGAACTCGTGGTATTCACGAGCCTGCTCGGCGTCCAGCTCGACGTCATTGAGCCGTGGCGCCGCATCGCCGTACTCGTCGGCCACCAGCTCCATCAGCAGCACGCCTTCAAGGAAGTCGAACGGCTTGGGCACGCGCACGCCAGCACTGGCCAGGCGGAACAGCGCAGCTACCTCGGCGTTCTGCCAGGCCTCCTCGGCTTCCTTGCGGCCAAACTTCGACCCCTTCGCCATGGCCCGGGCCTGGCGGCTGTTACGCACCTTGCGGCCTTCCTGGTACTCGGCCGCCTGACGAAAACTTCGTTTGTTCGCCTCCTTGTAGACCTTGGCGCAGCGCAGTTCCTTGCCACAGCGCACCACATAGACCGCCGCTTCTTTACCACTCATCAGTGGGCGCAGCACCTCGTCGACCAGACCGTCTTCGATCAGGGGTTCAATGCGTTTTGGAGTCTTCATCAGCTTTTATTGTGGGTCCTTTGTAACCAAACACGCGGGAATGCAATGGTTCGGCGGCCATCCTCTCACAGTGGCGCCACAATGCCGACTTTTCCGGAGCAAAGGCAATGCCAAGCACTGTAAGCAGTTTTGACGGCTGAAGCGTTTGACCCACCAGCGCGGAAAAATTCACCTCAATATTTTGGTATACCAGCCGACAATGGCTTGATGCAGGTTCCAAAAAAACCAACGCCTGCGGCATACGTTTTGTTTTCGATGAACTGCCCCTTTTTATATAAAAAAGATTCTGGAGCACGGATGAACATCAAACAGAAACTGACCTGGGCCTTCGCGGTGATCGCGTGTTTGCCGATAGTCCTGGTCGCCACCCTGGTCATCATGAATCTGCGCAGCGACGCCAGGTCCAACTTCGTCGACGGCAGCAGCCGCGAGATCCGCCAGGTGGCCAACGCCATGCAGCTGTTCTTCGAAGGTATCAGCCAGAACGTCGACTTCCTGGCCAACCACCCGCTGGTGAAGGCCGCCGACGCCAGCATCAAGAGCTACCAGGGCGCTGACGCGCCGAACATCCCCATGGGCGAGAAGGACAAGCAACTGTTCGATTTCTTCGCCAGCCTGGCCGCCAGCCACCCCAACTATTCCTACGTGTCGTACGGCACCAGCGCCGGTGGCTACGCGTTCTGGCCGGGCGACCCGAAGATGGCCAACTACGACCCGCGCCAGCGGCCCTGGTACAAGACTGCCATGGCCAACCCCGGCAAGACCCTGCGAACCTCGGCCTATTACTGGGCCGGCGACGACGCCGTGCTGGTCAGCACCGTGCGCGCCGTGGCCAACCAGTTGGGCAGCCAGGGCGGTGTGGTCAACATCGACGTCTCGCTCAAGGGCCTGACCGAAATCGTCAAGCAGATCAAACTGGGTGAAAGCGGCTACCTGATGCTGATGGAACGCGACGGCACCGTACTGGTCGACCCCAAGCAGCCGGAACACAACTTCAAGGCGCTGGGCAGCCTGGGTGACGGCTACGCGGAATTGGCCAAGGCCGGCCCGGGGCTTGTGGAGGTGCAGCTCAACGGCGAACGCTACATGGCCAACGTCTGGCCTTCGGAGCAGTTGGGCTGGACCTTCGTCGGCCTGATCAAGCAAAGCGAGGTAATGAGCGGCGCCACCCAGCTGACCTGGCTGATCGGCGGCATCGCCGCCGTGCTCGCGCTGATTTTCGCCGTGGTAGGCGCCAGCTTCGCCACCCTCATCGTGCGGCCGATCCGCAGCGTGGCCCGCGGCCTGGAAGGCATCGCCCAGGGCGAGGGCGACCTGACCCAGAACCTGGCGGTGCGCGGTAGCGATGAAACCGCACAGCTGGCCAATTGGTTCAACCAGTTCCTGGGGGCCATCCGCAGCCTGATCCAGAGCATCGGCGGCGCCGCGACGAAAATTCTCGCCAGCTCCAGCAGCTCTACCCAGGTGTCCGCCAACATGGCCGACGCCGCCGGGCGCCAGCGCGAGGCTGTGGACATGGTCTCCACGGCCTTCCACGAGATGGTCGCCACCGCCAACGAGGTAGCACGTTCGTGCAGCCAGGCCGCCGACTCCGCCGACAGCGGCCAGCGCCAGGCCCGTGAAGGCCAGCAGCAGATCGACGCGGCGGTGAACAGCGTGGACCGCCTGAGCCACGAGATCGAACAGTCGGCGCAGTCCATTGCGCAGCTGGAACGCGACAGCAACGACATCCAGTCGATTCTCGGCACCATCCGCTCCATCGCCGAACAAACCAACCTGCTGGCGTTGAACGCGGCCATCGAAGCCGCCCGCGCCGGCGAGCAGGGCCGCGGCTTTGCCGTGGTGGCCGATGAAGTAAGGGCGCTGGCCAAGCGCACCGCCGACTCCACCGCCGAAATCGACGGTTTACTCGGCAACCTGGCCCAGCGCACCAGCCAGGTGGCGCAGCAGATGCACGCAAGCCTCGAAGTGTCGCAACAGTCGGTGGAGCGTATTGGCCAGGCGCGCGCCAGCTTCGGGCAGATTCGCGAGTCGGTGGACGTGATCCGCGACATGAACACCCAGATCGCCACCGCAGCCGAGGAACAGCACCAGGTGGCCGAGGACATCAACCGGCACATCAGCCAGATTCATGGCGATGCGCAGTTGGTGGCCGAGCTGGCCAACACGGCGCGCAGCGATTCCCAGAGCCTGGCGGGGCTGTCGAACGAGCTGGATGCGCTGGTGCGCCGGTTCAGGACCTGAGGACGCGGCCTTTGGCCGCTGCTACGCGGTTCGTAGCAGCGGCCGAAGGCCGCGTCAAAGGCTCAGAACGCGTAGCGCATGCCCACGTTCAGCCCATAGGGCTGCTCAACGCGCTTGCCCTTCGCGTATTCGACATCGGCGTTGAGCTGTACCCGCTGCGACACCTGGGCGGCCAGGCCGACGCCGTATTCGTAGCGGCCACCGGCCAGGTCGTTGCGGTTACGGTCGCCGCCTACGAGCACTTCATTGGTATCGGCAAACTCCCGCGCGTAAGCCACCCGCGCGTACGGCTGCACGGCACCACCACCGGTGGTTTCAAGGTAGCGGCCCACCTGCAGGCCGGCTTTGCCTTGCATGGAATGGCTGTTCTCGGCGTGGCCCTGCAGCCCGTAGTTCAACTCGTGATCCTTGCCTTGCACCGCAACTGCGGCCATCTGCCCGAACGGCTTGAGGTACCAGCCTTCATCCAGCGTGACGACCTTGCCCGCCTCCACCGCAGCGCCCAACGCCAGGTTGCGATACTGGCCCTTGATGCGGTATTCGCCGTAGCTGGACTTCAGGTCGTTGCGCAGCTGGTTGGCCTTCACCAGGCCGTCGACGTAGTACCCCTCCTCGTTCATCCAGGTGCCGTAGGCGCCCAGGTAATAGCTGGACAAGTAGGCACTGTCGGGCCCTTTAATGCTGAGGGAAGAACGGCTGTAGCCGCCCATCAGCCCCACCCGTGCCTCTTCGCTGAGGCTGGCGTCGATACCCACGGTGAAACCGCCCTGGCGCTGGGTGTAGTCGGCGCCGCTGGTGGGTGAATACCGCGATTTGCTGTTGAGGGTGCGCACCCACAGGCCTTCCTGGCCGCCCTGGTTGCGCAGTTCATCGAAACGCCCGCGGATACCGGACAGCTCGCCGTACCAGGCCTGGGTGCCGGCGCTGGCGGCGGCCAGCATGGCGTGTTCGCCAGGATAATACGCAGGCGGGCCTTGCTCGGCTTGCGCTGCATTGCTGAGGGCTGCCGCGCTGGCGGCGAGTATGGCCAGAGTAAAAAGCTTGCTCATGTTCAACCTTCCTTAGTTGTGATTGCCGTTGGCCAAGACAAACTACGGAGGTCTGCAGCGTATGCATTTAGGACAGAGCCGGCGTGCTGCGCGGGAAAGGTCTGACAGTCGAGCCTGGGTCCTACAACCCTGACGTGGGAAAACCGCTGTTGCTAACGGAACAACTCCCCTGGCGTGATACCAAACAGGCCCTTGAACGCCGCAATGAACGCCGACGTGGAGTCGTAGCCACAGGACAACGCCGCCGTGGTCACGCTGTGGCCCTGTTCCAGGTTATCCAGCGACGACAGCAACCGCATGCGCTGGCGCCAGCCGCGAAAGCTCAGGCCGGTCTCGCGCTGGAACAGGCGCATCAGGGTTTTCTCCGAGGTGCCCATGCGGCTGGCCCAGTCACTGAGGGTGACGGCCTGCTCGGGGTTCTCGATCAGCTCGTTGCACAGCCCCAGCAGGCGCGAGTGGCGCGGCAAAGGCAGCGAGAAGCCGACTTCGGGCAGGCTGGCCAACTGGTCCAGCAGCACCTGCGCCAGGCGCGCTTCGGCGGTGTCGCCCTCGGGGTAGTCCACCGGCAGCTGGCAGAAGCCCTTGATCAGTTCGCGCGCCAGCGGCGTCACCTCCAGCACCCGGCAACGCGGCGACGCCCATAGCGCGTCCTCGCGGCGCACATACAGGCTGCGCATCTCGGCGCGCATGGAAGTCACCACTTCGTGTTCAAGGCCTGCGGGTATCCACACGCCCCACTGCGGCGGGGCGAAAAAGCTGCCCTCGGCGGTGTGCACACCCAGCACACCGCTGATGGCGTAGGAAAACTGCACCCAGTCGTGGCTGTGGCGTGGGGTCCAGGAACCGGCGTGCAAGCTCTCGGCCCGGGCATAAAGTGGCCGGGGCAACGCCAGCAGCTCGGGAATGCGCCGTGGCAGGCCTGTTTGTCCGTTAGTCGGCATCGATTGGCCTTGTGTCGCAAGACGGCAGAAGATTGCTCACGGTAATCTTTGCGACCAATGATTACAAATCCGTCCGCAGGATCCTGTTATGCAAGCGCTCAAACACCTTAAACGCGTAGTGACCGACTGGTTTCTGCTCGGCATGTTCCTGGCCACGCTGCTGGCCTACTTCTTCCCGCGCTTCGGCGCCAGCGGCGGTTCGATGCATGCCGAATACGTGATCAACGCCGGTGTGTTCATCGTGTTCTTCATGCACGGCATCAACCTGTCGGGCGAGCAGATTCGCCACGGGCTGAAGAACACCCGGCTGCATATCATGGTGCAAGTGTTCACGTTCGTGGTGTTCCCGCTGATCTGGCTGGCGTGCGACAAGCTGTTCGGCCACTTCGTGTCGCCGACGCTGATGCTGGGCTTCTTCTACCTGTGCGCGCTGCCCTCGACCATTTCCTCGTCGGTGGCGCTCACCGGCAGCGCCTCGGGCAACGTGCCGGCGGCCATTCTCAACGCCAGCCTGTCCAGCGTGCTGGGCATTTTCATCACGCCCTGGCTGGTGAGCCTGGTGGTGGGCACCGGCAGCGGCGGCATCGACCTGGGCAAGACCCTGCTCGACCTGTGCGCCATGCTGCTGCTACCGCTGGTGCTGGGCCAGCTGATGCGCCCGCTGCTGGGCAAGTTCTTCGCCCGCTACAAGAAATACACCAACGTCATCGACAAGCTGGTGATTCTGCTGCTGGTGTACGCCGCCTTCTGCAACTCCATGGTCTCGGGCATGTGGCAGCAGCAGGGCGACAGCGTGCTGGTGACCGCGTTCGTCGGCACCGCGATCCTGCTGGCGGTGATTTTGGTGCTGACCACCCGTAGCGCCAAGGCCCTGCATTTCAACCACGCCGATGAAGTGGCGGCAGTGTTCTGTGCCACCAAGAAATCACTGGCGGCCGGCGCGCCCATGGCAGCGCTGATTTTCGGCGCCAACCCGGGCCTGGGCCTGATTTTGCTACCGATCATGATCTACCACCCGCTGCAGTTGATCGTCTGCTCGGTGATCGCCGAAAGCTATTCGCACCGCATCAAGGCGCAGACCCTCGCCGAAATCGACGCCCAGGCGCCGGTCAGCGCTCGATAATCGCGGTAACCCCCTGGCCGCCAGCCGCGCAGATGGAAATCAGCCCGCGGCCGCTGCCGGCCTGGGCCAGCAACTTCGCCAGGTTGGCGACGATGCGCCCGCCGGTGGCGGCGAACGGGTGGCCGGCCGCCAACGAGCTGCCCTTGACGTTCAGCTTGCTGCGGTCGATGGCGCCCAACGGCGCGTCCAGGCCCAGGCGCGTGCGGCAGTAGCCCGGGTCTTCCCAGGCCTTCAGGGTGCACAGCACCTGGGCGGCGAACGCTTCGTGAATCTCGTAGTAGTCGAAATCCTGCAGGCTCAGGCCATTGCGCGCCAACAACCGCGGCACGGCGTAGGCCGGGGCCATCAGCAGGCCTTCCTGGCCCTTGACGAAATCCACCGCCGCCGTTTCGCCGTCGCGCAGGTACGCCAGCACCGGCAAGCCGCGCTCACGCGCCCAGTCTTCACTGCCCAGCAGCACCACCGAGGCGCCATCGGTCAGCGGCGTCGAGTTGCCCGCCGTCAGCGTGCCCTTGGCACTGCGCTCGAATACCGGCTTCAGGGCCGCCAGCTTTTCCAGCGTCAGGTCGGGGCGCAGGTTATTGTCGCGGGTCAGGCCCAGGAAAGGCGTCACCAGGTCGTCGTGCCAGCCGTCGCTGTAGGCCCTGGCCATATTCTGATGGCTGTGCAGGGCCAGCAGGTCCTGGGCTTCGCGCGGTATCTGCCAGGTTTGCGCCATCAGCTCGCAATGCTCGCCCATGGACAGCCCGGTGCGCGGCTCGCCGTTGCGCGGCAGTTCGGGCTTGAAATGGTGCGGGCGCAGCTGCAACAGCGCACGGACCTTGGCCGCCGTGCCCTTGGCGCGGTTGGCCTGCAAGAGAATCTGGCGCATGCCTTCGCTAACCGCTATGGGCGCGTCCGACGCGGTGTCGACGCCGCCGGCAATGCCGCAGTCAATCTGCCCCAGGGCGATTTTATTGGCCACCAGCAGCGCCGCTTCAAGGCCGGTGCCGCAGGCCTGGCTGACGTCATACGCCGGCGTCTGCGGCGACAGGCGCGAGCCCAGCACGCACTCGCGGGTCAGGTTGAAGTCGCGCGACAGCTTCAGCACCGCCCCGGCGGCCACCTCGCCCATGCGCAGGCCGTGCAGGCCGAAGCGCTCGATCAGGCCTTCCAGCGCCGCCGTGAGCATGGCCTGGTTGCTGGCCTTGGCGTAGGGGCCGTTGGCGCGGGCGAAAGGGATGCGGTTGCCACCGATGATGGCGACCCGGCGCGGTGCATTCATGTGAAGACTCCCTGTACGGCTGAACAAAGTGATTTGAGCGTAGGCGAAACGGTCGGTGGTCTCCCCGCGAAAATGGATATGTTCGAAATCGCCGAAGCGGGATACAGAATCGGTGAACATATCCATTACCGAGGGTGATGCAGAATCACCTTTTCGGCCTTACGCCGACTCACTTTTTTTCAGACGCCAAAAAAAGTAAGCAAAAAAGGCTTGCCCCTGCTTGGGCCCTCCGCTGCGCTACGGGTCCCCTCCTTCCGGCGTCGCTCAACGGGCAGACGGCACCCGCTAAAGAAGCCTGCGGGTTACCGTCTCTTCGGCCTGCGGCCTCGGCCCTTCGGGCAGCCCGTTGATCGACGCCTCCAGTCGGCCCGGGCGCTTTACGGGGCATACAATCAAGATCAAGAGCCAGATCAACAGCAGATCACAAGCCAGATCACAAGCCTGATCAAAGGCTGGATCACAAGCCGGTGGATCGACCGAACGACCAGGTCGTCAACGTGGTCCACACTTTGAACTCAATCTGCCGGAGAGCGTTCCATGTCCGACCGTTATATAGACTTCGCCAACTCCGACCTCGGCCGCCGCCTGGTGGGCGCGGTCGGGCTGCCCACGCCGGCGCGGCTGGAGCGTTGGCAGGCCGGGCGCCTGCGGCCCATCGACGGCACCCTGGTGGTGGGCGGCGGGCCCTTGGCGGCGCAAGTCGCCGAGTTGGCGCCGCGGCTTACCGACAGCGCCTTCGGCTTCGCCGGCGAAAACACCACCCTGCCGGCCTGGACCGCTGGCCTGGGGCCGAAGATCAAGGCCGTGGTGTTCGATGCCAGCCACATCAGCGACAGCGCCGAGCTCAAGCAGCTGCGCGAATTCTTCCAGCCGCTGATCAAGAGCCTCGACAGCAGCGCCCACCTGCTGATTCTGGGGCGCGTACCGGACGGCCTGGCGCCTGCCGCGCATATTGCGCAGAAGGCCATCGAGGGGTTCAGCCGCTCACTTACCAAGGAGCTGCGCAACGGCAGCGTGTTGCAACTGCTGCAGTTGGACGATGATGCCGAGCTGGAAGGCGCCCTGCGCTTCTTCCTCTCGCCGAAAAGCGCCTACGTCGACGGCCAGGTGCTGCGCCTCAGCCGCTGTGCCAGCCAAGTAGCGGACTGGACCCGGCCGCTGGCCGGCAAGAAGGCGTTGGTGACCGGCGCCGCCCGCGGCATTGGCGCGGCCATTGCCGAAACCCTCGCCCGGGACGGCGCCGAGGTGGTGCTGCTGGACGTGCCCCAGGCCAAGGCCGATCTCGACGCCCTGGCCGCGCGCCTGGGCGGCCGTACGGTGGACCTGGACATCTGCGCCAGCGACGCCGCGCAGCAGCTGACCGCGGCCCTGCCCGATGGCATCGACGTGGTGGTGCACAACGCCGGCATCACCCGCGACAAGACCCTGGTCAACATGACGCCCGAATATTGGGACTCGGTGCTGGCCGTGAACCTCAACGCCCCGCACTTGCTGACCCAGGCGCTGTTCGACAGTGGGACCCTGAAGGACAACGGCCGGGTCATCCTGCTGTCATCCACCAGCGGCATCGCCGGCAACCGCGGGCAAACCAACTATGCCGCCAGCAAGGCCGGGCTGATCGGCCTGGCGCAGGCCTTCGCGCCCACCCTGGCGGCACGCGGTGCCAGCATCAACGCGGTGGCGCCGGGCTTCATCGAAACCCACATGACCGCACAAATGCCCTTCGCCCTGCGCGAAGCCGGGCGGCGCATGAACGCCTTGGGCCAGGGCGGCCTGCCCCGGGACGTCGCCGAGGCCGTGGCCTGGCTGGCCCAACCAGGCAGCGGCGCGGTCAACGGCCAGGTGCTGCGCGTGTGCGGCCAAAGCGTGGTGGGGGCCTGAGCATGAGCGTGCATTGGCAAGACCTCGACCGCGTTGACGCCCTGTCGGGGCTGTACACCCGCGCGGCGCTGCGCCGCAAGATCAGCGGCACGCAGTTGCCCGACACCGGCCTGCGCGCCTGGCTGACGGTGGATAACGCGCGCCTGGCCGCCTACCGCCAGGTCTGCGGCTTCGGTGAAAGCGGCCTGCTGCCGGCCACTTATCCACACGTGATGGCCTTCGCCCTGCAGATGCAGCTGCTCACCAGCCACGAATTTCCCTTCCCCTTATTGGGGCTGGTGCACCTGAGCAACCGCATCCGCGTGCTGCGCCCGCTGGGCGGCCTGAGCCGGGTGCACGCCAGCGTGCATGTGGAAAACCTTGAGCCACACGAAAAAGGCGCAACCTTTGACCTGGTGACGCAGGTCGATGACGCCTTGGGGCCGTTGTGGGAAGAACACAGCGTGATGCTGTGCAAAGGCGTGAAACTGGACGGCACGCCCCCGGCAGAACTGCAGCCCAGCGTGGCGCCGCTGATCGAGCATTCGCGCTGGTACGCCGGCAACGACTGCGGCCGCCAGTACGCCAAGGTGTCTGGCGACTACAACCCCATCCACCTGAGCGCCGCCAGCGCCAGGCTGTTCGGTTTCCCCACGGCCATCGCCCACGGCATGTGGAGCCTGGCACGCTCGCTGGCGGCATTGCGCGAGCAGTTGCCTGCGGCCAACGTCGAGCTACACGCGCAGTTCCGCAAACCGGTGCGGCTGCCCAGCGAGCTGATCCTGTGGGCCAGCACCGGCGGTTCCAGCGGGCAGTTCGAACTCAAGGGCAAGGCCGAGCTACTGCACATGGAGGGCGGTTGGTCGCCCGTCGCCTGATGTCCCGGGGCTGCACAAAGCTTCTAGACAGCCCCCGGCGCGCGCGCGATAAGCTTGGGCCATGAACCCATCCAACTGGATCGACCTGGCCCAGGACCGCGAAACCGGCATCGAGACCCTGCGCGCCCACTTCTACAAAGGTCATGCCTACGACCCGCACTGGCATGACAGCTACCTTGTGGGCGTCACCGAGCAGGGCGTGCAGCGCTTCAACTGCCGGCGTACCCTGCACGACAGCACGCCGGGCAAGATCTTCCTGATCGAGCCGGGCGAGATCCACGACGGCGAAGCTCCCGATGACGCCGGCTTCACCTACCGCATGCTGTACCTGGACCCGCACTGGCTGGAGCGCGAACTGGCCAGCCTGTTCGAGGAAGCCCCGGCGAACCATGCCTTGAGCTTCGCCGAAACCCTGACCCAAGACCCGCGCCTGGCCCACGCCGCGCTGTTCGCCTTCAGCGCGCTGCACGGCCAGGAGCTGCGCATCGTGCGCCAAAGCGCGCTGGATGGCCTGCTGGAACGCCTGACCACCCACACCCAGTGGCGCCAGCGCCAGGGCAGCGACCCGCGCCTGCCACTGGTGGCCCAACGCGCCCGCGACTATTTGCACGGCAACTGCTTCCGCGACCTGGGCATGGACGAACTGGCCGTGGCCTGCGGCGTCGACCGTTTCCGCCTGACCCGCGCGTTCAAGGCCGCCTTCGGCCTGCCGCCCCACGCCTACCTGGTGCAGTTGCGCCTGGCCCGCGCCCGCCGCCTGCTGGCCGGGGGCGCCTGGCCGGCAGACGTCGCCAGCGACCTGGGTTTCGCCGACCAGAGCCACCTGGGGCGCTGGTTCATGCGCGCTTATGGCATGACTCCGGCGGCGTATCGTAAGCGCTGCTCAAACCTTCCAGACTGAGCCACGCACAACGTCGATCATGGCCACTTCCCGATTTCGGAGCCTGCCATGCTCGCCTTCATGCTGTTCGCCTTCGTCGCCTCCATCACCCCCGGCCCCACCAACATCCTGGTGCTGAGCAATAGCGCGCGCTTCGGCCTGCGCGCGGTGCTGCCGATCATCCTGGGCGCCTGCGCGGCGGCGGCGCTGATCGTGCTGGCGGTAGGCACTGGCCTGGGCCGCACGCTGATGACCCTGCCCTACGTGAAGCCGGCGATGACCGTGGCTGGCCTGCTGTGGCTGACCTCGCTGGCATGGAAAATCTGGGCAGCGCCGGCCAGCGCGGTGCACGCCGACGACGAGCGCCGCCTGGGCATGGCCAGCGCTGCCAGCCTGCAACTGGTGAACCCCAAGACCTGGATGATGGCGCTGGCGGTGGTCAGCGTGTTCAGCGCCCAGGGCCTGGCGGTGCAGTGGCTGGCCTTGGCGTTCTTCCTGGTGTCGTTGCCGTGCATGGGCTGTTGGGCGCTGCTGGGCGCAGGTTCGGCACGCTGGCTGCGCTCGCCCCGGGCCATGCAGCGCATGAACCGCACACTGGCGGTACTGCTGCTCATCTCCACCTGGCTCACCGTCATCCTGTAGAACCGCGTCGGGCGCGGACGCAGCCTGCGGCAGCTGCTACGAAGTCTGTAGCAGCGGCCAAAGGCCGCGTCCCAGGCGCCGCGCACAGGGAATTTGCATCGGTTTCAGCCACCATACAGATTTTCATTCGCGTCGCTCTTGCGCGCCGCGCGCCTGCGCCCCAAGCTTTAGGCACAGGAGAGCCCCATGAACCTCGAAGAATTGACCCAACGCCTGCATCGCATCCGCGATAACAATGACTGGCGTGGTTTCCACAGCCCCAAGAACCTGGCCATGGCTGCCAGCGTCGAGATGGCCGAGCTGGTGGAAATTTTCCAATGGCTGAGCGAAGACCAGTCGCGCCAGCTGTCGGCAGACCAGTTGGAGCATGCCGGCCAGGAAGTGGGCGACATCGTCCTCTACCTGTTGCTGCTGTGCAGCGAACTGGGCCTGGACATGGACGCCGTGGTGCGCGCCAAGCTCGCCCACAGCGAAGGGCGGTTCGCCAAATGAGCGACCGTCACTTCGATGAACTGGCCACCCGCTTCGCGGAAAAAATCTACGGTGGCGCCAAGGGCGCCATTCGCCTGGCCGTACTGCAGACCGACCTGACCGAAGCCTTGCCGCAACGCCCGCTGCGGGTGCTGGACATTGGCGCCGGCCTGGGCCACATGTCGCTGTGGCTGGCCCAGCAAGGCCACCAGGTAACCCTGGCCGAACCCGCCGAGCCCATGCTCGAAGGTGCGCGCCAGCGCTTTGCCGAGGCCGGCCTTGCCGCCACGTTCATCCAGGCGCCCTGGCAGGACCTGCCCGGCCTGCTGAGCGAGCAGTACGACCTGGTCATCTGCCACGCCGTGCTGGAATGGCTGGCCGAGCCCTTCACCATCCTGCCGGTGCTGCGCGCCCTGGTGGCGCCGGGCGGCTGGTTGTCGCTGGCGTTCTACAACCGTGACGCGCTGGTGTATCGCAACCTGCTCAAGGGCCATTTCCGCAAGTTGCGCAGCAACGACATGGCCGGTGAAAAGCAGAGCCTCACCCCGCAGATGCCCCTGGACCCGCGCGAGCTGCAAGCGCAACTCGACGGCCACTGGCAGGTCGAAAGTAGAAGCGGCGTGCGGGTTTTTCACGATTACATGCCGGTCGACTTCCAGAAGAAGGCCGCCCTGGATGACCTGGTGGAAATGGAACTGGCTTACCGTCGCCACCCGGCGTACGCGGGCCTGGGCCGCTATCTGCACTGGATCTGCCGTCCCGTCTGACGTTGTGGAGATCATCATGTACCGCCCACTTGCTCTGAGTCTGATGGTGCTGGCGCTGGCCGGCTGCGCCAGCCCCAACCCCTACACCGCCAGCTCCAACCCGCTGCCACCGGCTCCCCCGCAGGCCGCGCAGACCTTCGACCGCAGCGCCTACCCGGCGCAGCCACGGGACTTTGCCAGCTACCGCAGCTGGACCTGGTTCAACCACCAGTTACCGCCGGGTAGCCCGCTGGCTGAATCAGACCAGATCGCCGAAGCCGTCAGTGAAGGCCTGGACCAGCGCGGCCTGCGCCCCGCGCGCAATGGCCCGGCCGACCTGCTGGTGAGCACCGACGTGCGCATGGAGAAACGCCTGCGCCAGGTGCAGGAAGATTACGGCCCGGGTTACGGCCCCTATGGCGCCTATGGGCCATATGGCGGCTATCCTCCCGTAGTGCGCACTTATGAAGTACAGGTCATGGTGGTACGGATCAACCTGTTCGACGGCACCACCGGGCAACCGATATGGAGTGCCAGCGCAGAGACGGACGGCCAAGGCAGTACCAGTCGACGCGGCGATGCCCTGCGCAGCGCCGTGAACAAGGCCCTCGCGGCCTACCCCCCACGCTAGGCAACTGGAGAACATCATCATGTTCCGCCGTCTCGCATTACTGTCAGTGGTGGCGCTGCTGCTCAGCGCCTGTGAAAGCAACCAGGTCAACCACGACTTCGACGCCAGTCGTGACTTCGGCGCCTACCGCAGCTGGAGCTGGAAGGAGCCGGCCCTGCAATACCGCCCTGACGACCCACGCATCAAGAGCGACCTGACCGAGCAGCGCATTCGCGAGGCGGTGGCCAGCGAGCTCGACCAGCGCGGCCTGCGCCCAGCCCAGGCAGGTGCGCGGGGTGACCTCAGCGTGCAGACCTACCTGATTGTCGAGAACCGCCAGCAACAGATCACCACCAACTACGGCGGCGCCTGGGGCGGGTACTGGGGTGGCTATTGGGGCGGCCCGATGTACAACGAAACCCGCAGCGTGGACTACAAGGTAGCGACCATCCAGGTCGACCTGCTGGACGGCCGCGATGGCAAACTGGTGTGGCGCGGCAGCTCCGAGCAAATCATGAACAGCTACCCGCCCAGCCCGTCCGAACGTACTGCGGCCATCCAGAAGACCGTAACCAAGGTGCTGTCCACCTACCCCCCGAAATAACCCCCGTAGCAGCGGCCAAAGGCCGCGTCCCGCCGTGACCCGGCCCGGACGCGGCCGGTGGCCGCTGCTACAGGTGCAAGCGCGCCACCTGCTGCTACGCTGAAACACACCCACTGGACGTGACAGTGTCGGCAAGGAGTGCTCGATGGTCCCGCGCTTTGCTTCCCCGTACCGGCAACGCGGTGCGATCGGCCTGATGGCCGCCCTCACCCTGGGCATGGCCCTGCTGTTCATGCTGCTGGTGATCGACAGCGGCCGCCTGTACATGGAGCAGCGCAAGTTGCAGCGCGTGGTCGACGCCGCCGCTCTGGAAGCCTCCAACCGCAACGCCGTGTGCAGCGGCACTGGCGTCAACGCCCTCACCCAAGCCACCACCAGCGCCGCGCGCAACGGTTTCACCGTGGGCAGCGGCAACACCCTGACGGCCACCTGCGGCACGCTAAGCACCGGCAGCAACAACCTGCGCGCCTTTACCGCCAACGCCACGGCTACCCAGGCGATACAGGTGGTGGCGAACGAAACGGTGGCGACAAGTGTGGCGGCGGGGTTGTGGGGGATGGTGTCGGGTGGGGCATTTGCCACCACTACCGTGTTGCGGGCGCAGGCTACGGCGGGGTATGTGGGGGGGCCGTTGGCGCAGTTGAATATTCGCAGCACGTTGGCGACAGTGGATACTGCGCAATCCAACATCCTCAACCCCTTGTTTTCGGGGCTTTTGGGGGGAAGCGTAAATCTAAGTGTCGACGGCTGGAACGGCCTGGTTAAAACCGACGTCAACCTGCTGAGTTACCTCAACCAATTGGCGCTCAACCTTGGCGTCAGCGCAGGCAATTACACGCAATTGCTGGCGACCAACGTCTCTGTCGGGCAACTGGTACAAGCCGCCATTGATGTGTTGCCGCAGAACGGCAATACCGCAACCATCACCACTAGCCTGGCAGCCATACAATCGGCCGCTATCAACGTTCCAAATGTGACGTTGGGTAGCCTTCTGCAACTGCAGTCGGGCGCAACGACAGCAGGGCTGAACGCCAACATTCAATTGTTCCAGCTGATTCAGAGCTTCGTCCAACTGGCCAATAGTGCAAGCTCCGTAAGCGCTACGCTCCCGGTCAGCGTATTGGGGCTGGCCAACGTCACTACGCGGATAAAAGTCGTTGAACCGCCGCAGCTGTCCGCCGTAGGCAATCCAATTCTGGCTGTGGCCGATCCGACGCTGAACAACCCAAATCGAATTTATGTAAAAACGGCTCAAGTTCGCGCCTTGGTTTCCATCAACTTGCCAGTTCTCAATACGCTGTCAGGGTTGACAACGATCTTGACTGACTTAGTGTCGTCCTTGGCCAACGTGGTCGGTAGCTTGCTTCACCTTGACCTGGTTGCAACGCTAAATGCCCTCTCCTGCCTCTTTGGCGCTGGCTGCCAACAACTGGACCTGTTACCAATGCCTTCGCCAGAAATCGATATCGGCTTGGAGCTGGCAAGTGCCCAGAGCTACATCACAGCTTTCAGCTGCACACCAAACAAGTCAATTACGGCGCATACCCTGACGTCAGCAGCAACGCTGAAAATCGGGCAGATCGACGCCACCACAGCGTTCTCTTCATCGACTGAAATGACCGTAACCCCTCTACGGATAATCGATATCGGCACCGCGGTCTGCCATAAAGTAGTTGGCGTCGGTACGTGTGGCACCCGCACACCCGGAGTCGGTGGTGGGCTTGGCATTCTCGTGGATACCACGGTGGCAGGTAACACCAATGATCTCATCTTCAGTGGAAGTAGCGCCCCGCCTAACGTGGGCTTGGCGTCCAGCTACATGACTTTAAGCAACAGCAATATCGTCAACAGCCTGGCCAGCACCATTTCAGGCATTCAAGTTAAAGCGTACAAGCCGGTCACCAGTAACCTCCTGGGTGACTTGCTGGTAACCGTTAGCGGTGTGTTGGACGCACTGAATAATCTCTTGCTTCCCATAATCAAGGGTCTGCTAAGCCCCCTGCTGGATCCTTTGTTGAACAAACTGCTGAGCTCCCTTGGCATCGACCTGACCCAAGTCCAGGTGGGTGCCAACCTGACATGCCAGACCGGCCGCGCGCAGCTCGTGCTCTGACGCGGCCTGCGGCCGCTGCTACAGAAACCGTGTTGCCTGCATCGTGGTAGGAGCCGGCCTTGGCCGCGATGCAGGCAACGCGGTCCATAGGGTCTCCGCATTCGCGTAGCAGCTGCCGCAGGCTGCGTCCGGGGCCACACGGTTATTCCGGCCGGGCGATGGGCAACTCGATGCAGAACCGCGCGCCTTCGTCGGTGTTGGTCACGCTCAGGCGGCCGCCCATGTTTTCGATGATGCCGTAGCTCACCGACAACCCCAGCCCGGTGCCCACGCCGACGGGCTTGGTGGTGAAGAACGGTTCGAAGATTTTCTCCAGCAGGCGCGGCGGGATGCCGCCGCCGTTGTCTTGCACGTAGAGGCGCACGCGCTCGTCGTCGGCCTCGGCGGTGGTTTCGATCCAGGGCTCCAGTTCGCGGTTGCCTTCGCGCTTGGTCAACAGTGCGTCGCGGGCGTTGACCATCAGGTTGATCAGCACCTGTTCGAGCTGGTCGACGTGGCCGCGCACCACCACTTCCAGGTTTATTTCCGGCACCCGCAGCTCCACGCCCTTGCCCTTCATGCCCTCGGCCAGCAGCGACAGCGTGCCCTCCACCGCCACCTTGGGGTTGAACAGTTGCATCTCGATTTCCGAGCGGCGGCCGAACACCCGCATGTGGTCCACCACCCGCGCCGCGCGTTGCACCTGGGCGTCGATGCGGTTGAGTTTGTCCTGCAGGTAATCGATCTGCACGTCACCGTTGCCCAGGCGCTTGAGCACGTTGACGATGGCCATGCGCATCACGTTCAACGGCTGGTTGATCTCGTGGGCCAGGCCTGTGGCCATCTCGCCGAGGGTGGCCATTTTCGCGCTCTGGGTCAGTTGCTGCTGGGTGCGCCGCACCTCGGTGTTGTCGCGGCCCACGGCCTGGATTTCGATGAGTTGGCCGCGCTCGTCGAACACGCCACGGTCGGACCACACCCACCAGGCGTGCTCGCGGCCGGGCAGTTGCAGGGCGATTTCAGCGGCGCTCACCGGCTGCTGCGGGGTGAGGGTGGCCAGGCGCGCAATGAAGGCGTCGCGCTGCTCGTTGGACAGCCAGTTACCCAGATTGATGCCCGGCAGCTCCTCGGTGCTGCACTCAAGGTACTTCGCCAGCGGCAGGTTGCCGAAGGTCAGCGTCAGGTCGGGCCGGTAGCGGCAGATCATCGCCGGCGAGTCCTCCACCAGAATGCGGTAGCGCTCCTCGCTCTGGCGCACCAGTTCGCTGGCCACGGTGGCTTCGGTCACGTCCAGCCACAGGCCCACGGCCTCCACCGGCATGCCCAGGTCGTCGCGCAACAGCCGGGCTTCGTCCAGCACCCAGTGGTAATTGCCCTGGCGGTCGCGCAGGCGGTAGCGGCTGCGCACCGCACCTTCACGCAGCAGTTGGCGGGTGCGCTGGAAGTAGCCGTCGCGGTCGTCGGGGTGCACCCATTGCGCCATCTCGCCGGCCTGGCAGTCTTCCAGGGCCCAGCCCAGCAGCGGCCGCAGGCTGTCGCTGAAGAAAGTGGGCAGCAGCGCGCCTTCGGCGTAGCGCTGCACGTAGATCACCGCCGGCGAGCTGGCGATGACATTGTCCAGGCGCTTGTGGGCGGCGGCGGCTTGCTGCTGCTGGTTCTTGATGTCGCTGATGTCGAGCATCATGCCCACCACCCGGCGAATGCGGTCGCCCTCAAGCACCCGCCCCTGCACCCTGAACCACACCGGCGGGTCGCCCTTGTGCAGGCGCACGCTGAGGCTCAGTTCATGGCCGCGCTGCACGTCGCGCAGGCGGCTTTGCAATTCGGCGCGGTCGGCGGGGTGAATCAGCGCCAGCCAGTCCTGCAGCGGCAACTGCGCCGGCGCATCCAGGGCCTGCGCCAGGCCTGGGGCCAGTTGCAGGCTGTCGCGCTCGGGGAAGAACTCCCACCAGCCGGTGCCCATCAGCCCTTGCAAGGTTTCCAGGCGCTCCAGTTGATGACGGTGGCCGCGCTCGGCCAGGCGCGCGAGCACCGGCCCGGCCAGCGCCGCGAACAGCGCCAGGCCGTGCTCCTTCAGTGCGGCGGGCACCCCCGAGGGCGGCAGCACGCACAGCAACCAGGCGGCAACGCCGTGGTTTTCGCGGTACGGCACCAGGCAACCACGGGCCGGCGCCAGCAGGTCGCTGTCCAACAAGCCATGGCTGTCCAGGCCGGGCAGGCTGCGGTTCAAACGGGTCTCGGCCGGCCACACCGTCAGTTCGCCCGGGCGCAGCCAGTCGCTGAACACCTGCCACTGCGCCGCCTCGCCGCCGCGCAACAGCAAGGCCACACCGGGCAGCTGGCACTGGCTGGCGATGCCGTGCAACTGCTCTGCTATCACTTCATCCAGGCGTTCCAGGCTGCTGAGGCGCAGGCGCTCGGCAATTTGCCCCAGCAGGCGTTGGAACTGGCCGTGGGCCTGCTGCTGGCCGCGTTCGGCCAGCAGGTCGCCGACATCGAACACCTGCAGCACCCAGCCATCCGCCTGGTGCTGCACCCACCCGCGCGTGTGCAGGGTGGCATCGGTGCCCTTGAAGTCCAGGTCCAGGGTCTGGCCCTGCCAGTCAGCAGGCTCGCCCTCTACCACCACGCGGCTGTTGGGTTGCAGGTAGCCGGCCAGGTGGCGGTCGGCACTGGCCGGCAGGGCCAACTGGTGGCGCAGCGGGCCGCTGAGGCGCAGCACCTGGCCTTGAGGGTCAAGCAGCAGCTGCAGGCCGCTGGCAACCTGGGGTGCGACATCCAGCGCCACCGGCAGCACGGGCGTGGGCTGCGAGCGCCAGCGCCCGAACAGCTTCTCGCCGGCACTCAAAGCACAATGCTCGAGGCAACGGTGAGCGTGGCAGGCAGGTTTGGTATCTGGCCTACGCCGGGGAAGGTCAGGAACGGCAGAAGGTTGTTGATGTTGCTGGAAGGGTATTTGATGGTGACGGTCAGAATGCTACCCGCGCCGGTGTAGTTCGCAGTGATGTAGCTTTGCGAGAAGTTGAGCCCCGCAGGCAACCAGCCCAGCGCCTTGAACGCCTTGTCAATCGCAGTGGACCTGACCAGCGCGGCATACCCGGTACCCGTGGTGGTGGGATCCACCGCTACCGCCTGGCGCACGCCTTCAGCCGCCGCTTCGTTGAACGACTGCACCATCAGCAAGGGCAAGCTGTACGCCACTGCCCCGTAGAACACCGCGAAAAAGATGATGAACACCACCGCGAATTCAATCGCGGCCGCACCTTTTTGCTTGTGGGGGAGGCTTGCATTCATGATCGCGTCTACCCTGACAGTACACCTGTGTTAGAGCATAGAATCATTCGACGAAAAGGGACGTTTTTTACCGGATGCCAAGCCTAGTACTACTGATCTGGTTCACCCTCTGCGCCGAACAGGATATCCGTCAACGGCGGATTGCCAACGGACTGACTTTTGGCGGAGCCCTGTTTGCGCTGTTCTTTCTGTTCTACAGCGGCCACACGTGGCTGGGCGGCACTCCCGAGGAAGCCGGCCTGGCACTGGCCATCGCCATGGTACTGACCTTGCCCGGCTACATCAGCGGCCGCCTGGGCGCCGGCGACGTCAAGCTGCTGTGGGCGCTGGCCCTGGCCACCGACCGCATGCATGTACTGGCCACTTTCATCGGCGCCGGGGTAACGATGATTGCCTGGATGCTGCTGGGGCCCCGGGTGTGGAAACGCCTGAGCCCGCGCCTGCGCAAGCGCCTGCAGAACCTGCAACCGGATCCCCAGGCGAAGCCGCCCTTCGTGCCTTTCCTGCTGGCGGGGTTCCTTGCGTCGCTGTTGTGGATCCACTGATCGATAAACATCCGGCCATCTATGTACTTAGTCGGAAAGTACAGCTACCTTCAAATGAGTGTGGCTGGCCATCATGTGCCATCACCTCAAGGGACACATCCCCATCGGGTTGTCAGCAGGGAGTTGCGCGTGGACAAGCTTGTTTCATCGGTCAAGGTGCTGGTCGTCGACGACGAACCGGAAATCGTCGAATTGCTCTGTGAACTGCTGGAAAGCAGTGGCTACCGCTGCGTGCCCTGCACCACCAGTGCGCAGGCGCTGACGTGCTTTGCCCAGGACGCGGAGATCGGCCTGGTGCTGTGCGACCTGCACATGCCCGGCATGGATGGCATCGAGCTGGTACAGGAACTGCGGCGCGTGGCGGGCAAGGGGCGGCCTTTCGAGCCCATCATGATGACCGGCCGCGCCGACAAGCAGGACGTGATCAAGGCCCTGCGCGAGGGCTTTGTCGATTATTACCAGAAGCCGGTCGACGTCGACGAGTTGCTGGAAGGCCTGCAGCGCCATGAAGCCAACCTGGCCGAGCGGCAGCACAACTACCGGCAACTGGGCCACCTGAACGAAAAACTGCAATTTCTCGCCAGCTCCATCAACGACCTGTACCAGGACCTGGAGCAGGTACGCCGCCCCCCGCGTGAGCCCCGCCAGGACGCCCCGCTGGCAGACCTGGCACCGGCGCTGCCGCCCGCATTCGAGCAACTTTCACCCCGGCAGATGGCTGTGGCGCAACTGGTGGGCAAGGGCCAGACCAACTACCAGATCGCCTGCGAGCTGGGCATCACCGAGAACACGGTGAAACTCTACGTGAGCCAGGTGCTGCGCCTGACCCACATGCACAACCGCACGCAGCTGGCCCTGGCGCTGGCCCCCAACCAGCGCCAGCGGGCGAGTGCCTACTGAGGCTACTTGCTGATCTTTCCGGAGTCGTCCTCGGTGTACCACTGCGGAATTTTCAGCTTGTAGCTGTCCAGCCAGCGCTGCATCGCCGCCTCGTGTTCCACGGCGGTGGTCGCCTGCGGGTTGCGCGAGGCCAGCTGGCCGCTGCGCTGCAATTGCAGCCACTGCTCGGCGCCTTGCGACGCCGAGGTAGCTGGCGCCGGCTCAATGGCCCAGGCCGGGCCCGCGCCCAACGCCATCATCACTGCCAATACCCTGATGTGCATGCTGCCTCCTGACTATTTGACCGGCGTGGCCGGTGCCTCGATGGTGGCTACCACCTTGCCCCCGGTCTTGAGTTTGTCGGCCCGCGCCTGCGCCTCGCTGACCTGCTCGGGCGTCAGGTTGGCGCGGGTCGTGAGCTCGGCGGCCTGCTTCCAGTTGTCCTGGTAAATCAGCAAGGTCACCATGTTCACCGCCGCCAGGTTGTCCCCCTGCTTGAGCTCCATGGCGGTCAGGAATTCGAAGCGCGCGTCTTCTAGCCGCAGCTGGTTGAGGTAGACCACGCCCAGGTCATTGCGGATTTTCTCGTCGGTAGGCGACAGCCGCGCCGCACGCTGCAAATGGCTCATGGCCAGGCCGTTGTCGCCCTTGGCTGCGGCCAACTGGCCCAGGCCATGTTCGCCCTCGGCCGCCATGCAGGTGCCCAGCAGGCCGCGGTACAGCGGCTCGGCCTCGCTGCGCCCCAGCAGGCGCATCACCCGCGCCTTGCGCACGCGCACCTGCACCAGGTTGCCCGGCAGCCCCTCAAGGTTGGCCAGGCTGGCGTGCAGGCGGCCTTCGCTGGCCATGTCATCGGCCAGGTTCAGTGACAGGTCCTGCTCGGGCGTGGGCTTGGGGCACTGCCCGGGCTTGCCATTCAAGGCCTGCAGGTCGAAGCGGCCGTCCGCCGCGCAGCCCGTCAGGGCCAGCAGCAGGGTTGCCAGTAACAGTGCTTTCATCCGTGAGGCTCCGGTGGTCATTTGCCAAAGGCCCGGGAAATGGCCATCAGGCCAGGCCCCGCGAGTACGATCAACAAGGCCGGGAACAGAAAGACCATCATCACCACGGACATCTTTCCCGACAACTTCGATATGTATTCCTGCAGGGTCGTCAGGCGACGGTCATCCAGCAGTTGCTTGAGCGAAAGCAGCGACTTCATCGCGCCGCCGCCCTGGTTGATCAATTGGCGCAGGATCACGCAGGTGTCGGTGAATTCGTCGACGCTGATCAGGCGCGCGGCGACGTCCAGCTGCTCGCCCAGCTCCAGGCCCGAATCCACCCGGCTCAGCACCTGCCGCAGCTCGCCGCTGAGCACCGGCAGCAGGCCCTCGGACTCGTTGGTCAGCACCCGCAGCGCCTGCTCCACGGCCAGGCCCGATTCAAACAGAATGCGCAGCAGCGGAATGAAGGTCGAGACCTCGCGCGCCACCTGCTGCCTGCGGCGTTCGGCAGCCCAGGCCAGCACCCGCTTGGGCAAGATGTAGCCCATGCCCATGGCCACCAGCGGTGCGGTCACTTCGTGGTTGACCGGCAGGAAGAACAGGCGCTGCACGCTCCACACCACCACCAGCGCCACCAACGGTGCGCCCACCTGCCAGGCAGCGAACTGCGAACGCTGGCTGGCCTTGCGCCAACCAATGCGGTCCAGCAGCGCCTGGGTCTCGCTGTCCAGGCTGACCGCGCGCTGGCCCAAGCGGCTGTCACCCAGGCGCTGCCACAAGCCGCCGATGCGCCGGTCGACGTCCGCCTCGCCACGCAGGCGGCGCTCCACCAGGCGCTCGCGACGGCGCTGCTCGATAAACTGGTTGGCGAACATGCCGGCCGCCAGCAACAACAGCAATGCACTGAGCAACATGGCCATCTCAGATACTCCTCAGCATGCGCCACAACGCCAGGCAGCCCGTGACCTGCAAAACCATGGCGGCAATCAGCAAGTGCTGCCCGCTGGGGTCGTGCCACATCCTGCTCAGGTAGCTGGGGTTGGTGAGCAGGAAATACCCCGCCAGCAGCGCCGGCAAGCCCGCCAGCACCATGGCGGTCATGCGCGTCTCGCCGGTCATCGCTGCCAGCTGCCGCGCCGCCTGCTCGCGCTCGCGAATCAGCTTGATCAGGTTTTCCAGCAGCTCGCTGGCGTTGCCGCCAAAGCGCTGGTTGATGCGCAGGCCCAACGCGAACAGGCGAAATTCATCGCGCTCGTACAGTTCGGCGAAATCGTCCACGGCCTCATCCAGGGCCACCCCCAGGCGCACGTTGCGCTCAACGCGGGCCATGGCCTCGCGCAGCGGGTCATTGCTGGCTTCCATGGCGCCCAGCACCGCATCGGCCAAGGTGCGCCCCGACTTGAGGCTGCGCACGGTGTAGTCCAGCAACGATGGCAACTGCTGGATCATGCGCTGCACCCGGCGGCGGTAGCGCCAGCTGACGTACAGGCGCAGGCCCAGCGGTGGCAGCACCAGTGTCACCAGCACGCCGAACCATTGGCCGGACAAGGTGCCGACCAATACCAGCATGCCCCACACGGCCAGGAAAATACCGATGCGGTCGTTGGGCCGGCCCAGCCCCGCGCGCAGGAACCAGCGCTCCAGCCAACGCATCCACGGGCGTTCGCTGGGGGCGGCGGCCTGGCCCTGGCCCAGGCGGTCGAGCACGCGCTTGTCGCCGGTACGCCTTAAGCCTGTGTAGAAAAAACGCACCGACAGGCCCAGCAGGGCCAGGCTCAGCCCGCCCATCACGATCGCCCCGATCATGCTGGCAGCCCCCTCAATGCGCGTGGCTGAAGGTGTCGCGGCGCAGCTTGTCACCCGCGGGGTTGATGGCCTCGCGCACGAAGCCGTAACCGGTCTGGCGGTCGAGGCGGAACAAGGTGTTGGTCACGTACACGTCATCGCGCACGCCCACCACCTCCACCACCTCACTCACGCAACGACGGCCATCGGGGCGGCGGGTGAGCTGGATGATCACGTCCAGCGCAGCGACGATCATCTGCCGCAGGGTTTTCTCGGCCACGGTGCGGCCCGTCAGGCCCACCAGGGTTTCCAGGCGCAGCAACGCGTCCTGGGCGTTGTTGGCGTGCACGGTGCTCATGGAGCCGTCGTGGCCGGTGTTCATGGCGGTCAGCACGTCCACCACTTCCACGCCACGAATCTCGCCGAGGATAATGCGGTCGGGGCGCATCCGCAGGGCGTTGCGAATCAGGTCGGCAGATTTCACCTCGCCGTGGCCCTCGGCGTTGGGCGGCCGGGTTTCCAGGCGCACCACGTGGGGGTGGTCCAACTGCAGCTCGGCCACGTCCTCGATGGTGACCAGCCGCTCGTGGGGGCTGATCAACTGGCTGAGGATGTTCAGCATGGTGGTCTTGCCGGTACCGGTCCCGCCGCTGATGAGGATGTTGCAGCGTTTGCCCACGGCTTCCTGGATGAAGTCGTAGATGGCCTGGTCGATGGTTTGCGTGGCCATCAGGTCGGCGCTCTTGAGCATGTCCTTGCGAAACTTCCGGATCGACAGGCACGGCCCATCCAGGGCAATGGGCGGGATGATGGCGTTGACCCGGCTGCCGTCGGGCAGGCGCGCATCGACCATGGGCGAGGATTCGTCCAGGCGCCGGCCCAGGGGCGCGAGAATGCGTTGCATCACCCGCTCCACGTGGTGCGAGTCGATGAAGCGCAGGTCGGTGTGGTGCAGCACGCCCTGGCGTTCGACGAACACGCGGTGCGGGCCGTTGACCAGGATTTCGGTGACATTGGGGTCGCGCAGCAGCACTTCCAGCGGGCCGAAGCCGGTGAGTTCATCCACCAGTTCTTCCGCCAGCCGCTCCATTTCGTAGCGCGACACCGCCAGGTGGCGGCGGGCGATGTAATCGCTGACCCGGTCCATGACGAACTGGGCGAGCACCTGGCGCGAACCCTCCAGCAGGTTTTTGCCGGACTCCTCGATAGCGTCGATGATGAAGCGGTGCAGCACCAATTTCAGGCCCTGGGGGTCGGCACTGGAAGTCTGGCCACGCGGGCCGCCAAACAGTTTCTCGCTCATTCCTTGCTCCCCCACAGACGGTTGAACCAGCCCGCGCCCGGCGGTTTCACCGCTTCCGAGCGCTTGGCCAGGCGTTCGCCCAGGGCCTTCAGGCCGTTGGTCAGGGTTTCGCGCGGGGCCAGTTCAAACAGGCTGATGCCCTGGTTCTTGGCGTTCATGCGTATCTCGGGGCTGAACGGCAGCACCGACAGCACCGGCAGGCCGTAGCTTTTGCCCAGGGCGTCGGAGTCCGGTGCCACGGCGCGCAGGTAGCGGTCCACTAGCAGCCGCGCGTGTTGCAGCTTCATGCCCTTCTCGCGCCACAGGTTCAGCACCGCCAGGTTGCGCCGGCATTCCACCACGCTCTGGTCGGTGTACCACAGCAGCTTGTCGCAGTGGCTGACGAAGGTGCGCAGCGCCTCGCTGTCCGGCTGGCCCATGAGGTTCACCACGATGTGCTGGAAATGCTGGCGCAGGGCGCTGAGCAGCATGTACAGCTCGGCGGCGCTGGTGGCTTCCAGCGGCTCGTCGTTCTCGCCATAGGCAAGGATGCTCATGCCCGAGGGCGAGCGCGGGAAGGCGCTGTCGATCATGGTGCCGTCCAGGCGCCGCAGGTTGCGCAAGGCGTCGCCGAAGTGGAAGGTGGTCTCCAGGTTGAGCATCGCCAGGCTGGCCCCATGGGGCAGGCCCAGGTCCAGCAGCAGGGTGTGCTGTTTGCTGCGGTGCACCACCAGGCCCAGGTGCGCCGCCAGCAAGGCGCCGTCACCATCGGACTGGGCACCGTAGAGCACGGTCAGCGCGCCGAGGTTAGGGTTGGTGGCCACCGGCGGCAGGCGCTTGCTCAGGCGCCGCACCAGGCCGGCCACCTCGCTTGAGCGTGAACCGTAGGCAACAAAATCCCGGGCGCCGGCGCGCATGGCGTTGAGCACCAGCTGGTTGTCCATGCCGTCGCCCAGGGCCACCACCGCCAGCATCGGCTTGGCTTCCAGCGCGCCCTCGATCAGCGCGCACTGGTTGCTCACCTGGTCGCGGTCCAGGCCAATGAACACCAGGCTGGCGAAGGTCACATCGACCAGCGCCAGCAACTCGTCGAGGCTGCCGCTGGCGGCGCCCACTACCTGGCCCAGGGGCGCCAGGGCACCCTGCAGCCATTCCAGGTCACCGTCATTGCGGGTGATGGCCAGAAAAGTCTGGCTCAGGCTCTGGCTCATTTGGACAGCCCACTCATGCGGTCGAAGTTGCCATTTTCGAGGAAGTACATCCGGTACCAATTGGGGTCGTAGTTGCGCAGCTGCTCGCCAGGCAACCCCGGCAATCGCGCGTCGGCAGCCAGGGGCTTGACCAGGTGCGGGGTGACCACCATCAGCAGTTCCTTTTCTTCGCGGCTGATGGAGGTGCTGCGAAAGAACGCGCCCAGCACCGGGATGTCTCCCAGCCCGGGGAATTTGCTGACGTCGGAGGAGTTCTTGTTGCTGATCAGGCCGCTGATGACGAAGCTTTCACCGTCGGCCAGGGACACGCTGGTGTCCGTGCGGCGCACATTGAGCGCAGGCACCGTGGTGCCGGCAATGGTGACGCCTGCGGTGTAGTCGAGCTCGCTGACCTCGGGGGCCACTTTCAGCGAGATGCGGTCGCCGCTGACCACCGTAGGGGTCAGGGTCAGGCGAATGCCAAACTCCTTGTACTCGATGGAAATGCTGTCACTGCCCGAGCTGGGCACCGGGATAGGCACCTCGCCGCCGGCCAGGAAGCTTGCGCTCTGCCCGCTCAGGGCCACCAGGCTGGGGCGCGCCAGGGTGTAGGCGAAGCCGCTGCTTTCCAGCGCATTGATCAGGCCCAGCACCTTGCCGCCACCGAAGGCCAGGTTGAAGCTGCCGCTGGCCAACGTTGCCGCACCGGCCACGTCACCGATACCGCCGGGCGCCACGGTGCCGCTGACGGTGTTGGGCGAGCCGAACAGGAAGCTGGAACCCTTGCCGAAGATAGAGGTGCTGGCCTCCTTGAGCTTGGTGCGGCTGACTTCCACGAAGCGTACGTCGGTCTGCACCTGGCTGGGCAAATCGGGGTCGGCGGAAGGCGCGGCGCCGCGGCCGTCCATGCCGGCGCTGGCCACACCGCGAACAAACACCATGCTCTGGCGCGGCGCGGTGGAGCAGACCGTCCACACCATCAGGCTGGTGGTGCCCTGGGCGACACCGGTGAGCAGAAAGCCGCTGTCGCCCGCCGGGTGCACATCGGCGATTTTCGGGTCGCCGATGGCCACGCGGGTGATGGCAACCGGGCTGTGCAATTCGTTCTGCAGGCCCTGCTGCACTTCGAACACGCCGGGCAAGGCGGACAGTTGCGCGCACCCCGCCGGGGCGGCCTGCACCGCAGGCACACAGAGCCCCGCCAACATCACGCTGTAGATCAATCGCTGGAAAACCGGCACGGTACGACAGCTCATTCAAGGCATCCTTGCTGTATTCAGGGCGTTTGCGCAGTGGCCTGGTCGGCAGGCTGGTTGCCACGTATCACTTCCATGCCGCGCCGGGCGGGGCTTTCCGCCTGCCCTGTACGCTGCGGTGTGGGGTTGCTCAAGGCCAGTTGGCTGAACTGCAGCAACTGCCGGTTGGTACTTTCCACCACGGGCGCGGTGTCGTCCTGATTGGCCCAGTAGCGGGCCAGGCGTTTTTCCTCGACGCTGCGCACGGCCAGGCGCAGGGTGCCGGCCTGGGCCGCCAGCATCAGGCGGCTGACCAGGGTTTGTGGCACCGCCAGCACCACGGTGCGGGCGCCACGGGTGTTCCTGCTGTCGCTGGCCGCACCAGGCGCCGCCGGGTGGCCATCGTTGGCCAGGCCCACCAGGTCGCCAACGCTCAATACCCGCACGGCCGGCACCACCACCTGGGCCGAGGCCGCCGGGTTGTTCTGCTCTTGCCGCAGGTACAGCATCACGTCCACGTAGTCGCCGGGGGCCATTTGCCCGGCGGCGCCGATCACTTCGTCCACGGCAACGGCCAGGGCGCGCTCATCGGGGCGGATCATGCGCGCCAGCGGGCCGCCGGGGCTGAAGGCATCGTCGCTGAGCCAGGTGCCAGCGGGCAGCGCCCGCCAGGTGGAGCGGCCCACGGCCTTTTCGACGCTGGCGAAGCTGCCCGGCGGGGCAACGCGCACGCGCTCAACCACAAGGTCGGCGGCGGTCAGCGGGGTATAGGGGGCTATTTCATGGGCCAGCACCACCACCGGCTGCAACAGGTCTGGCGCCGGCGCTGCGGCCGGTGCCGGCTCGGCGGCCACTGGTTCTGCCGCTACAGGCGCAGGGGGCGGCGCGGCCGGCTTGCTGAGCACGATACCCCAATACCCGGCCACCAAGGCACCCACCAGGAAAAGGCCGGCCAGGATCATGGTGAATCGACTGCTCATCGAGGGCGCCTCCTTATGCCTTGAAACCGTCTGCCGTCCGAAGCGTGGTCATGTGCAGGTGTTAAGTGCGTGAAACTATTTCGCTATTTCAAGGTAGTAGAGGTAGGACGAAACGCCATTACTGGAGCGAACAAAATCAACGCAAACGTTGGCGGGTTGTAAAAACAACGACTTGTTGACGCGCGGGGGCTGAGCACAACTTTAGCGCTAATGCTTTCTTACAGTTGTGGGGCGTCAGGTTGTTGTCGATGCTGCTGTTGAAGGGAACTACGTCGCAAATTCTGGAGTAGCAGCGTCATCAAGCGCTAAGGAGAGGTCCGCATGTCCCTCATCAAGTTTTTTGTTCAGGCGCAAGTCAAGGTGCAGGCTTTTCTCCAGGACCAGGAGGGGGCATCGGGCATCGAATACGCAATTATCGCGGCCATGGTTGCGGTGATCATCATCGGCTTCAGCACCGACATTCAAAATGGTATCACCAACGTCTTCACCCAGATCAAAGACGCACTGCCTGCTGCGTCCTGAGCGAATTGTCCTACACTGTGTTGAACCCCTTGTCCTGACATGGCTTCAACTCATGATTTCACCTTGCACCAGGTATTTCCTATGAGTCCCTCTCCTCCCCCACGCCAACAACTGCTTCTCGTGGACGACGAGGAGGACGCGCTGCTGGAGCTCGCCGAGCTGCTGGAAGGCGAAGGTTTCTGCTGCTTCACGGCGACCTCGGTCAAGCTCGCCCTGCACCACCTCACCCGCAACCCCGACATCGCGCTGGTCATCACCGACCTGCGCATGCCGGAGGAAAGCGGCATGTCGCTGATCAAGCGCCTGCGCGAACACACCTCGCGCCAGCACTTGCCGGTGATCGTCACCTCGGGCCACGCCGACATGGAGGACGTCAGCGACATGCTGCGCCTGCAGGTGCTGGACCTGTTCCGCAAGCCCATCTACCACGTGCGCCTGCTGGAAACCCTGAACAACCTGTTCCCCGAGCCGAAAATCCATCTCGTTGGCCATTAGAGCTGCCACCGCAACCTCTTCTTACCTCCTGTAGCAGCTGCCGAAGGCTGCGTCACGCCCTGACGCAGCCTTCGGCAGCTGCTACAGGTCGGCGCGTTGAGCGTCATCCGGCTACGATGTAGTTGAACTTGGTGCCGTTGGTCGTGCCCAAGGCTCTGGCCGGCAGCACGCCGGTAATCGATCGGGAAACACACATGCACGCAGACGGTTTTTTCGAATGGCTGGGCCAGGCGCTGGGCGCCATCATTCGTTTCGTGGTCGACAGCCTGAGCTGGCTGTTCAATCTGCTGGCCCACGCCGGGGGCAATTTCGTCGATGGGCTGTCGCGCACGCTGGGCATGGACGCCTCGCTGATCAGCATCATCGCCCTGGTCATTGGCCTGATGTTCCTGTACTCGGCGCTGCGCGCGTTCATGCGCGCCTCGATCTTCCTCGGCGTGATCTGGCTGATACTGGGCCTGTGGCTGCTGAGCTGGATCATTCACTGACGCCAATCAGGTAGGATGGCGGGCCCGCAAGGAGCCTGCATGAGCACACTGCTGAACGACTGGCGCGACCGCCCCACCCACCGCCGGGTATGGGCGCTGGCCGCGCCGATGATCCTTTCCAATATTTCCGTGCCGCTGGTG
This sequence comes from Pseudomonas sp. JC1203, assembly GCF_056175065.1. Lineage (NCBI taxonomy): Bacteria > Pseudomonadati > Pseudomonadota > Gammaproteobacteria > Pseudomonadales > Pseudomonadaceae > Pseudomonas > Pseudomonas sp. JC1203. The sequence goes on from NZ_JBWCAM010000026.1 coordinate 58,335, forward strand.
GCGCTGGTGGACAGCACCGTCATCGGCCACCTGCCGCACGCCCATCAACTGGGTGCGGTGGCCGTGGGCGCCAGCCTGTATGGCTTCCTGGCGTGGGTGATGGGTTTCCTGCGCATGGGCGCCACCGGCTTCGCCGCCCAGGCCGCCGGGCGCAACGATGGCGCCGGGCTGCGCCAGGTGCTGGCGCAGGGCCTGATTCTGGCGCTGCTGTTCTCGCTGTTGCTGTGGCTGCTGGCCCTACCCTTCAGCCACCTGGCCCTGAGCCTGATGCAACCTTCCGCGTCATTGGCGCAAAGCACCCAGGCATTCTTCCAGGTGCGCCTGCTGGGGCTGCCGGCGGCGCTGGCCAGCTATGCGTTGGTGGGCTGGTTCCTGGGCACCCAGAACGCCCGCGCGCCGCTGGCGATTCTGCTGGTGACCAACATCACCAACATCATCCTCAACCTGTGGTTCGTGCTTGGCCTGGGCTGGGGCGTGATCGGCTCGGCCTGGGCTTCGGTGCTGTCGGAATGGCTGTCGGTGGCCATCGGCCTGGCGCTGACCCGCCCGGCCCTGCGCGCCTACCCCGGGCAGGTGGCATGGGCAGCACTGCGGGTGTGGCAGAACTGGAAGCCGATGCTGGTGGTGAACCGCGACATCTTCCTGCGCAGCCTGGCCCTGCAACTGGTGTTCTTCCTGATTACCGTGCAGGGCGCGCGCCTGGGCGACGCCACCGTGGCGGCCAATGCGCTGCTGCTCAATGGCCTGATGGTGACCGCCTACGCGCTGGACGGCCTGGCCCATGCGGTGGAGGCCCTGTGCGGCCACGCCATCGGCGCCGGCAAGCGCGACGAACTGCGCCGTTCCATGACCGTGTCCTGCGGCTGGTCGCTGCTGGCCAGTGTCGCTTTCGCGCTGGTGTTCCTGTTGGGCGGGCACCTGTTCATCGCCGCGCAGACCAACATCCCCAGCGTGCGCGCAACCGCAGACATCTACCTGCCGTACCTGGCGGTGCTGCCGCTGATTGCCGTGGGTAGCTATTTACTCGATGGGCTGTTCATTGGCGCCACCCGCGCGCGGGAAATGCGCAATGCCATGCTGCTGAGCGTGGCGTTGATGCTGCCGGTGGGGGTGGTGACCATGGGGTTGGGCAACCACGGGTTGTGGTTGAGCTTCCTGTTGTTCATGGCGCTGCGCGCCGTGACTTTGGGCGTGGTCGGCTGGCGCCTGCATCAGCGCGACGGCTGGTTTAACTGACAGCCCGTGGGAGCTGGCTTGCCAGCGAGATTTTCAGGGTCTCGAAGAACTCGCTGGCAAGCCAGCTCCCACAAAGGCAACCACATCGGGCAGCACCGGGGCCAGCCAGCGCAGCGGCTTGGCCAGGCTGCCCACCAGGGTGATGTGGTTGACGCGGCCGTAGTAGAAGTCCTGCACCGGCACGCCCAAGGCACGCAACCGCCCCGCCAATTGATGGGTATTGCGTTGCGGGTTCACCAGGTTGTCACTGTTGGCGGCGATCAGCAGCGCCGGCGGCGCGCTGGCACTAAGGTGGTTGATGGGCTGGGAATCGGGCGGTTCGTGCGGGGCGAAGAACACCGGCTTGGCCTCGGGGTTTTCAATGGGCAGGAAATCATACGGCCCCGCCAGGCCTATCCAGCCGTGCAGAACCGCCGGGCTCAACCCTTCGGCCGCCAACCAGCGCGGGTCCAGCGCCAGCATCGCGGCGTTGTAGGCCCCCGAGCTGTGGCCCATGAGGAAAAAGCGCTGGGGGTTGCCACCGTAGTCGCCGATGTGGCGGTAGGCCCAGGCCACTGCCGCCGCGTTATCCTTGAGAAAATCCGGGTAGCGCACCTGTGGATAAAGCCGGTAGTCGGCCACTACCGCCACCACGCCTTGCGAGGCCAGCGCCTCGCCGACAAAGCGGTATTGCTGGCGCGAGCCGCTGTTCCAGGTACCCCCATAGAAAAAAACCACCACCGGATGATCCGGCAGTGGTTTCAAGGGCTGGTAGATGTCGAGCATCTGCCTGGGGTCGGGGCCGTAGGCCACCCCCGCGGTCAGCCGGTAGCTGTCCGTGGGGGTGACGCGGTCCACCAGTTTCAGCGGCGAGCAGGCGGCCAGGGCAGCCAGCATCACGCCGCCCAGGACTGCCAGCAGCCCCTTCACAACTTACGACGACAGGTACGAGGAACGGGTCAGGCCCAGGCGCAGCGCGTCCAGGTACTGGGTGCGTTCACGCGGGCTGATCTTGGCGCTGGCCACCTTGTCGCGGTAGTGGTTCATCAGCTCCTCGGGCGACAAGTGCACGTAGCGCAGCATGTCCTCGATGGTGTCGTGGGTCTCGATGCCGGCGCTGTAGGCGCTGCCGTCGGCGTTCTGGTAGATGTTCACCGAGTCGGTGTCACCGAACAGGTTGTGCATGTCACCGAGGATTTCCTGGTAGGCGCCCACCAGGAAGATGCCCAGCAGGTAGTCTTCGCCCTCGTTCACCGAGTGCACCGGCAGGCTGGTCTCGATGCTCTGCTCGTCGACGTACTGCTTGATCTTGCCGTCGCTGTCGCAGGTCAGGTCCTGCAGCACGGCGCGGCGCAGGGGCTCTTCGTCCAGGCGATGCAGCGGCAGGATAGGCAGCACCTGGCCGATGGCCCAGGTGTCGGGCAGGCTCTGGAACACCGAGAAGTTGCAGATGTACTTGTCGGCCAGCTTGTCGTTGAGCTCGTCCAGCACCATGCGGTGCGAGCGCTGGCGCGCTTTCAGCGAGTTGTGCAGGCGGCGGCACACGGCGAAGTAGCACTGTTCGGCCAGGGCTTTCTGCGCCAGGGTGATCTTGCCGTCAGCGTACTGGGTGGCCACGTCGCTCATGTAGTGCGTGGCGCGCCAGTAGGTCTCGGTGACCATCTCGATGTCGGTCGGGCCCAGCAGGTCCACCAGCCACTGCACGGTTTCGGGCAGGCTTTCCTTGTCGGCGATTTCCGGCACTTCGTCGTTGTGCTTCTCGACGTCGGTCACCTGCACCACCAGCATGGCGTGGTGCGCGGTCAGCGAGCGGCCGCTTTCGGAGAAGATGTGCGGGTGCGGCAGGCCCTGCGCGTCGCAGAACTCCTTGAGCATGCCCACCACCACGCCGGCGTAGTCATCCATGTCGTAGTTGATGGAGCTGGCGTTGCGCGAGTGGGTACCGTCGTAGTCCACGCCCAGGCCGCCGCCCACGTCGATGTGGTCCACGGGCAGGCCCAGGGCGCGCAGTTCGCCGTAGTAGCGAATGGCTTCCTTGAAACCGTGCTGGTAGTCGGCCAGGTTGGCGATCTGCGAGCCCATGTGGAAGTGCAGCAGGCGGATGCCGTCGTCCAGGCCCGCAGCGCGGAAGCGCTCCACCACCGAGATCAGCTGCGCGGCCGACAGGCCGAACTTGGACTTCTCGCCACCGGTGTCGGCCCACTTGCTCGAAGCCAGGGACGACAGGCGCACGCGCAGGCCGACCTGCGGCTTGACCTTGAGCTCGGCGGCCTCTTCGATCACCAGGCCCACTTCCGATTCTTTCTCGATGACGATGAAGACGTTGTGGCCCAGTTTCTGGCCCATCAGCGCCAGGCGAATGAATTCGCGGTCCTTGTAACCGTTGCAGACGATGGTGCCGCCCTTCGGCGCCAGGGCCAGCACGGCCAGCAGCTCAGGCTTGGAACCGGCTTCCAGGCCGATGGACACGTCCTGGGTGGCGATGATGTTTTCCACCACCGCTTCCTGCTGGTTCACCTTGATGGGGTACAGCGCGGTGTACTTGCTCTGGTATTCCAGGCGCTCGATGTTGGCATCGAAGGCGCCGGTCAGCTGGCGCACGCGGTCTTGCAGAATGTCCGGGAAGCGCACCAGCAAGGGCAGCGACAGGCCGCTCTTGCGCAGTTCGTCTACCTGTTCGAACAGGTCGATGGGCGCGCTTTGCGGCCCATTGGGACGCACTTCCACGCGCCCGGCCTCGTTGATCGCGAAGTAACCGGCCCCCCAATGGCGTATCCCATAAACGCTGCGGCTGTCCGCAACTGTCCATTGGCTGCCATCGTCTTTGCGTGTGCGTCGTACGGACATCGAAGTCCCCTATAGAAAGTCAGAATCCACCGGTGATTCGGCCGGTGCAGTGTAATAAGCGAAGATGACGATTACCTGCCAGTGCAGGGTAGACCCTGCTGGCCGCGTCAAGTTTAGAAATGGAAACGCGTGGGGCTGGTCAGCCGCCAGACTTTTTGGCCTTGAAACCCTGCTTGACCAGTTCGGCGAGCAGCAGCTCGACGTGGTCGCCCTGGATTTCAATCACGCCATCCTTCAGCGCGCCGCCGGTACCGCAGCGGCGCTTGAGGGTGGTGGCCAGTTCCTTGAGGTCGTCGGGCGCCAGCGGGACGCCGGTGATGGTGGTCACCGTCTTGCCGCCCCGGCCCTTGCTTTCACGACGCACACGGGCAATCCCGTCACCTTCGGGGATGACGGTCTGCTTGCAGGTGCAGGCATCCATGGGTTGACGACAGTCCGGGCAATGCCGGCCAGCATCGGTGGAGAACACCAGGCCGCCGAGAGCGGCGAAGGATGTGGTTTTCTTGGCCACTGGCAATCCTCAGTTGAGGACGAAAAAACTGGCCGGCGCACGGGGCGGGTCCGACCGCGAAGCCCCACTCAGGCAGGGGCAGCGCTACTGCGCCATGGGGATGGCTGCAGCTTGAAAAGGTCGCGCAGTGTAACGGCAAATGCAAGGCTTGCTAAGTGCCAAAACGCGCCATTTATCAAAGGATTCGCGACGTGCACGACCGGTGAATGTGGGAGCGGGCTCTGCCCGCGAAAAGCACACCGCGCCCTGTCATGGAATATGCGGCGCCATTTTCGCGGGCAGAGCCCGCTCCCACGGGCTTATGGCGCGACTACGCGTTGCAGGGCCACCAGGGAATCGGGGCAATAAGGCCGCGTCTCGCTTTCAGCGAGGGCCTGGGCCACGGGGATGAATTTTGCCTCCAGCACCTCTTCCGGCTGCACGTTCAACGGCCCGTCCCACACCGCGGAAAACACCGCGCACCAGGCGCGGTTCTCGGGCTGGTCGAAGAAGAACTGGCCGTGGGGCGTCAACGGCACTCCCGTCACGCCCAATTCCTCGTGCAGCTCGCGCGCTGCCGAGTCGGTGTAGCTTTCGCCGGCGCTGACCATGCCGCCCGCAGCCACGTCCCAGTAACCGGGGTAGACAGCCTTGCTCAAGGTGCGCCGGTGCACGCACAGCTCACCGGCGGAGTTGAACAGCAGGATGAACGTGGCGCGGCCGATCAGGCCACGCTCGCGCAGTTGCTGGCGCGGCAAGGCGCCCAGCACGTGGTCCTGCTCGTCGACCCAGGCGATGGCCTCGGCGTCAGAGGCGGCGCGGTGCGCCGCTTCTTTATCGGAGTACGACATCCATTACCCCTGCGACAGCAGTTGGCGCAGGTCGATCACCGCGGCATTGGCCCGCGAGATGTAGTTGGCCATCACCAGCGAGTGGTTGGCCAGGATGCCGAAGCCGCTGCCGTTGAGAATCATCGGGCTCCACACCGGTTCCTGCGAGGCTTCCAGCTCGCGGATGATCTGGCGCACGCTGACCGTGGCGTTCTTCTTCGCCAGCACGTCGGCGAAGTCGACCTCGATGGCGCGCAGCATGTGCGACAGCGCCCAGGCCTGGCCGCGGGCTTCATAGAAGACGTTGTCGATCTGCATCCACGGCGTCTCGACGATTTCCTCGTCAAGCTGCGGCGCCTGGCCCGGCACGATGGTCTCGGTCTTCGACGTGGTGTTCAGTTTCACCCGGCCCACGCTTGCCGACAGGCGCTGGGACAGCGAGCCGAGGCGCGTGGCGACGTCGCCCAGCCAGTTGTTGAGGTTGTCGGCACGCGGGTAGAACAGCGCGCCGGTCTGGTTAGGGTCGGACAGGCGGGCCTGGTAGCGGCTCAGGGAATTGATGCCGTCCTGGAACTCGGACTCGCTGGACGGCCAGATCCAGCTTTTGTTGTCGAAGTTGAACTTGGGCTCGGCGCGCACCAGGTCGGCGTCTTCGGCAGACTGCGATTGCGAACGGGCGAAGTCCTTGCGCATGGCGCGCGACAGGTCACGCACCTGCACCAGCACGCCATATTCCCAGCTGGGCATGTTGTCCATCCACAGGCCAGGCGGGAAGCGGTCGTTGGAGATGTAGCCACCGGGCTTGTTCAGCAGGGTGCCGGCCACGGTCTTCAGGGTTTCCACGGTGGTGTAGCCCACCACCATCTTGTGCCCCTCGCGGGCGGCGGCTTCCTGGGCGTGCTGTTGCACCGGGAACAGCGCCGGCTCTTCACTCCAGTACCAGCCCAGCAGGCCGGTGACCACCAGGTACAAACCCACCACCGTCAACAGCGCGCGGCTGACCAGCAGGCCGCCCAGGTAACTGCGCGGTGCGGCCTTGGCAGGGCCCTTGCTGTTGCTGTCGGCGGGCTCGCGCGGTTCGCCTTTGCCTGTGCGGTTCTTCCAGTCCAGCATGGCTATATCCTTTCGATCACTGAATTCAAAGGTTCGACCGCAACCCCTTTGCATCGTGCCAGTGGGGCTGTCGATCCTGGGTGCACTATAAAGGATGCGACGCCGCTGGCATAAGCGACTGGACAGTCATTAAATGAATACACAAAGTGAAGGGTTATTTGCCAGATGGCAGTCGCGTGACAGGAAATGAGTGCTAGCATAGAGCCACTATCGAGTCGCAGCACCCCCAACAAGTAGTCAGAACATGACCGAAGCAGACGAGTCCGGCCGCGAGCGCCTCAAGCATCACTTTGCCCAGCGGGTCATCCACCAGGCCCGGCAAATCCTCGAGATCTGGCAGCGCCTGCAGCGCAGCGAATGGTCGAGCGACGACCTGTGCGAGCTGAACGAGGCCAACCTGCGGCTGCTGCGCTTTGCCGAACGCTTCGAGCAACCCGAACACATCGCCATCGCCCGCCACCTCAACCAGGCCCTGCTGGCCGTGGAGGACAACCGCGGGCGCCTGAGCAGCGAGCTGATCCACGAACTCAACCGCCTGATGCAACGCCTGTCGCGCACCGGCCTGCGCCACGGCGACGAGCTGGGCCAGACCCTGCTGCCGCCGCTGCGCAAGCCGGTGTACGTGCTGCTGCAGGACGCCGAGCGCGGCGAGCGGCTGGCCATGCAGCTGGAATTCTTCGGCCTGCACGCCCAGGCGCTGGCCACTGCGGCGGCGTTCCAGGCCTCGATGCAGGAATGCACGCCGGCAGCCATTGTCATGGACGTGGACTTCGGCGGTTGCGGCGCGGGCCTGCAACTGGCGGCCCAGGCCCAGCAAGGCCAGCAGCCGAAACTGCCGCTGCTGTTCTTCAGCCTGCTGGAAACCGACACCCCTACCCGCCTGGCCGCCGTGCGCGCTGGGGGCCAGGAGTTTCTTTCCGGGGCGCTGGAGGCGTCGAGCCTGCTGGAGAAGATCGAAGCCCTGACCTGCGTTGCCCAGTACGAGCCGTTCAAGGTGCTGATCATCGATGACTCGCGCGCCCAGGCCATGCACACCGAGCGCCTGCTCAACGGTGCCGGCATCGTCACCCGCACCCTCACCGACCCCATCGGCGCCATGGCCGAGCTGGCCGATTTCCAGCCCGACCTGATCATTCTCGACCTGTACATGCCGGCCTGCACCGGCCCGGAACTGGCCAAGGTCATCCGCCACAGCGACCGCTACGTGAGCGTGCCGATCATCTACCTGTCCGCCGAGGATGACCTGGACAAGCAGCTGGACGCCATGAGCGAGGGCGGCGACGACTTCCTGACCAAGCCGATTCGCTCGCGGCACCTGATCACCACCGTGCGCAACCGTGCCTCGCGGGCGCGCAACCTGAAGTCGCGGATGGTGCGCGACAGCCTCACCGGGCTGTACAACCACACCCATATCCTGCAACTGCTGGAGGACTGCGCGTTCCGCGCACGCCGCGAAGGCAAGCCGCTGAGCTTCGCCATGCTCGACATCGACCATTTCAAGAAGGTCAACGACAGCCACGGCCACCCCATGGGCGACCGGGTGATCAAGAGCCTGGCGCTGTTCCTCAAGCAGCGCCTGCGCAAGACCGACTTCATTGGCCGTTACGGCGGCGAGGAATTCGCCATCGTCATGCCCGACACCGACCTGGCAGCAGCAAGGGACGTGCTGGACGAGATCCGCCAGCGCTTCGCCGAGATCCATTACCCGGCGCAGCCCCACGACCTGCGCTGCACCTTCAGCGCCGGCGTGGTACAGATGACGACCGCCAGCGACAGCCTGAGCATGGCCGCCCAGGCGGATGAAGCGCTGTACCGCGCCAAGGGCGCTGGCCGCAACCATGTGCAAACGATCGCGTAGCAGCCGCTGTTTTTGTGGGAGCTGGCTTGCCAGCGAGTTTTCAGGGCCGCAACAGCTCGCTGGCAAGCCAGCTCCCACAAAGGCTGCGACACGGCAGGTAACAACCCTGTCACCTGCACGGCAATCCTTGCTGGGCTATGATGCGCAGACTTTTGTGTTGCGAGATTGCCATGCGCCGCCTGCTCTGCCTTCTGTTACTGGTGCTGACCCTGCCTGCCATGGGCGCCGGCCTGCTGGACAGCCGCCCCAGCGCCACCCTGGGCAGCGCCCTCAACAACAGCAGCGATTTCCTGCCGGTGCACCAGGCGTTCCAGCTCAACGTCACCAAGACCACGCCTGACGCCATCACCTTGCAGTTCGTGGCCACCGACGGCTATTACCTGTACCGCCACCGCTTCGCGTTCAAGCCCACGCCGGCCGATATCAAGCTGGGCGCGCCACAGATTCCAGACGGCGAGAAGAAGCACGACGACTACTTCGGCGACGTCGAGGTGTACCACGGCATCGTCGAGATCACCCTGCCCCGCGACCCCGCCGACCAGCGCCCCTTCACCCTGGCCGTGACCTACCAGGGCTGCGCCGACAAGGGCCTGTGCTACCCGCCGGAAACCGAAAAACTGGCCATCGATGGCGGCGCCGCCGAAACCGTTGCCACGCCGGCCACTGCGCCCGTCAAGGGTTGGGACTGGAAAGAGCTGCTGCTGTACCTGCTGGGCGGCATCGGCCTGACCTTTACCCCGTGCGTGCTGCCCATGCTGCCGATTCTCTCGGCCGTGGTGATGCGCGGGCAGACCAGCCGCCTGCGCCGCTACAGCCTGGCGTTGGCCTACGTGCTGCCCATGGCCCTGTGCTTCGCTGTCCTGGGCGCGTTGATGGGCCTGTTCGGCGCCGGCCTGAACCTGCAGGCGCGCCTGCAGTCGGCCTGGGTGCTGGGGCCGTTCGCGCTGTTCTTCGTGCTGTTCGCGGTGTCGATGTTCGGCGTGTTCGAACTCAAGCTGCCGGCCGCCCTCACCCACCGCCTGGACCGCATCGCCGGCAACACCCAGGGTGGCTCGCTGTGGGGCGCTGCCGTGATGGGCGTGCTGTCCAGCCTGCTGGTGTCGCCCTGCGTGTCGGCGCCGCTGGCCGGCGCGCTGCTGTACATCAGCACCACCGGCGATGCCGTGGGCGGCGCCTTGAAACTGTTCGCCCTGGGCCTGGGCATGGGCATTCCGCTGATGCTGGTGGCCATTGGCGGCGTCACCTGGTTGCCGAAAAGCGGCCCGTGGCTGGTGGTGGTCAAGAACGCCATCGGGGTGTTGCTGCTGGGCCTGGCCATCGGCCTGCTCAGCCGCGTGCTGCCAGGGCCGGTCACGCTGTTGCTGGTAGGGTTGCTGGCCGCAGGTGTCGGGCTGTTCCTGGGCGCGCTGGAATTTATCTACAAGGCGCCGCGTCAGCGCCTGGCGCAACTGCTGGGGCTGCTGCTGATGGTCTACGGCCTGGCCTGCTGGTATGGCGCGCTCAGCGGCCAGGGCGACCCGCTGCGGCCGCTACCCGCGCCGGCGAATACCAGCGCCGCCACGGCGCCTGCCAGCAGCTGGCAGACCGTCACCACCCCGGCGCAACTGGAGCAGGCGCTTGCCGCGGCCAAACAGGCCGGCAAGCCCCTGGTGCTGGACTGGTACGCCGACTGGTGCATCAGCTGCAAGGTCATCGAGCACGAGGTGCTCACCGACCCCGAGGTCAAGGCGCGCCTGGCCGGCTACCAGCAGGTACGCTTCGACGTCACCGACAGCAACGCCGAGCAACGCGCCCTGCTGGACCGCTACAAGCTGTTTGGCCCCCCCGCCCTGATGTTCTTTGCCGCCAACGGCGATGAAATACCCCAGGCCAAGGTCATCGGCGAGATCAATGCCGCCGACTTCGTGCAGAAGATCGCCATTGCCGACGGCAAAAAGGCGTTATAACCCGTCAGGCCGGTGCCATACCGGCCTGAATGACCGTTTTTAGCAAGTTAGTCACAAATTTTATGCGAACATCGGGCAACGTGCTGGCTATTGTGCTTGACTGGACAGTCGTCGCCCCATTGCGGCATAGTCACCCCGCCAGCACCATCTGGCCCATGCAGGGAGCCCGCGAATGAAGATGATCCACCGGTTTTCGCTTGAGTTGCCCTTGGTATCAACGCAAAACGTGACGCGCCGCGAAGAGTGAGCATCCCACTCTTCGACGTGCGATTGTCCGACAGGCCATTCGCAGAAATCTTTGCCATCGCCCCGGCACGGCCTCACGGCCACTGGGGTGATCAGCGACCTTGGCGCCAGCGCACACGCAGACTGGCTGGGAGGTCGCCCTGGAACTGCTTGAACACACTACCTGAACGCCCCTGACCGACCCTTGGGAGTTGATGATTAATGGATATTCGCAAAGTAAAAAAACTGATCGAGCTGCTGGAAGAGTCCGGCATCGACGAGCTGGAAATCCGTGAAGGCGAAGAATCCGTACGGATCAGCCGTCACAGCAAGACCCCGGCCCAGCAGTACTACGCGCCAGCCCCGGTTGCCGCGCCAGTAGCCGCCCCGGCTGCCGCTGCTCCTGCCGCTGCCGCCGAAGCGCCAGCCGCACCGAAACTGAACGGCACCGTTGCCCGTTCGCCAATGGTCGGTACCTTCTACCGTAAAGCTTCGCCAGCCTCGCCAGCCTTCGTTGAAGTCGGCCAGACCGTGAAGAAAGGCGACACCCTGTGCATCGTCGAAGCAATGAAGATGATGAACCACATCGAAGCTGAAACCAGCGGTGTGATCGAGTCGATCCTCGTTGAAGACGGCCAGCCGGTTGAGTTCGACCAGCCGCTGTTCACCATCGTTTGAATCGCGGAGAGCCAACGATGTCCCAACCTGCGAAATTGGAAAAAGTCCTGATTGCCAACCGCGGCGAAATCGCCCTGCGGATCCTGCGCGCGTGCAAGGAAATGGGTATCAAGACTGTTGCCGTCTACTCCAAGGCCGACAAGGAGCTGATGCACCTGGGCCTGGCAGACGAATCCGTTTGCATCGGTCCGGCACCGGCTGCGCAATCCTACCTGCACATCCCGGCCATCATCGCGGCCGCCGAAGTGACTGGCGCCACTGCCATTCACCCAGGCTACGGCTTCCTGGCTGAAAACGCCGACTTCGCCGAACAAGTGGAGAAATCCGGTTTCGCCTTCATCGGCCCGAAAGCCGACACCATTCGCCTGATGGGCGACAAGGTATCGGCCAAGCACGCCATGATCGAAGCTGGCGTTCCTACCGTTCCAGGTTCCGACGGCCCGCTGCCGGAAGACGAGGAAGAAGCCCTGCGCATCGGCCGTGAAGTCGGCTACCCGGTGATCATCAAGGCCGCCGGTGGCGGTGGTGGTCGCGGCATGCGCGTGGTGCACAAGGAAGAAGACCTGATCGCCTCGGCCAAGCTGACCCGTACCGAAGCCGGTGCTGCGTTCGGCAACCCGATGGTGTACCTGGAGAAGTTCCTGACCAACCCACGCCACGTGGAAGTTCAGGTACTGTCCGACGGCCAGGGCCACGCCATTCACCTGGGCGACCGTGACTGCTCGCTGCAGCGCCGTCACCAGAAGGTGCTGGAAGAAGCGCCGGCCCCGGGCATCGACGAAGAAGCCCGGCAGATGGTCTTCGCCCGCTGCGTCAAGGCGTGCATCGACATTGGCTACCGTGGTGCCGGTACTTTCGAGTTCCTGTACGAGAACGGCGCGTTCTATTTCATCGAAATGAACACGCGCGTCCAGGTAGAGCACCCGGTTTCGGAAATGGTCACCGGTATCGACATCGTCAAGGAGATGTTGAGCATCGCGGCCGGCAACCCGCTGTCGTTCACCCAGGATGACGTAGTCATTCGCGGGCACTCGCTGGAATGCCGTATCAACGCCGAAGACCCGAAGAACTTCATTCCGAGCCCAGGCACGGTCAAGCACTTCCACGCCCCAGGCGGCAACGGCGTTCGCGTCGATTCGCACCTGTACAGTGGTTATGCCGTTCCGCCGAACTACGATTCGCTGATCGGCAAGCTGATCACCTACGGCAAGGACCGCGACGAAGCCATGGCGCGCATGCGCAACGCCCTGGACGAGATCGTGGTGGACGGGATCAAGACCAACATCCCGCTGCACCGCGACCTGACCCGCGACGAAGGCTTCTGCAAGGGTGGTGTCAACATCCACTACCTGGAACACAAGCTGGCTGCCCAGAAGTGATCCACGGTTGTAGATAGCTGCAAAAAGAACCGGCCCCAGTGGCCGGTTTTTTTATGCCCGTGGGAGCTGGCTTGCCAGCGAGCTTTTGATGCCCATTAAAGCTCGCTGGCAAGCCAGCTCCCACAATTTCCAGTAAACTGCGCCTCTTTTGCTCTACTTATCCAAAGGTACCCGCCATGCCCTGGCTACAAGTCCGTCTGGCCATCAGCCCAGAACAAGCCGAAACCTACGAAGACGCCCTGCTGGAAGTCGGCGCCGTTTCGGTCACCTTCATGGACTCCGAAGACCAGCCTATCTTCGAGCCAGAGCTGAACACCACGCCCCTGTGGACCCACACCCACCTGCTGGCGCTGTTCGAGGCCGACGCAGAACCTGCCAGCGTGTTCGCCCACCTGGAACTGTTGACCGGCGCCGCGTTGCCCGAGCACCACGCCGAAGTCATCGAGGACCAGGACTGGGAACGCAGCTGGATGGACAACTTCCACCCCATGCGCTTCGGCCAGCGGCTGTGGATCGTGCCAAGCTGGCACGCCGCCCCCGAGCCTGGCGCGGTGAACCTGCTGCTGGACCCGGGCCTGGCGTTCGGTACCGGCACCCACCCCACCACCGCGCTGTGCCTGGAATGGCTGGACGGCCAGGACCTGGCCGGCTGCAACGTGCTGGACTTCGGCTGTGGCTCGGGCATCCTGGCCATCGCCGCGCTGCTGCTGGGCGCCGAGCACGCCGTGGGCACCGACATCGACGTGCAGGCCCTGGAAGCCTCGCGTGAAAACGCCGGGCGCAATGGCGTGGCCGAAGCCAAATTCCCGCTGTACCTGCCTGAAGACCTGCCGCAGGTGCAGGCCGATGTGCTGGTGGCAAACATCCTCGCCGGCCCGCTGGTGTCGCTGGCACCGCAACTGAGCACCCTGGTGAAGAGCGGTGGCCGCCTGGCGCTGTCGGGCATCCTCGCCGAACAGGGTGAGGAAGTGGCTGCCGCCTACGCCGCCGACTTCGACCTGGACCCAATCGCCAACCGCGATGGCTGGGTACGCATCAGTGGTCGTCGCCGCTGAGAGGCCCTAGAATGGCTGTCTGCATAAACCGGATCCGCGCATGACCGACAGTTTCGTCACCCAGTGCCCCCATTGCCAGACCAGCTTCCGCGTCAGCCACAATCAATTGAGCGTGGCCCGCGGGGTGGTGCGTTGTGGCGCCTGCCTGCAGGTGTTCAACGCTGCGCGCCAGTTGCTGGAGCAAAGCACCGGCCGCCAGGAGCCCAGCGCGCCCGAGCCGGCACCGGCCACCCAGGAACGGCGCGCCACGCCCATCAGCCTGCGCGAGTGGTCGGCCAACGAGCTGGACCTCGACAAGTTGGACCTGGACGGCGAACTGGCACGCCTGGAGCAGCGCGAAATCCAGCCGGCCAAGGCTTTCCGCGACCAGCCTGGGCGCGAAGAGTCGTTCAGTGCCAGCCGCGACGAAGCGCCGGACGAATGGCACGACAAGCCGTTCGGCACCCACGGTGACGAGCACGAGCTGCACGAGGACGATCCGGCGCCGCCGATCATCGAACGCGACCCGCCGCTGGACGAAGAGCCGGCGGCCGCCCCGGAACGCACCGAGCCGTCGCTGACCCTGGCGCCGGTGGAAACCAGCGAGCCGAGCATTGGCGCCCTGCACGCCGACGATGACGTGCCCGCCGGTGAACGCCTGTCGGCACTGGACGCCGATGACGAGGATGACGAGCCGTTCGAGGCGCCCGTGCGCCAGGGCAAGCAGAAGCAGGAGCGCAGCGAACCGAACCTGCGTGACGCGCCGCTGCTGGACCTGGTGGACGACCCGCTGCAACTGGACTGGCAGAAGCGCCGCACCCCCTGGGGCAAACGCCTGCTGTGGCTGGCGTTGACCGTGATCGCCGCCGCGGCCCTGGCCGGGCAGTACGTGTGGTACCACTTCGACGAGCTGGCCCGCCAGGACCAGTACCGCCCGTGGTTCCAGCAACTGTGCCCAAGCCTTGGCTGCAGCGTGCCGTCCAAGGTCGACATCGACAAGATCAAGAGCAGCAACCTGGTGGTGCGCAGCCACCCGGACTTCAACGGTGCGCTGGTGGTGGATGCGATCATCTACAACCGTGCGCCGTTCTCCCAGCCGTTCCCGCTGCTGGAGCTGCGCTTCGCCGACCTTAACGGCCACCTGATTGCCAGCCGTCGGTTCAAGCCGGGCGAGTACCTTTCGGGCGAACTGGCCGGCCAGGATGAAATGCCGCCGCAGACGCCGATCCATATCTCCCTCGATATTCTGGATCCGGGGCCGAAAGCCGTGAACTATAGCCTCAGCTTCCGCTCCCCCGAGTAGCCGGCACCCCGCCGTTTCCAGGCCTTGTGGGAGCTGGCTTGCCAGCGAGCTTTTCATCAGCCCCAAAAGCTCGCTGGCAAGCCAGCTCCCACAATTTAGACGCTTCAGGGCAACCGAACGCTTGGGCATAAGCAAATAGTTGTTCAGATTTTATCCAAAACGACCTTTATCCGGTCACCGAGAGCGGGTATTATGCCCACCCTTTTTCGAACTCTAATGATCCGGCCCCACAACAGGGAACACCTATGTCGGCGGTACGCATCGGCCCATATACATTGAACAACGCCCTGATCCTTGCCCCGATGGCAGGGGTCACGGACCAACCCTTCCGTCAACTTTGCCGACGGATGGGTGCAGGCCTGGTGGTCTCGGAAATGGTCACCAGCGACATGAGCCTGTGGAACAGCCGCAAGTCGCGCCTGCGCATGATTCACGAAGGTGATCCCGAGCCCCGCTCGGTACAGATCGCCGGTGGTGACGCGCAGATGCTGGCAGCGGCGGCACGGGCCAACGTCGAGATGGGCGCCCAGATCATCGACATCAACATGGGCTGCCCGGCCAAGAAAGTCTGCAACAAGGCGGCAGGTTCCGCTTTACTGAAAGACGAGGCACTGGTGCAGGAAATCCTGCACGCCGTGGTAGCCGCCGTCGAGGTGCCGGTCACCTTGAAGATTCGCACCGGCTGGGACCGGGCGAACAAGAATGGCATCACGGTTGCACGCATTGCCGAACAGGCGGGCATCAGTGCCTTGTCTGTCCACGGGCGCACACGCGCCGACCTGTACACCG
Organism: Pseudomonas sp. JC1203; assembly: GCF_056175065.1. NCBI lineage: Bacteria > Pseudomonadati > Pseudomonadota > Gammaproteobacteria > Pseudomonadales > Pseudomonadaceae > Pseudomonas > Pseudomonas sp. JC1203. The sequence continues at coordinate 74,042 of NZ_JBWCAM010000026.1, forward strand.
GTGAAGCCGAGTACGACACCATCGCTGCCATCAAGCAGGCGGTGTCGATCCCGGTGTTTGCCAACGGCGACATCACCTCGCCGCAAAAGGCCCGTCAGGTCCTCGACGCCACCGGCGCCGACGGCTTGCTGATTGGCCGGGCCGCCCAGGGGCGGCCGTGGATATTTCGCGAGACCGAGCATTACCTGCGTACCGGCGAACTGCTGCCGGCACCGCAATTGAGTGAAGTGGAACAGATTCTGCTGGAGCACCTGGCTGCGCTGCACGCCTTCTATGGCGATGTGATGGGCGTTCGAATCGCCCGCAAGCACGTCGGGTGGTACCTGGCAACCTTGCCGGGCGCCAAGGAATTTCGCGCCCAGTTCAATCGTTTGGAAGATACGGAAGCGCAGTGCGCCAACGTTCGCCGGTTCCTCAGCGAATGTAACGAGAGCCCTGTGAAAGGGGACGGACAGGGGGTGGCCGCATGACGATGATGACCGAGACTTTAGTGAGTGGAACAACGCCCGTGAGCGACAACGTCAACTTGAAACAGCACCTCAACACGCCCAGCGAAGAGGGTCAGACCCTTCGTGGCAGCGTCGAGAAGGCGCTGCACAATTATTTCGCCCATCTTGAGGGCGCTGCCGTCACTGACGTGTACAACCTGGTGCTTTCCGAAGTCGAGGCCCCCTTGCTCGAAAGCGTGATGAATTACGTCAAGGGCAACCAGACCAAGGCCAGCGAGATGCTGGGCCTGAATCGCGGTACCTTGCGCAAGAAGCTCAAGCAATACGATCTGCTGTAAGCATGCATTCAAACCAGAAAAGGCGACCTGTCCAGGGTCGCCTTTTTTGCTGACTCCTCTGCTTTAGACGGAAATTGAAATGACCGACCAGACTACCCGCCTGCCCGTCCGCCGCGCCTTGATCAGCGTTTCCGACAAGACCGGTATCCTTGAATTCGCCCGTGAACTCGAAGCCCTGGGCGTCGAGATCCTGTCCACCGGCGGTACCTTCAAGCTGCTTGCGGACAACGGCGTTGCCGCAGTGGAAGTGGCGGACTACACCGGTTTCGCTGAAATGATGGACGGCCGGGTGAAAACCCTGCACCCGAAAATCCACGGCGGCATCCTGGGCCGTCGCGGCATCGACGATGCCATCATGAGCGAGCACGGTATCAAGCCGATCGACCTGGTCGCGGTCAACCTCTATCCGTTTGAAGCCACCATCAGCAAGCCAGGCTGCGACCTGCCGACCGCCATCGAGAACATCGACATCGGCGGCCCGACCATGGTCCGCTCGGCGGCCAAGAACCACAAAGACGTGGCCATCGTGGTCAACGCCAGCGACTACGGCCAGGTGCTGGCCAGCCTGAAAGACGGCGGCCTGACCTACGCCCAGCGCTTTGACCTGATGCTGAAGGCGTTCGAGCACACCGCTGCCTACGACGGCATGATCGCCAACTACATGGGCACCGTGAACCAGGCTGCCGAGACCCTGAGCACCGAAGGCCGCAGCGAATTCCCGCGCACCTTCAACAGCCAGTTCATCAAGGCCCAGGAAATGCGCTACGGCGAGAACCCGCACCAGAGCGCGGCGTTCTACAAGGAAGCCAAGCCGGCCGAAGTGGGCATCGCCACCGCCGAGCAACTGCAGGGCAAGGAACTGTCCTACAACAACGTCGCCGATACCGACGCTGCCCTGGAATGCGTGAAGAGCTTCGTCAAGCCTGCCTGCGTCATCGTCAAGCACGCCAACCCGTGCGGCGTGGCCGTAAGCCCTGACGCCGAAGGCGGCATCCGCCAGGCCTACGAGCTGGCCTACGCCACCGACACCGAATCGGCTTTCGGCGGCATCATCGCCTTCAACCGCGAACTGGACGCCGAGACCGCCAAGGCCATCGTCGACCGTCAGTTCGTGGAAGTGATCATTGCCCCGTCGGTCAGCGCCGAAGCCCGTGCCATCGTTGCCGCCAAGGCCAACGTGCGCCTGCTGGCGTGTGGCGAGTGGTCGGCCGACCGTGCCGCCGCCTGGGACTACAAGCGCGTCAACGGCGGCCTGCTGGTACAGAGCCGTGACATCGGCATGATCAGCGCCGACGACCTGAAGGTTGTGACCAAGCGCGCGCCAACCGAGCAAGAGATTCACGACCTGATCTTCGCCTGGAAAGTGGCCAAGTACGTGAAGTCCAACGCCATCGTCTACGCCAAGAACCGCCAGACCGTCGGTGTCGGCGCCGGCCAGATGAGCCGCGTCAACTCCGCGCGCATCGCCGCCATCAAGGCCGAGCACGCCGGCCTGCAGGTACAGGGTTCGGTCATGGCCTCGGACGCGTTCTTCCCGTTCCGTGACGGTATCGACAACGCAGCCAAAGTGGGTATCACTGCCGTGATCCAGCCAGGCGGCTCGATGCGCGACGCTGAAGTCATTGCTGCCGCCGACGAAGCCGGCATCGCGATGGTATTCACCGGCATGCGCCACTTCCGCCACTGATCGAAAGCAGGCGGTTGACGTTGCACTGAATGTGGGAGCTGGCTTGCCAGCGAGCTTTTGAGGCCCTGAAAAGCTCGCGGGCAAGCCAGCTCCCACAGTGCAAGTGGAACCGCCCCACACAGAATTCGAGGTTTTGACATGAACGTATTGATCATCGGCAGTGGCGGCCGTGAACACGCCCTGGCCTGGAAAGTCGCCCAAGACCCACGCGTAGCGAAAGTCTTCGTGGCCCCCGGCAACGCCGGCACCGCCATTGAAGCCAAGTGCGAAAACGTCGCCATCGACGTGCAGGCCATCGAGCAGCTGGCCGACTTCGCCGAGAAGAACGTTGCCCTGACCATCGTCGGCCCGGAAGTACCGCTGGTGGCTGGCGTCGTCGACCTGTTCCGCGCACGCGGCCTGGACTGCTTCGGCCCGACCAAGGGCGCGGCCCAGCTGGAAGGCTCCAAGGCGTTCGCCAAGGACTTCCTGGCGCGCCACAAGATCCCGACTGCCGAATACCAGAACTTCACCGAAATCGAGCCTGCGCTGGCCTACCTGCGTGAAAAAGGTGCGCCAATCGTGATCAAGGCCGACGGCCTGGCCGCCGGCAAGGGCGTTATCGTCGCCATGACCCTGGCCGAAGCCGAGGACGCGGTACGCGACATGCTGGCTGGCAATGCCTTCGGCGATGCCGGTTCGCGCGTGGTGATTGAAGAGTTCCTGGACGGCGAGGAAGCCAGCTTCATCGTCATGGTCGACGGCAAGAACGTCCTGCCAATGGCCACCAGCCAGGACCACAAGCGCGTCGGCAACGGCGACAGCGGCCCGAACACCGGTGGCATGGGCGCCTACTCCCCGGCCCCCGTGGTGACTGCCGATGTGCACCAGAAGGTCATGGACCAGGTCATCTGGCCAACCGTGAACGGCATGGCTGCCGAAGGCAACGTCTACACCGGCTTCCTGTACGCAGGCCTGATGATCGACAAGGCCGGCAACCCGAAAGTCATCGAGTTCAACTGCCGCTTCGGCGACCCGGAAACCCAACCGGTGATGCTGCGCCTGCAATCGAGCCTGGTGCTGCTGGTGGAAGCCGCCCTGGCCCAGGCCCTGGACAAGGTCGAGGCCCAGTGGGACCCGCGCCCGAGCATGGGCGTGGTACTGGCCGCCGGCGGCTACCCTGGCGACTACGCCAAAGGCGCCGCCATCGGTGGCCTGGACGCCGCTGCCCAGCTGCCTGGCAAGGTGTTCCACGCCGGTACCGCGCTGAAAGACGGCCAGGTCGTGACCTCCGGCGGCCGCGTGCTGTGCGCCACCGCCCTGGGCAACACCGTGGGTGACGCCCAGCAGCAGGCCTACGCCCTGGCCAGCAAGATCGACTGGGACGGCTGCTTCTACCGCACCGACATCGGCTACCGCGCCATCGCCCGCGAAAACGGCGAGTAAAACCCCCTGCCCTCCCCCTGAAGTATCGGGTTTTCCCCGGTACTTCAGGCCGTTCGACCACTAGCCCTACGCTTTCTCTGCCACGCATAGTTATACTCAGTCATTAACCTTCGAAGGGATTTCGCTGTGCGCTGGCTCAGGATCGCCATTTCATCGATAGTCAGTGTGCTGACACTGCTCTGCGTGTACCCGGCCCAGGCCGAGTCGAGCAGTGGCTGGTCGGTATTGCTCGATGAACACGCGCGCCTGCAACTGAGCGACGTGCGCTCCGACCGTTACCAGAACCAGTTCAGCCCCATCGAGCTCAGCCAGCTGGTGCCCAGCGGCCCCAACGCCGCGCAGTGGCTGCACTACCATTTGCCCCCCGCAGCCCATGAACAGGTGCTGCGCATCTACGCCCCCGACCTGGCCGACCTGGACTTCTACGTGCTGGACGGCGACACCGTCATCCGCCAGGAACGCAACGACGCCGGCAGGCCAGGTGGCGAACCGTCGTTCGCCAACACCGACATCCTGCTGCCCGTGCCGGTCAGCCAGAAGCCGCTGGACCTCTACCTGCGCCTGGCCTCCGAGCACCAGTTGCGCCCCAGCGTCAGCATGCTGCCGGCGCTCAGCGCGGCCGCCGACCAACGCCAGACCCTGATCATGGGCCTGCTGTTCGGCTGCCTGGGCATGCTGGTCATCCACAACCTGGCGCGCTACACCTACAGCCGTTCCAGCAGCAGCCTGTGGCTGGCCGGCGCCGAGACACTGCTGACCCTGAGCGCAGCCATCCTGCTGAACCTCAGCGGGCCCTGGTTCGACACCTGGCATTCGCTGCGCACCACCGGCAGCTTCGTCACCCTGATGCTGGCGGCCATCTGCTGCCTGATGTTCACCCAGCGCTTCTTCGCGCCGCGCTCCACCGCGTTGATCGACCGCCTGCTGACGGCGGCCAAGCTGCTGATCGGCCTGAGCGGGCTGATGGTGCTGCTGATGGACGGCCTGCCCATCAACTCCATCACCTACGCCATGATGGTGGTGGGTGGCCTGGGCATGCTGCTGACCTCCGCCTACCACTGGCAACAGGGCTACCGCCCGGCGCGGCTGTTCACCTGCGCCATGCTGCTGCTCAACCTGGGCGTGCTGATCGTGCTGCCGGCCTTGCTGGTGCTGACCCGCACCCCGCCGCAGTGGCTGGTGCTGGGCCTGATGGCCGTGGGCGCGCTGACCGGGTTGATGCTCAACACCGCCCTCAGCGAGCGCCTGCGCAACATCAGCGAGGACCGTTTCAGCGCCAGCCGCGAGCTGGCCGCCAGCAATGCCGAGGTCAACGCCAAGGCCGAGTTCCTGGCGCGCATCAGCCACGAGATCCGCACCCCCATGAACGGCGTGCTGGGCATGACCGAGCTGCTGCTCGGCACGCCCTTGTCGGTCAAGCAGCGCGACTATGTGCAAACGATTCACAGCGCCGGCAACGAGCTGCTGACGCTGATCAACGAGATTCTCGACATCTCCAAGATCGAATCCGGGCAGATCGAGCTGGACGATGTGCAGTTCGACCTCAGCGCGCTGATCGAGGACTGCCTGAACATCTTCCGGGCCAAGGCCGAGCAGCAGAACGTCGAACTGATCAGCTTCACCCAGCCGCAGGTGCCACAGGTGATCAGCGGCGACCCCACGCGCCTGCGCCAGACCCTGCTGGCGCTGCTGGACCACGCCCTGAAGAAGACCGACGAAGGCGAGATCCTGCTGGTGGTGGCCCTGGACCAGCGCAGCGGCGAGCCGCGCCTGCGCATTGCCGTGCAGGACAGCGGCGTGCCCATCCCGCGGGACGAGCGCGAAGCGCTGCTGCACAGCGAACTGCACAGCAAGAACCTGCTGTCGGGCAACGAGGTGGGCGGCCACCTGGGCCTGGTCATTGCCCGCCAGCTGATTCTGTTGATGAAGGGCGAGTTCGGCGTCAAGAGCGGCAGCCAGCAGGGCAGCACCTTGTGGCTGACCCTGCCGCTGGACCCCGAGCGCCTGGAACACCCGACCCTGGACCTGGACAGCCCCCTGCGCGGCGCGCGGGTGCTGGTGGTGGACGACAACGACACCTGCCGCAAGGTGCTGGTGCAACAATGCGGCGCCTGGGGCCTGAACGTAAGCTCGGTGCCCTCGGGCAAGGAGGCCCTGGCGCTGTTGCGCACCAAGGCGCACCTGCGCGACTACTTCGACGTGGTGCTGCTGGACCAGAACATGCCCGGCATGACCGGCATGCAACTGGCGGCCAAGATCAAGGAAGACCCCAGCCTCAACCACGACATCCTGATCATCATGCTCACCGGCATCAGCAACGCGCCGAGCAAGATCATCGCCCGCAATGCCGGGGTCAAGCGCATATTGGCCAAGCCGGTGGCCGGCTACACGCTCAAGACCACCCTGGCGGACGAGCTCGCCCAGCGCGGCCAGAACCAGCCCCAGCACGCCCCGCTGCCGTCGGCGGCGGCCACCGCCATCACCGTGCCCGCCGACTTCCGCATTCTGGTGGCCGAGGACAACAGCATCTCCACCAAGGTGATCCGCGGCATGCTGGGCAAGCTCAACCTGTCCCCCGACACCGCCAGCAATGGCGAGGAAGCCCTGCGCGCCATGAAGGCCCAGCGCTACGACCTGGTGCTGATGGACTGCGAAATGCCGATACTCGATGGCTTCTCCGCCACCCAGCAGCTGCGCGACTGGGAGCTGGGGACCCAGCGCGAACGCACGCCGGTGGTGGCGCTGACCGCGCACATTCTCACCGAGCACAAGGAACGCGCGCGCCAGGCCGGCATGGACGGCCACATGGCCAAGCCCATCGAGCTGTCGCAACTGCGCGAGCTGATCGAGCACTGGGTGGCGCAGCGCGAGATGGGCCAGGACCAGGCCAGCAATTCCTGATACCCCCGGGGACGCAGCCTTCGGCAGCTGCTACCTCCTGGGGGCGGGGGCGTGCCAGCGAGCTGTTGGGGCCATAAGAGCTCGCGGGCAAGCCAGCTCCCACAAGACAGTTGCTGCTACGGGAAATACGCAAAGGTGGTGGCTGGGCGGCCCGCGCTATAGACTTTGCCATCGCCCACTCCTGCACGAGCCTTGCCCATGCTTCACACGTTGTTCAGCGTTTACCTGAAGATGCTGGTGCTCTACAGCCCGTTCTTCGTGCTCTCGTGCTTCATCGGCCTGTCACGCGGTTATTCGCTGAAGGAGCGCAAGCGCCTGGCGTGGAAGGTGGCGTTGGGGGTGCTGGTGTCCAGCGTGCTGCTGTACCTGTTCGGCCGGGTGATATTCAGTGTGTTCGGCATCACCGCCGACGCCTTCCGCATTGGTGCCGGCAGCGTGTTGTTCATCTCGGCACTGGGCATGGCCCAGGGCAAGTCGGGGGTGCAGACCGACAACGTGCAGCAGGACGTGACCATCGTGCCGCTGACCATCCCCATCACCGTCGGCCCCGGCACCATCGGCGCCCTGCTGGTGATGGGCGTCAGCCAGCCGCATTGGGACGACAAGCTGATGGCCATCCTCAGCATCGCCCTGGCAAGCGCCACCGTGGGGCTGACGCTGTACCTGTCCAACCGCATCGAACGCCTGCTGGGTGAACAGGGGCTGCAGATCGTCAGCCGGTTGATGGGGCTGTTCGTCTGCGCCTTGGCGGCGCAGATCATCTTTACCGGGATCAAGGGTTACCTGGTGCCCTGAGCGTGGAAGCTCAGGGTTTGTTCGGGTACCAGCGCGGCGTGTACACCCAACTTCCACCTTCCGCACGGGGGAACGTGCAGGTGGTGGAAGAGCCCACCAGCACCATGGTGCGCATGTCCACCTGTTCAGGTGTCAGCTCACCCAGGGTGATGTTGCGCAAGGTCTGGCCCGGGCGGCCGATGTCGCGGCCCAGCACCACCGGTGTGGCCGGGGTGCGGTGCAGGCGCACGATTTCCAGGGCGCGGCCCAGCTGCCAGGGGCGCGAGCGCGAGATGGGGTTGTAGAACGCCAGCGCCAGGTCGGCCTGGCAGGCCAGGTCCAGGCGCTTCTCGATCACGTCCCACGGTTTGAGGTTATCCGACAGCGACATCACGCAGAAGTCATGCCCCAGCGGCGCGCCGGCCTGGGCGGCGGTGGCCAGGCTGGCCGAGACGCCCGGCAGGATCTCCAGCTCGACGTTGTGCCAGGCGCCGTCGCTGGACTCGTGCAGCGCTTCCAGCACTGCCGCCGCCATGGCGAACACGCCCGGGTCGCCGGACGACACCACCACCACCGAACGGCCTTGGGCGGCCAGTTCGAAAGCATGGCGGGCGCGCTGCATTTCCTCGCGGTTGTCGGTGCAGTGCATTACCTGGTCGGGGCGGAACGGCCCGGCCATGCGCACGTAGGTCTCGTAGCCAAGAATGTCGTTGGCACGCGCCAGTTCGGCCTTCACGGCCGGCACCATCAATTCTGCCGCGCCCGGGCCCAGGCCGATCACGGCCAGGCGGCCACGCACGCGGCCAATGCTGGCCACGTCCAGCGGCTGCTTGGCCACGGCAATCGCCAGTTGCGGGTTGACGCTGAGCGCCGGCAGCAGTTGCGGCACCGCCTGTTCGGCCAGGGCGCTGATGCTGGGCGCAGGCGGGGCGAAACGCAGGGCCACGCCCAGCTCAGCGGCGGCGTTACGCAAGGCGGCGCTGGCCATCTGCGTGTCGCTGGCCAGCAGGCAGGCCAACGATGGCAACGCGATGCGTGCCTGCTGCAGGGCAACGCGCACGCTGGCGGCGATGTCCGCCAGTTCGGCGTCGACGGCCACCAGCACGTTCTTCGGGTAGATCAGCAGCTCGTTGGCCGCAGGCTCCCGGGCGGTGCAGCCAACGTGGATGGCCAGTTGCGCGTGCTCATCCTCAGGCAAGTGGGCCTGGGCCAGCCATGGCGCGGCGCCTTCGATGCGCACGCTTTCGCCGGCCAGCAGGTCGCTGACAAAGCGCTTGCCCAGTTCCAGGTCTGCCAGGGCGTAGCCGGCGGGCGGGTTGAGCAGGCAGGTGCCAAAGCGCAGCTCGCCGCTGGTGGTGATGGCCGCAGCCACCCCCAGCCCGGCACCCAGTTGCCGGGCGATGACGTTGACACCGCCCAGGCCGCCGAGCAGCGGCACCACGGCGCTGCCGTCCTCGGCCACGGCCAGTACCGGCGGCTCGGCGCCCTTGTCGAGCAGCACGCTGGCCAGGCAGCGAATGACGATACCGGCGGCGCACAGGGCGATGATCGGCGTGTCCTGCTGGTACAGCTGGCGCAGGGTGTCGCCGAAGTCGTGGTATTCACGGTCGGCGCCTTCCACCCGCGCGGCCAGGCCGTGAATCAGGGCGTCAGGGTAGATCTGCTGGATACGGCGCGCGGTCGCCAGGCTGCCATTGCCGAGGATGACGATGGCCGGTGCATTGGAATTCATCAGCCCTGCCACCTTTCGCCCGGTACAATGATCAGCGAGAAGTACGGCGACGACGTCGGGTCCACCTCACTGATGGGCACGATCTTCTGGTTGGCCATGGTCGCGCGTTCCACGTACAGCGCGCGTTCGGCCAGGCCCAGTTCGGCCAGCACCTCGCGCACCTTGGGGAAGTTGCGCCCCAGCTTCATGATCACCGCCGCATCGGCGTCGGCCAGGCGACGCTTGAGTTCGTCGGCCGGCAGCACGCCGGACAGCACCGACAAGCTCTGGTTGCGGTACACCAGCGGCGCACCCAGCACCGAGGCACCACCGAGCATGGAGCACACGCCAGGAATGACCTGGGCCTCATAACGGTCGGCCAGGCGGTCGTGCAAGTACATGTACGAGCCATAGAACATCGGGTCGCCTTCGCAGATCACCGCCACGTCGCGGCCGGCGTCCAGGTGCGCGGCCACGTCCAGGCTGGCGCTGTCGTAGAAGTCGCTGATCACCTGTTCATAGGACAGCGGCGCCGGCAACACCTCGGTGGTCACCGGGTACACCAGCGGCAGCAGGGTCTGCGCCTGTTGCAGGTGCGCCTCGATAATGCCGAAGGCGTTGCCCTTCTTGCCCTTGGCGACGAAATAAGCCACCACCGGCGATTCACGCAGCAGGCGCAGGGCCTTGACCGTGATCAATTCCGGGTCGCCCGGGCCTACACCCAGGCCCAGCAAACGTCCGCGAGCCTGCATCATTCGACCTCCGTGGCCAAGGCGTTGACCGCGGCCGAGGCCATGGCGCTGCCGCCGCGGCGCCCTTCGACGATCACGAAGGGGATGCCGCGGCTGTCGGCAGCCAACATGGCCTTGGATTCGGCGGCACCGACAAAGCCTACCGGGAAGCCGAGGATCAGTGCTGGCTTCGGCGCGCCGGCGTCGATCATTTCCAGCAGGTAGAACAGTGCGGTCGGCGCGTTGCCGATCACCACCACCGCGCCTTCCAGGTGCGGGCGCCACAGTTCCAGGGCCACCGCCGAGCGGGTGTTGCCCAGCTCCTGGGCCAGGGCCGGCACGCTTTCGTCGCGCAGGGTGCAAATCACTTCGTTGTTGGCGGGCAGGCGTGCACGGGTGATGCCCTCGGCCACCATGCGCGCGTCACACAGAATAGGGGCGCCCTTGGCCAGCGCGTCACGGCCGGCCTTGCCGGCACCGGGCGAAAAGCGCAGGTACTGCACCACGTCCACCAGGCCGCAGGCGTGAATAACCCGCACGGCGAGCTTTTCCAGGTCTGCGGGGATGCCGCTCAGGTCCGCCTCGGCGCGAATAATGGCGAAGGAGTTGCGATAGATCTCCTGACCGTCGCGGATGTAATCAATCATCGGTGTTGCTCCGTGGGCAGGCGTGCCAGCAGTTCGCTGGCGGCGTGCAGGTCTAGATTGCGCGCGCGCAGGGCACCGAAGCCCGGTTGCCCGGCGTCACGCAGATACAGGTCGTAATGGCCGGCCGAGGTGGCCAGCAGGGTGGCCGGCGCCACATGGGCGGCGGCGCAGGATCGGTTGCAGCCACTCAGGTGCACGGCTTGCGCGGCAGGCAGCAGGGTGGCCAGCAGGCGGGCGTCGGCCTTGGTGTCGGCCAGGCCCTTCTTGCAGCCATCGCTGCCGGTGCAGGCGATCAGCCTGGCCAGCGGCTGGCTGGCGCTGCACAGCAGGCCCAATGCCTGCAGCTCAAGCGTCAACGCCAGGGCGTCGACCACATGGGGCAGGATCACGCTCTGCCAGGGTGTCAGGCGCAGCGTGCCATCGCCGTATTGCTCGGCCAGCCTGGCCAGCCCGCGTAGCATCAGCGGGTCGAGACGGCCCAGGGCCGGCGCGGCGCCGACGAACAACTTGCCCGCCTGGCGCTGTGGATAAGTGCCCAAACAGTCGCTGCCCGCCTTGCGTACCGGGAACGGGCCCAGGCGCAGGGTGACGGCCAGCGGGGCGATGAAGTCCTCGGCACTGACCTGCTCCAGCACATGGCGCATGCGCGTCTGCTCCGGGCTGGCCAGGTCGAGGAAGCGCTCCAGCACGGCCATCACCAGGTCATGGCCCTGGTGCAGCGGCACGGCGGCCAGCGCCTGCCCTGGGCAGCCCGCCAAGCCGAAGCCGAGCCAGGTTTCACCCTCCAGATTCAACGGCGCCAGCCACAGGTCGTGCGCGTGTTCATGCATGGCCAGGGCCTCGCCGCCGTCCAGCAGCACAGCGAACTTGGCCGACAGCTCATGCAGACGCTCGCGGCTTTGCAGGCTGTCGAGAATCTGCGCGGCCAGCGGCCGGGTGTCGAACAGCATCTGCGGGTCGATACCGGCGGCGGGGCTGAGCATCAGGTTGCGCACATCGTCACCGCCGCTGCTGCCGCTGTTGCGTGGCCCCAGTCCGGCGGCCAGCAGGCCTTCCAGCATCGCCGGGTGCGAGCCGGTGATGCCGCGAATCTGCAGGTTGGCGCGGTTGGTGGCTTCCACAACACCGCCGGCATAACGCTCGGCAGCCTCGGCCACGGCGCGCGCTTGTGCAGCGCTCAACTCGCCACCCGCCAGCTTGATGCGGCAAATGCCGCCATCCAGCGCCTGGACGATGCGCAACAACCCCGGGCAGGCCGAGGGGCGGATCGAAGCAGGGGGCTGAGGTGGGGTCAAGAGGGCATCCGGCAATCGTGAAAAGGCGTTGTCAGTGTAGAAGGCGCGGTATTATGCCTGCTTTGTCCGAGCGCATGAAAAGCCTGCCGGTCGGATTAGCTGGTTATGAGGAAGATTCATGTCACCCTGGCTGACTATCGTGGGGATTGGCGAGGACGGTTACCCCGGCCTCGGCAAGGCCGCGCGCCACGCCCTGTTGAACGCCACACGTGTTTTCGGCAGCCCGCGCCAGCTTGAACTGCTGCCCCACTGCATCCGCGCCGAACGCCAGCAGTGGCCCAGCCCGTTCGCCCTGGCGCCGGTGCTGGCGCTGCGGGGCAGCCCCGTGTGCGTGCTGGCCAGCGGCGACCCGATGCTGTTCGGCGTGGGCGCCAGCCTGGCGCGCCAGGTGGCCGAAGACGAACTGCTGATCCACCCGGCGCCCTCCTCGCTGTCGCTAGCCGCCGCCCGCCTGGGCTGGCCGCTGCAGGACGTGGTGACGCTGTCGGTGGTCGCCCGCCCGGTGGCTGCGCTGAATGCACCGCTGGCCAACGGCGTGCGCCTGCTGGTGCTGAGCAACGACGGCGGCAGCCCCGCCGCCATCGCCCGGTTGCTGCGCGAGCGCGGCTACGGCGCCAGCCTGATGACCGTGCTCGAACACCTGGGTGGCCCGGCCGAGCGCCGCCAGGCCTTTACCGCCAACGACTGCCCCGAGGCGCCGCTGGCCGACCTCAACGTGGTGGCCATCGACTGCCGCGCCGCCGTCGACGCCCCGCGCCTGTCGCGCCTGGCCGGCCTGCCCGATAGCGCCTTCCGTCACGACGGCCAGCTCACCAAGCGCGATGTGCGCGCCATCACCCTCGCCCGCCTGGCGCCGCAGCCCGGTGAACTGCTGTGGGACGTGGGCGCTGGCAGCGGCTCCATCGGCATCGAGTGGATGCGCGCGCACCCCAGTTGCCGCACCCTTGCGGTCGAAAGCGACGACGGCCGCCAGCAGTTGATCGAGCACAACCGCGACGCCTTGGGCGTGCCCGGCCTGCAACTGGTCCGTGGCCGCGCGCCCCAGGCGCTGGAAGGCCTGGAGCGCCCGGACGCGATTTTCATCGGCGGCGGCGTTACCCGCGAAGGCGTGTTCGACGCCTGCTGGCAGCAGCTCAAGCCCGGCGGCCGCCTGGTGGCCAACGCAGTCACCCTGCAAAGCGAGCTGGCCCTGGCGCACTGGCGCGAGCAGCACGGCGGCGAGCTCACCCGCATCCACGTGGCCCAGGCGCAGCCGCTGGGCGCGTTCGACACCTGGCGCCAGGCGCTGCCTATCACCCTGCTGGAACTGGTCAAACCCCTCGATGCGTGACGAAACCGCCGAACAACCCGCGCCCCTGCGCAGCGGCCTGACCACCGGCAGCTGCGCCACCGCCACCAGCCTGGCTGCCGCGCGCCTGCTGCTGACCGGCCAGGCCCTGGACGCCGCGCAAATCACCTTGCCCAAGGGCAAGCAGGTGGAGATGCGCCTGGAATTCTGCCGGCTGCTGGATGGCGGCGCCGAAGCCGGCACGTTGAAAGACGCCGGCGACGACCCGGACGTGACCCACGGCGCCCTGCTGTATTCACGGGTACGCCTGATCGACGCGGGCATCCGCTTCGTCGCCGGTGAGGGCGTAGGCACCGTCACCCGCCCCGGCCTGGTGCTGGGCGTGGGCGAGCCGGCGATCAACCCGGTGCCGCGGCGCATGATCACCGAGCACCTCACCGCGCTGGCGCTGGAATGCGGCTACGGCGGCGGCTTCGAAGTGACGGTCAACGTGCAGGACGGCGCCGCGCTGGCCCTGAAAACCATGAACCCGCGCCTGGGCATCCTCGGCGGCCTGTCCATCCTGGGCACCAGCGGCATTGTCCGGCCGTTTTCCTGCGCGGCTTACATCGCCTCGATTCACCAGGGTATCGACGTCGCCACCACCAACGGCTTCATGCACATCGCCGCCTGCACCGGCAACGCCAGCGAGGACACCATGCGCCGGGTGTACAACCTGCCGGAAATAGCCTTGATCGAGATGGGCGATTTCGTCGGCGCGGTGCTCAAGCACCTGCGCAAGGTGCCTGTGGATAAACTCAGCCTGTGTGGCGGCTTCGGCAAGATCAGCAAATTGGCGGCCGGGCATATGGACCTGCACAGCCGCCATTCGAGCATCAACCTTGAGCAGCTGGCGCAGTGGGCGGCCGATATCGGCGCCGATGCCGACCTGCAGGCCGCCATCCGCGCCGCCAACACCAGCCAGCAGGCGTTGGCCATGGCCAGCACGGTCGGGGTCAAGCTGGGTGATGAAGTGTGCCGCCATGCCCTGGCCTTCGCCCGCAGCGTGGTGCCGGCGCAGGTACAGGTTGAAGTCTTCGCCATCGACCGGGTCGGTGGCATCGTCGGGGAAGCGCGTTGAAACGAATTTTGCTGCTGGGTGGGGTCACCGAGGCGCTGGCGATTGCGCGCACGCTTGGGCCGGAACATATCTACAGCCTGGCCGGCGTGGGCCGCGTACCCGCCGACCTGCGCTGCCAGGTACGGGTTGGCGGCTATGGCGGTGCCGAAGGGCTGGCGGCGTTCATACGCGCCGAGGGGGTGGACCTGCTGATCGACGCGACTCACCCCTATGCGGCGCAGATCAGCGCCAATGCCGTGTTGGCGGCCTCACTGGCGAGCGTGCCCTGCTGGGCCTTGCGCCGCCCGGCCTGGCAGGCACAGGCCGGCGATGACTGGCGCGAGTTTGCCGGTTGGCCGGCGTTGATCACGGCGTTGAAGCCGTTTAAGCGCCCCTTGTTCACCCTGGGCCGCGAGCCCTTGCAGCATTTGCACGAGGTTCCCGAGCATCAGTTCTGGACCCTGCGCGCCCTGGAAAGCTGCGCGGGCAACGAGCGCTGCGAAGTGATCGGCGCGCGCGGGCCGTTTCGTATCGAGGATGAGCGGGCGTTGTTCGAACGTCGGCAGATTGATGTGTTGATCAGCAAGAACAGCGGTAGCAGTGCCACTGAGCCCAAGCTTGAAGTAGCGCGGGAAAGAGGCGTACCGGTGCTGGTCCTGGGGCGCCCGCTGTTGCCCGCCACAGACCGGGAGTTTTATTCAGTTACAGATCTGCTGCAGGCCCTGTAGGAGCCGACCTTGGTCGCGATGCAGGCACCGCGAATCGGCGGTGATGCCATCGCGGCCAAGGCCGGCTCCTACACTTGAACACGCCTATCGTGGATAATCCCCCGCTGCCGTCATCCCACACGCTGCTCATGGAAAGCCACCATGCTCAAGAAAGTGCTGTTAGCGTTGACCCTGCTGCTGCCCGCCTTCATGGCCCAGGCCAAGGACATCCAGGTGCTGCAACCCTGGTCCCAGGAACTGCCGCCCAACGCCCCCACCGTGGCGGCGTATTTCACCATTCGCAACGATGGCAACAGCGCCGACCGCCTGCTGGGCGCCGAAAGCCCGATTGCCGGCAGCGCCGAGATCCATCAGCATATGGACAGCGACGGCATGATGAAAATGGCCCCCGTGGAGGCCGTGAACATCGGCGCCGGCGAACAGGCCACCTTCCAGCCCATGGGCTACCACGTGATGCTGCTTGATTTAAGTGATCGCAGCCAGCTGCAGGATGGCGGGCATTTCCCGCTGACACTACACTTCAAGCAAGCCGGTGATATCACCGTGCAAGTAGTGGTCATGAAACAGCCCCCGGTAGCCAACCCCTAAACCATGAGCCGCGCGCACCACCACAGGCCCCACGCGCCGCCCACCACCCGGGCGACCTGGCTGAGCCTGTTCGCCATGCTGATGATGTTCATCGGCCCGCTGGTTTCCCAGTCGATGCCGATGGACCACGACCGCGCCATGCCCATGGAAATGTCCATGGCCATGCCGGGCATGGACATGCCGGGCCACGACATGGCCCAGCACCATGGCGACCCCACGCTGCACCCCCTCTGGGAAAAGTGCGGCTATTGCAGCCTGTTCTTCCACACCCCGGCCCTGCCCCAGGCGCCCGGCTTCCTGCCCCTGGCCAAACCGTTGCCGGTGGCCGGCCTCATTGCCCCCACCCACCAGGGCCACGCCGCCCAGGCAGTGTTTCCCGGCGCCCGTACCCGCGCGCCACCCACTATCCGCCTCGCCTAGCTCCTGATCACGTCGTGCCTGCCACGCTGCCTACTGCAGCGGCGGCCGCGCACCCGTGCCTTTGTGACTGATCGAAGTTGGATAAACCATGTCCAGGTCCACTGCTACCTCGTTGCTGTCCCGTAAACGGACGGCCGCCGCGCTGTGCGGCACCCTTTTCTGCCCTGCGGCCTTTGCCGCCGAACTGGTCGGCGCCGCCGAGCTGAGCCCCACGGTGATCACCGCCGTGGCCCCCAGCTCGCCGCTGACCGTGGTCACCAACCCCAAGGACCCACGCCAGCCGGTACCGGCCAGCGATGGCGCCGATTACCTGAAGACCATTCCCGGCTTCTCGGCCATTCGCAGCGGCGGCACCAATGGCGACCCGGTGCTGCGCGGCATGTTCGGCTCGCGCCTGAATATCCTCACCAACGGCGGCAACGTGTTGGGCGCCTGCCCCAACCGCATGGACGCGCCCACCTCGTACATATCCCCGGAAACCTTCGACCGCCTGACCGTGATCAAGGGCCCGCAAACCGTACAGTGGGGCCCCGGCGCCTCGGCCGGCACCATCCTGTTCGAGCGCGAGCCCGAGCACTTCGGCGAACTGGGCAGCCGCTTCAACGCAAGCGTCCTGGCCGGCTCCAACGGCCGCTTCGACAAGGTGGTGGACACCGCCGTGGGCAACGCCGACGGCTACGCGCGCTTCGTCGGCAATACCTCCCAGGCCGATGACTACAAGGATGGCAACGGCGCCACCGTGCCCTCGCGCTGGGACAAATGGAACGGCGACGTGGCCCTGGGCTGGACGCCCGACGCCGACACCCTGCTGGAGCTGACCGCCGGAAAGGGCGATGGCGAATCGCGCTACGCCGGGCGCGGCATGGACGGCACCCAGTTCAAGCGCGAAAGCCTGGGCCTGCGCTTCGAGAAGTCGAACATCGGCGAGGTGCTGGACAAGGTCGAGGCCCAGGTCTACTACAACTACGCCGACCACGTGATGGACAACTACACCCTGCGCACCCCGTCCGGCACCGGCATGATGGCTGGCGCCATGGCCAGCAACCCTGACCGCCGCACCCTGGGCGCGCGCATCAAGGCCACCTGGAAATGGGCCGACTGGCAACTGCTGAGCGGCATCGACGCGCAGACCAGCCAGCACCGCAAGCGCAGTGCCATGGGCGTTGACGCCTACAAGGACGTGCCGCGCAGCAAGGACGCCGAGATGCAGGACGTCGGTGTGTTCAGCGAGCTGACCTGGTACGCCAGCGGCAACGACCGCGTCATCGGCGGTGCCCGCGTAGACCGCGCCCAGGCGCGCGACTATCGGCAAACCACCGGCTCCGGCATGAGCACAGCCGCCAACCCCACCGCCGATGAAACCCGCGAACAGACGCTGCCCAGCGGTTTCCTGCGCTACGAACATGACCTGGCTGCCGTCCCCGCCACCACCTACATCGGCCTCGGCCACGTGCAGCGCTTCCCGGATTATTGGGAGCTGTTCTCCCCCACCTCCGGCCCGGGCGCGGTCAACGCCTTCCATGACCTGAAACCGGAAAAGACCACCCAGCTGGACTTCGGCGTCCAGTACAAGACCGAACAGCTTGAAGCCTGGGCCTCCGGCTACGTCGGCCAGGTGCGCGACTTCATCCTGTTCGACTACAGCGGCATGAGCTCCCAGGCGCGCAACATCGACGCACGCATCATGGGTGGCGAACTGGGCGCGGCCTACAAGCTCAGCGACCGCTGGAAAGCCGACGCCACCCTGGCCTACGCCTGGGGCAAGAACAGCAGCGACGGCCGCGCCCTGCCGCAGATGCCACCGCTGGAGTCGCGACTGGGCCTGACCTACGGCCGGGAAAACTGGAGCGCCGGCGCCCTGTGGCGCCTGGTGGCTGCGCAGGACCGCGTGGACATCAACGCCGGCAACGTGGTGGGCAAGGACTACGAGAAAAGCGCCGGCTTCGGCGTGTTCTCGCTCAACGGCGCCTACCGCATCAACCAGCACCTCAAGGTCAGCGCCGGCGTCGACAACCTGCTCGACAAAAACTATTCGGAGCACCTGAACCTGGCGGGCAACGCCGGCTTCGGCTACCCGGCCAGCGACCCGCAGGCCGTGAACGAAACCGGCCGCACGTTGTGGACCAAGGTCGACTTCAGCTTCTGAACCCTTTTGGCGGCGCGCCTGGATCGCGCCGCCCTTTGCAACCGTGGAGCGCTTTGTGATGAACAAGCCAACTACAAATTTCTATAACCTGGCCTGGCGCTGGCACTTCTACGCCGGGCTGTTCGTCGCCCCGTTCATGATCCTTCTGGCGATTACCGGCATCATCTACCTGTTCAAGCCGCAGCTCGACCCGCTGATGTATCGCTCGCTGATGGTCGTCACCCCCGCCGAGCACGCGCTCAGCGCCGATGAACTGATGCAACGGGTACACAGCACTTATCCACAGGACGGCATCACCCAATACCTGCCCGCCACTGCCGCCGACCGCAGCGCGCAATTCGTGCTGAGCGCCAAGGGGCGTGAACTGAACGTGTTCATCAACCCCTACACCGGCGCGGTGCTGGGCGACCAGGACGCCAAGCTCAACCTGCAGGCCATCGCCCGCGCGCTGCATGGCGAGCTGATGATCGGCACGGTCGGCGACTGCCTCGTTGAACTGGCAGCTGGCTGGGGCATTGTGCTGGTAGTGTCGGGCCTGTACCTGTGGTGGCCGCGCGGCAAGGCCGGCGCCGGCGTGCTGTGGCCACGCCTGAACGCCCGCGGCCGGTTGTTCTGGCGCGACCTGCATGGCGTGCTGGGCTTCTGGGGTTCGGCTTTCCTGCTGCTGATGCTGCTCAGCGGCATGACCTGGACCGGCCTGTGGGGCAAGCAATTCGCCCAGGTGTGGAACACCTTCCCCGCCGCCATGTGGGACAACGTGCCCACCTCCGACGTGCAGGCCGGGCAGTTGAACCAGGCCAACCGCCAGACCGTGCCCTGGGCGCTGGAAAACACGCCCATGCCCATGTCCGGCGGTGCCCACGCCGAGCACATGGCCCATGGTGGGCATATGCAAATGCCTGCAAGCCCGGCGATCAGCCTGCAGCAGGTAGTGGACCTGGCCACCGCGCACCGCGTCGAACCCGGCTACAGCATCACCCTGCCGACCACCGATACCGGCGTGTTCACCATCGCGGTATTCGCCGACGACCCGCGCAACGACGCCACCCTGCACATCGACCAATACAGCGGGCAAGTGCTGGCCAATGTCGGCTGGAAAGACTACGGCCCCGTTGCCCGCGCCACCGAGGCCGGGGTCATGCTGCACGAAGGCAAGATGTTCGGGCCGTTCAACCAGTTCGTGATCCTGCTGGTGTGCCTGATGATTCTGCTGGGCTCGGCGAGCGGCTTGATCATGTGGTGGAAACGCCGGCCCGTGGGGCAACTGGGGGTACCGCCGCTGCGGCATGATTTGCCGAAGTGGAAGGTGGCGATCGGCGTCATGGTTGCGCTGGGGTTGGCATTTCCGCTGGTGGGGGTGTCGCTGGCGGTGGTGTGGGCAATCGAGTGGGGCTTGGCGCGAATTCCAAGCTCGAGCGCGGTGCATTCGTAGCCGCAGCCTTCGGCAGCGGCTACGGGCTAGAGGCACGAGGTACTTGCGCATCAACCGGAAATAAAAACAGGGCTAACAATCAAGGATCAAACAATGTCGTTTATTTCCTGAGATAGCATCCGAAGCCCGCAGGAGAGCGATCTCTGCGGGCTTTCGTGTTCATAGCCCTAGCTCCAGATGATAATTTCGCAACGTTGAAAATTTATAGTTACGTTCCAAGACATTTCTGTCCTGCTTCGCGACGACCTCGACATACCTGCCTACATACTTTGAAAACTTTCGCTGAATAATGTGAGCAGCATCCTTGATTTTAACAAACTCAGCAGCTGGAATCATGAATGGAGAAGATGAGATATATTCATCCTTGAGAAGCAGCAGGGCCTTTGAAAAATCAAGACCTTTGTTATCAGCCGTTTTGAAACAAAATTTATGGTTGATATGAGAGCGGAGCGGTATGCCAAAACGCAGGCTATTCAGCTCGATAAGCAAAATTCCGTAACCTCGCTTCTTCTCCTCGTTCCAGACACCATGCTTTTTGTCCAGAACCTCTTGGAGATATGCGTTCTCAGTGAAAAATGATTGTTCTAATTTTTTTATCAGCATATTTCCTTTGCCCAAAAAAAAAGCCCCAATTAAGGAGCTTTTTCATTCAAGATGGATAACTTCTTTTTTTAACGTGGGAATTATCCTTCCACCACATCTTTCAACTGGGGACTTCTTTATTTAACGTGGGGATCACCCTTCCACCACATCATCGGCATTAATTCTATGGCTCATGGTCTGCTGCGTCAATCGCTCCCCATCAGGAAAAATGTAACAGCTCATGCTTTTACTATACGTCCTACAAGGTAACGTCATTTTCGGAAACGTCTGACTTGAGGTCATGGGGTACCAGGGATAGGCTCCCCGCGTCGCTGAAAATCAGTGACCGGGCGTGCAAGCCTGAGGGATTTCCACAGCTGCTGTAGAATACTGGCTGGCGTATTTTTACGCCTTCAAGAAACTATGGTGGCTGTACGCGGGAGGGCTTAGGCCCTGCTGGGTTGGAGATCCCCAGTCTTGCACACCTGCGTCCAGCCGCCACCTTGTCGAATGCAAGCGACGAGGGGTGTCATACCCATGATCTCCGAGTCTCTTGAATATGAATTTTGATCTTCCCACTACCCGCCTCCATCACTTCGGCCCCCTGGACCGAAACAACCAACCCCTCTTCTCCGTCCGCCCAGGCACGAACGCCGACGACGCGCTTGCCCATGCCTCGCTGTTGCTCGGCTACGCCGGGGCCATTGCCTATGAAGCCGCCGACTGCGATGGCATGGACGGCAAGTTGCTGGCCCGCGGCGTCATGCCGTTGATTGATGCCGCCAAGGCGCTGGTGGACGCCTGCACCGCAGGCTGATCGCGGCGGGGCCGGACGCCGCCTGGCGGCAGCTGCTACGAACCGTGTAGCAGCGGCCGCAGGCCGCGTCCGCGGATGTTCAGCAATACCGCTAGCAATGCACCAGCAACGCCCACCCCCACGCACCACCGCGCCAAACGCGCACCAGCCCGGTGCAGGCCTGCGACCTCCACCGCCCCCAAAGCGCCATCCCACGGCCCCGCACCACTTCGGCACACCCCTTGCAATCTCCCTGGCAGAAGTCGCCATCTGCCCCACTAAAAAATCAAATCATTTGGAGATTGCACCATGAAGCGTCGTAGCTTGATCAAGGCGTTTACCCTCACGGCGTCCATCGCCGCCATGGGCATGAGCTGGACTATCCAGGCCGCCGAGACCATCAAGGTCGGTATTCTGCATTCGCTGTCGGGCACCATGGCAATTTCCGAAACCTCGTTGAAAGACGTGGCGCTGATGACCATCGACGAGATCAACGCCAAGGGCGGCGTCAACGGCAAGAAGCTGGAACCGGTGGTGGTGGACCCTGCGTCCAACTGGCCGCTGTTCGCCGAAAAGGCCCGCCAGTTGCTGACCCAGGACAAGGTGGCCGTGGTGTTCGGCTGCTGGACCTCGGTGTCGCGCAAGTCGGTGCTGCCAGTGTTCGAAGAGCTCAACGGCCTGCTGTTCTACCCGGTGCAGTATGAAGGCGAAGAGATGTCGCCGAACGTGTTCTACACCGGCGCCGCGCCGAACCAGCAGGCCATTCCTGCCGTGGAATACCTGATGAGCGAGGACGGCGGCAGCGCCAAGCGCTTCTTCCTGCTGGGCACCGACTACGTCTACCCGCGCACCACCAACAAGATCCTGCGCGCCTTCCTGCACTCCAAGGGCGTGAAGGACAGCGACATCGAAGAGGTCTACACCCCGTTCGGCCACGCCGATTACCAGACCATCGTCGCCAACATCAAGAAGTTCTCGGCCGGTGGCAAGACCGCGGTCATCTCCACCGTCAACGGCGACTCCAACGTGCCGTTCTACAAGGAATTGGCCAACCAGGGCCTGAAGGCTACCGACGTACCGGTGGTGGCGTTCTCGGTGGGCGAGGAAGAACTGCGCGGCATCGACACCAAGCCGCTGGTGGGCAACCTGGCCGCCTGGAACTACTTCGAGTCTGTGGATAACCCGGTCAACACCAAGTTCGTCGCCGACTGGAAAGCCTACGCCAAGGCGCACAACCTGCCGGGCGCCGACAAGGCGGTGACCAACGACCCGATAGAAGCCACCTACGTGGGCATCCACATGTGGGCCCAGGCCGCCGAGAAAGCCAAGTCCACCGATGTGGATAAAGTGCGCGAAGCCATGGGCGGCCAGACCTTCGCCGCGCCGTCGGGCTTTACCCTGACCATGGACAAGACCAACCACCACCTGCACAAGCCGGTGATGATCGGCGAGATCCAGGACGACGGTCAGTTCAACGTGGTGTGGCAGACCAAGGAGCCGATCCGCGCCGAGCCGTGGAGCCCGTTCATTCCAGGTAACGACAAGAAGCCTGATTACGCAGTGAAGAGCAACTAAAGCACGGCCCTCTACCTGTAGCAGCTGCCGTAGGCTGCGTCGCGGCCCGACGCCGCCTGCGGCAGCTGCTACAGGATTCTCGACGTTTGCCCCAGGACGCTGCCATGTCCCTTTATCGCCTTCTGCTCTCCCTCATCCTGCTGCTGCCCCTGGCGGCCCATGCCAGCGACGGCGACGATTTCGTCGCCGGTGACTCTGCGCAGCAGGCACAACTGCTGGAAACCTGGGCTGCCCAGCCCATCCCCGAACGCCTGGAGCTGCTGCAGGCCCTGCAGGACGGCCGCGTGGCCATGGACGCCGACAAGCACGCCGTCATCGAAAAGGCCAACGCCACCAGCGACAGCAACCTGCGCAAAGTGCGCCTGAACAACCGCCTGCGCGGCCTGGTGGACAACGCCATGGCCAGCCAGCAACTGCTCGATAACGACAAGGCGGTGCGCCTGGCCGCCGCCCAACAGCTGCAGAAAAGCGCCCAGCCCGCGCAACTGAAACTGCTGGACCACGTGGTGGCCGGCGAGCAGGACAGCACGGTCAAGACCGCCCTGAGCCTGGCCCTGGCCAACCTGCAACTGGTAGACCCCGACCCGGCCGTGCGCCTGGCTGCCGTGCGCCTGCTGGGCGACACCGGCGAGCCGCTGGCCCGCACCCGCCTGGAAAACCTGCTGCAACCCGACGTGGAAAAAGACCCCGGCGTGCGCACCGCCGCCGAAACCAGCCTGGTGCAGGTGAAACGCAAGCTGATGATCGGTGACCTGCTGGGCCAGGCCTTCAGCGGCATGTCCCTGGGCTCGATCCTGCTGCTGGCGGCGCTGGGCCTGGCCATCACCTTCGGCCTGCTGGGCGTGATCAACATGGCCCACGGCGAAATGCTGATGATCGGCGCCTACTCCACCTACGCCGTGCAGCTGCTGTTCCAGCGCCTGGCCCCCGGCGCCATCGAGTTCTACCCGCTGGTGGCGCTGCCGGTGGCGTTCTTCGTCACTGCCTGCATCGGCATGGCGCTGGAACGCACCATCATTCGCCACCTGTACGGCCGCCCGCTGGAAACCCTGCTGGCCACCTGGGGCATCAGCCTGATCCTGATCCAGGCGGTGCGGCTGATCTTCGGCGCGCAGAACGTGGAAGTGGCCAACCCCGAATGGCTGAGCGGCGGCATCCAGGTGCTGCCCAACCTGGTACTGCCCTATAACCGCATCGTCATCATCGCCTTCGCGCTGTTCGTGGTGGTGCTGACCTGGCTGCTACTGAACAAGACCCGCCTGGGCCTGAACGTGCGCGCCGTCACCCAGAACCGCAACATGGCGGCCTGCTGTGGCGTGCCCACCGGGCGCATCGACATGCTCGCCTTCGGCCTGGGCTCGGGTATCGCCGGCCTTGGCGGCGTGGCCTTGAGCCAGATCGGCAACGTCGGCCCGGAACTGGGCCAGGGCTACATCATCGACTCGTTCCTGGTGGTAGTGCTGGGCGGCGTCGGCCAGTTGGCCGGCAGCGTCTCGGCGGCGTTCGGCCTGGGCATCGCCAACAAGATCCTGGAACCGCAGATTGGCGCGGTGCTGGGCAAGATCCTGATCCTGGCGCTGATCATTCTGTTTATCCAGAAACGTCCGCAGGGCCTCTTTGCATTGAAAGGACGGGTGATCGACTGATGAACCAACCATTGATGGTAACCGCCGCGCAAAAGGCCGGCCCCAAGGCGACTATCGCCATCGGCGCCCTGGTGGTGCTGGTGCTGGTGGCCCTGGCGCTGATGTCGCTGCTGCCTGAAACCAGCAGCCTGCAGGTATCGGCCTACACCCTGACCCTGGTGGGCAAGATCCTCTGCTACGCCATCGTCGCCCTGGCCCTGGACCTGGTGTGGGGCTACGCCGGCCTGCTGTCGCTGGGCCACGGCCTGTTCTTCGCCCTGGGCGGCTACGCCATGGGCATGTACCTGATGCGCGAATCGGCCGGCGACAGCCTGCCGGCGTTCATGACCTTCCTGTCGTGGACCGAATTGCCCTGGTACTGGACCGGTACCCAGCATTTCCTCTGGGCCATGTGCCTGGTGGTGCTGGCCCCGGGCCTCCTGGCGCTGGTGTTCGGTTTCTTCGCCTTCCGTTCGCGGATCAAGGGCGTGTACTTCTCGATCATGACCCAGGCGCTGACCTTCGCCGGCATGCTGCTGTTCTTCCGCAACGAGACCGGCTTTGGCGGCAACAACGGCTTCACCAACTTCCGCACGCTGCTGGGCTTCAACATCACCTCGCAAGGCACCCGCGCCGTGCTGTTCCTGCTGACGGTGGCCTTGCTGGTGGGCAGCCTGCTGCTGGGCTGGCGCCTGGCACAAAGCAAGTTCGGCCGCGTGCTGACCGCCCTGCGCGACGCCGAGAACCGGCTGATGTTCTGCGGCTACGACCCGCGCGGCTTCAAGCTGTTCATCTGGGTGCTGAGCGCGGTGCTGTGCGGCCTGGCCGGGGCGCTGTACGTGCCGCAGGTGGGCATCATCAACCCCAGCGAAATGTCGCCCACCAACTCCATCGAGGCCGCCGTGTGGGTAGCCCTGGGCGGCCGCGGCACGCTGATCGGCCCACTGCTGGGCGCAGGCCTGGTGAACGGCATGAAGAGCTGGTTCACCGTGGCCTTCCCTGAATACTGGCTGTTCTTCCTGGGCGCGCTGTTCATCATCGTCACCCTGTACCTGCCCAAGGGCGTCATCGGCCTGATCAAGAAAAGGGGCGAACAATGAAAACCACGCCTACCCCCGAATTCATGCTGGAGCCCATCCTGGAACCCAACCGCGACGCCGGCACCAGCCGTGACGCCATCGGCCTGGGCCAGCGCGTGGA
This sequence comes from Pseudomonas sp. JC1203, assembly GCF_056175065.1. NCBI lineage: Bacteria > Pseudomonadati > Pseudomonadota > Gammaproteobacteria > Pseudomonadales > Pseudomonadaceae > Pseudomonas > Pseudomonas sp. JC1203. The sequence continues at coordinate 99,479 of NZ_JBWCAM010000026.1, forward strand.
CGGTGCGCTCAGCGCCCGCCACGGCACCATCCTGACCCTGGAAGACATCAGCGTCAGCTTCGATGGCTTCAAGGCGCTGAACAACCTCAACCTGTACATCGGCGTGGGTGAGCTGCGCTGCATCATCGGCCCCAACGGCGCGGGCAAGACCACGCTGATGGACGTGATAACCGGCAAGACCCGCCCCAGCCACGGCAAGGCCTGGTTCGGCGAAACCCTGGACCTGACCAAGATGAGCGAGGTGCAGATCGCCCAGGCCGGCATTGGCCGCAAGTTCCAGAAGCCGACGGTGTTCGAGGCGCTGAGCGTGTTCGAGAACCTGGAGCTGGCGCAGAAGACCGACAAGTCGGTGTGGGCCAGCCTGCGCGCGCGCCTGACGGGCGAGCAGAAGGACCGCATCGACGAGGTGCTCGACACCATTCGCCTGACCACCTCGGTGCACCGCCCCGCCGGCCTGCTGTCCCACGGCCAGAAGCAGTTCCTGGAGATCGGCATGCTGCTGGTGCAGGACCCGCAGCTGTTGCTGCTGGACGAACCGGTGGCGGGCATGACCGACGCCGAGACCGAGTTCACCGCCGAACTGTTCAAGCGCCTGGCCGGCAAGCACTCGCTGATGGTGGTGGAACATGACATGGGTTTCGTCGACACCATCGCCGACTACGTCACCGTGCTGCACCAGGGCAGCGTGCTGGCCGAAGGGTCGCTGCAGCAGGTGCAGGCGGATGAGCGGGTGATCGAGGTTTACCTGGGCCGCTGAGCCTGCCCTTTTTTGATGGAAGCACTGCTGTTGTGGGAGCTGGCTTGCCAGCGAGTTTTCAGGGCCTCAAAAGCTCGCTGGCAAGCCAGCTCCCACAAGGTCCATATGCGGAGAGTTTGAACCATGCTCCAGGTCGAAAAGCTTCACCAATACTACGGCGGCAGCCACATCCTGCGTGGCCTGTCCTTCGATGTGAAAGTCGGCGAGGTCACCTGCCTGCTGGGCCGCAACGGCGTGGGCAAGACCACGTTGCTCAAGTGCCTGATGGGCCTGATCCCGTCCAAGGAAGGCAGCGTGCAATGGGAAGGCAAGCCCATCACCGGTTTCAAGCCGCACCAGCGCGTGCACGCCGGTATCGCCTACGTGCCCCAGGGCCGGGAAATTTTCGGCCGGCTTACCGTCGAGGAAAACCTGCTGATGGGCCTGTCGCGCTTCAGCGCCAGCGAGGCCAGGGAGGTGCCGGCGTTCATCTACGAGCTGTTCCCGGTATTGCTGCAGATGAAGCACCGGCGCGGCGGCGACCTGTCCGGCGGCCAGCAGCAACAGCTGGCCATCGGCCGCGCCCTGGCCAGCCGCCCGCGCCTGCTGATTCTCGACGAGCCCACCGAGGGCATCCAGCCGTCGGTGATCAAGGAGATCGGCGCGGTGATCAAGAAGCTTGCCGCGCGCGGCGACATGGCGATTCTGCTGGTGGAACAGTTCTACGATTTCGCCGCAGAATTGGCCGACCAGTACATCGTCATGTCGCGGGGCGAAATCGTGCAGCACGGCCGCGGTGAAAATATGGAGGCCGAGGGTGTACGCGGCCTGGTAACCATTTAATCTGCACACAAACCAATAACGAACAAGCCTATGAACCTGCCCGCTTCCACCGCCCTGTACACGCCGAGCTGGCACGCCGAGCTCGAACTGGGCTACGGCCGTTTCGGCGACACCACCCGCCCCACCCAGCGCCGCCACCTGGGCCCGCTGCGGGTGCAGAAGCACCTGTACGCCGAGGGCCCCGAGGTGTGCCAGCACATCATCGTGCACCCGCCCGGCGGCATTGCCGGCGGTGACCGCCTGGCCATCAGCGTGAGCGTCGGCGACGGCGCCTGGGCGCAGTTGACCAGCCCGGGCGCGGCCAAGTGGTACCGCGCCGCCGGCCCCGCCTACCAGACCCTGAACCTGGCCGTGGCGCCCGGTGCAACGCTTGAGTGGCTGCCGCAGGAGACCATCGTCTACAGCGCCGCCCAGGCAGAACTGCACACCAGCATCGAGCTGCAGGGCGACGCCCGCCTGGTGTATTGGGACATGGTCGCCCTGGGCCGCCCGGCGGCGGACGAGCGCTTCGAGCGCGGGCATTTCCAGAGCCGCGTGGACATCCGCCGGGACGGCGAACTGCTGTGGCACGAGCGCCAGCGCGTGGTCGGCAACGACGGCCTGCTGGACTCGCCCATGGGCCTGGACGGCCACACGGTGTTTGCCACCTTGCTGGTGACGGCCGACATCAGCCCCGAGTTGCTTGAACAATGCCGGGCCGTGGAAGGCCAGGTGCGCGGCGACCTCAGCCAGCTGCCTGGCCTGCTGGTAGCCCGCTGCCTGGCCCATGAAGGCCTGCACGCCCGCGATTGGCTGATTGCCCTATGGAAAATATTGCGCCCCGAGGTGCTGGGCAAAGAAGCCCTGCCCCCAAGAATCTGGAGCACCTGATATTTTGTGGGAGC
>NZ_JBWCAM010000027.1:0-80160 GCF_056175065.1 Pseudomonas sp. JC1203
CAGTTGCGGCTACATCCTGTGGGAGCTGGCTTGCCAGCGAGCTGTTGGGGCCATAAAAGCTCGCTGGCAAGCCAGCTCCCACAAGACGTGGTGGGTTCTGTAGCCGCTGCCGCAGGCTGCGCAGGCCCTTGCCCACGCTGAAAATCTTCAGTGCACGAAATCCTGCGCGCACCGCACGGCGCCACGCAGGATCGGCTTACTGCCCGCCGCCCAGCGCCTTGTACAGCGACACACTGTTGTTCAGCCGCGCCAGCTGGCTTTGCACCAGGGTCTGCTGCGAGGCAAACAGGTTACGCTGTGCATCCAGGCTATTGAGGTAGGTGTCCACCCCTTCCTGGTAACGCCGGTCGGCGAGCTGGTAGCTGCGCATGTTCGCCGTCACCAGCAGGTTGTCGGCGTTCACCTGGTCGTTCAACGTGCCCTGGGCCACCAGGCCGTCCGCCACTTCGCGGAAGGCTACCTGGATGGCCTTCTGGTAGTTGGCCACTTCGATGGACTTCTGCACCTTGACCGCGTCCAGATTGGCGCGGTTGCGGCCGGCGTTGAAGATCGGCAGGTTGATGCTCGGCGCGAAGTTCCAGGCGCCCTGCCCGCCTGCGAACAGGTGGCCCAGGTCACTGCTGGCCGAGCCCGCCGAGACGGTCAGGCTGATGCTGGGGAAGAACGCTGCACGCGCCGCGCCGATGTCGGCGTTGGCCGCCTTCAGGGCGTGTTCGGCGCCCTGGATGTCAGGGCGCAGGGTCAACAGGTCGGAAGGCAGGCCCACCGGCAGGTTCTCGTCCATGCCAGCCGGCAAGCCTTGTACCGCCTGGAACACCTCGGGTGCCAGCGGCTTGCCCACCAGCAGCACCAGGGCGTTCTTGTCCTGTTCCACCTGGCGGGTGTACTGGGCCTGGCTCGACTGCGCCGTGCGCACGGTGCTTTCTGCCTGGCTCAGGTCCAGCTCGGTGGACACCTGGTTGTCGTAGCTGCTTTTCACCAGCGCATAGCTGTCCTGCTGGCTGGCCAGGGTCTGCCGGGCGATGGCCAGCAGTTGCTGGTCGGCCTGCAGCTGGTACCAGGCGCTGGCCACTTCCGCCACCAGCGCGATGCGCGCGCTTCGCTGCGCGTCCACGTCCTGCAGGTAGGTTTCCAGCGCCTCCTCGTTCAGGCTGCGCACCCGGCCGAAGAAGTCCAGCTCATAAGCCGTGAAGCCAATGCCGGCGCTGTTGACGTGGGTGACCTGGGTGCGCCCGGTGGTGCTCAGGTCAGCCGGCGTGCGCTGGTTGTCGCCCGCCACCGTGGCGCCGATGGTGGGCAACAGGTCGGCGCGCTGGATGCGGTACAGCGCCTGCGCTTTCTCGACGTTCAAGGCCGCCACGCGCAGGTCACGGTTGTTCTCCAGCGCCTGGCCAATCAGCTCCTTGAGGCGCGCGTCCTTGAAGAACACCGGCCAGCTGGCCAGGGTGCCCCCGGCCACTGTTTGCGCCGGGGCGTCCCACTGCGGTGGCACCGGTGCTTCGGGCCGCTGGTACGCCGGGATCAGCGAACAGCCGCCCACCGCCATGGCCGCCACCAGCGCGGCCAGTTTCAAGCCTGTGTGTTTCATGCTTCTTCTCCCACCGCCGCCGCAGGTTGTTGCGCGGGTTTCTTGCTGAACAGGTTGCAGATCAACACAAAGAACATCGGCACGAAGAACACGGCGAGGAACGTCGCGGTGACCATGCCGCCCACCACGCCGGTGCCAATGGAGTGCTGGCTGCCGGAGCCGGCGCCGTTGGAAATGGCCAGCGGCAGAACGCCGAGCATGAACGCCAGCGAGGTCATGATGATCGGCCGCAGGCGCAGGCGCGCCGCTTCCACCGCGGCTTCCAGCAACGGCTTGCCGTGCTCTTCATGCAGGGCCTTGGCGAACTCGATGATGAGGATGGCGTTCTTCGCCGACAGCCCCACCGTGGTCAGCAGGCCGACCTGGAAGAACACATCGTTGGACAGGCCGCGCGCCAGGGTGGCGATGACCGCACCGATGACACCCAGCGGCACCACCATGATCACCGCCACCGGCACCGACCAGCTTTCATACAGCGCGGCCAGACACAGGAACACGATCAGCAGCGAGATGGCGTACAGGGCCGGTGCCTGGGAGCCCGCCGAGCGCTCCTCATAGGAAATACCGGTGAACTGGATGCCGATGCCCGAGGGCAGCTGCGCAAGGATTTTCTCCGCCTCGGCCATGGCCTCGCCGGTGCTGTGCCCAGGTGCCGGTTCGCCCTGGATTTCCACCGCCGGAATGCCGTTGTAGCGCTCAAGCTTCGGTGAGCCGTAGGTCCAGTAGCCCGAAGCGAACGCCGAGAACTTGACCATCTCGCCCTTGTTGTTGCGCACGTACCACTTGTCGAAGTCCTGGGGCGAAATGCGCGAGTCGATCTGGCCCTGCACGTACACCTTCTTCACGCGCCCGCGGTCGACGAAGTCGTTGACGTAGGAGGAGCCCCAGGCGGTGGTCATGGTCTCGTTGATGTCGGCGATGCTCACCTGCAGCGCCCGCGCCTTCTCGTCGTCGATCACCACCTTGTACTGCGGTTCGTCGTTCAGGCCGTTGGGGCGCACGTTCATCAGCAGCGGGTTCTGCGCGGCCAGTTGCAGGAACTTGTTGCGCGCCTCCATCAGCTTTTCATGGCCCATGCCGGTGTTGTCCTGCAGGTACAGGTCAAAGCCCTTGGCGTTACCCAGTTCGAGAATGGCCGGCGGCACGATGGCCACCACGGTGCCGTCCTTGATGGCCGAGCCCAGCTTCTGCAGGCGCGCGGCCAGGCTGAAGATCGAGGTGTCTTGACCTTCACGCTCTTCCCACGGCTTGAGGCCGATGAACAACATGCCCGAGTTCTGCCCACGCCCGGCGAAGTTGAAGCCGTTCACCGTGTAGGCCGAGTCGACAATGCCACGCTCGTCCTTCAGCAGGTAATCACGCACCTGGTCCAGCACCACCTGGGTGCGCCCGGCAGCCGTGTTCGGCGGCATCTGCACCTGGACCACCATGGTGCCCTGGTCTTCATCGGGCAGGAACGCCGTGGGGATTTTCGGGAACAGCAGCACCACGCCGGCGACGATTACCGCCCACACCAGCATGAACAGCCCCTTGCGCTTGGCAATGGCCGCCACCCCGCCCTTGTAGCGGTCGGCGCCACGGTCGAAGGTGCGGTTGAACCAGCCGAAGAAACCTTTCTTGTCGTGGTGGTCGTGGCTGACCGGTTTGAGCAGTGTGGCGCACAGGGCTGGGGTAAAGACCATGGCCACCAGCACCGACAGGGCCATGGCCGAGACGATGGTCACCGAGAACTGCCGGTAGATGATGCCGGTGGCGCCGCCGAAGAAGGCCATGGGCACGAACACCGCGCTCAGCACCATGGCGATGCCCACCAGCGCACCCTGGATCTGGCCCATGGACTTTTGCGTGGCCTCCTTGGGCGACAGGTGATCCTCGACCATCACCCGTTCCACGTTTTCCACCACCACGATGGCGTCGTCCACCAGCAGGCCGATGGCCAACACCATGCCGAACATGGTCAGGGTGTTGATGGTGAAGCCGAACGCCGACAGCACGCCGAACGTACCCAACAGCACCACCGGCACCGCCAGGGTGGGAATCAACGTGGCGCGCAGGTTCTGCATGAACAGGTACATCACCAGGAACACCAGCACGATACCTTCGAACAGGGTCTTGACCACCTCATGGATCGAGGCGCCCACCACCGGCGAGGTGTCGTAGGGGAACACTACCTTCAGGCCCTTGGGCATGTAGGGTTGCAGCTGCGCCACGGTGTCGCGCACGTTCTTCACGGTGTCCAGCAGGTTCGCGCCGGTGGCCAGGCGCAGGGCCAGGGCCGCTGCCGGCTTGCCGTTGTAGGTGCCGGAGATGGAGAAGCTTTCCGCGCCCAGGCCCACGTCGGCGACGTCTTTCACGCGCACCTGGGAGCCGTCCGGGTTGACCTTCAGCAGAATCTCGCGGAACTCCTCGGCGGTGGTCATGCGCGACTTGCCCAGGATGGTGGCGTTCAGTTGCACGCCCTTGCGGGTCGGCAGGCCGCCCAGCGAGCCGGACGACACCTGCACGTTTTCCGAGGACACCGCGTCTATCACATCCTGGGGCGTCAGCTGGTAGCTCACCAGCTTTTCCGGGTCGACCCAGATGCGCATGGCGTACTGCGCGCCCAGCATCAGGTAGTCACCCACGCCCTTGGTGCGCAGCACCGGGTCTTTCATGTTCGACGCGATGTAGTTGCCGATGTCGAAGTCGTCCATCGAGCCGTCTTCGGAGTACAGCCCCACGATCAACATGAAGTTGACCTGGTACTTGGCCACGCGCAGGCCCTGGCGCTGCACTTCCTCGGGCAGCAGCGGGGTCGCCAGTTGCAGCTTGTTCTGCACCTGCACCTGGGCGATGTCGGGGTCGGTGCCCTGGTCGAAGGTGACGGTGATGTTGGTGCTGCCGTCGCTGTTGCTCTCCGACGACATGTAGCGCAGGCCGTCGAGGTTGTTCAGTTGCTGTTCGATGACCTGCACCACGGTGTCCTGCACGGTCTGCGCCGAGGCGCCCGGGTAGGTCACGGTGATGTTCACCGCCGGGGCGGCGATGTTGGGGTATTGGTTGATCGGCAGCTTGAGGATCGCAAGCCCGCCCGCCAGCATGATCACGATCGCGACCACCCAGGCGAAGATCGGCCGGTTGATGAAAAAGTTAGCCATTTACGCAGTTACCTTGAAAGAAAGGGGACGCCGCCATTACCGGGCGGCGCTGGCCAGGGGCGCTGCAACGTCGACGTTTTGCGCCGCCACCGCCGCCACGCTCATGCCCGGACGGGCGCGCTGCACGCCTTCGGTGATCACCCGGTCACCGGCAGCAAGGCCCGATTCCACCAGCCACTGGTTGCCAATGGCGCGCAGGTTCTTCAGCTGGCGCAGCTCGGCCTTGCTGTCGGCGCCCACTACCAGCGCCGTGGCTTCGCCCTTGAGGTCGCGGGTTACGCCCTGTTGCGGCACCAGGATGGCGTCCTCGCGCACGCCTTCGGCCAGCGTGGCGTGGACGAACATGCCCGGCAGCAGGATGCCCCTGGGGTTGGCGAAGGCCGCGCGCAGGGTGACGGCGCCGGTGGTGGGTTCCACCGTCACTTCGGAGAACTTCAGCGCGCCGGCCTCGCTGTAGGCCGTGCCGTCCTCAAGGCGCAGCTGCACCTTGACCTGGTCGGGGCCGGCCATGGTCAGTTGCCCGGAATCCAGTTCGCGGCGCAGCTTGAGCATGTCGGTGGACGCCTGGGTGACATCGACATAAATGGGGTCCAGCTGGTTGATCGAGGCCAGCGCATCGGCCTGGCCGTTGCTGACCAGCGCACCCTCGGTGACGGCGGAGCGGCTGATACGGCCGTCGATTGGCGCCAGCACCCTGGTGTACTCCAGGTTGATGCGCGCGGTTTTCAGGTCGGCCTGGGCCTGGCGGTAGTTGGCGTCGGCGTCGTCGTACTGCTGGCGGCTGATGGCGCGGCTTTCCAGCAGGCGCTGGTAGCGCTGGGCCAGGTTGCGGGTGCTGTCGAGGTTGGCCTGGGCCTTGTCCACGGCAGCGGCATAAGTGGCCGGGTCGATCTGGTACAGCTGCTGGCCCTTCTTCACTACCGCGCCTTCTTCGAACAGGCGCTTGACCACGATGCCGCTGACCTGCGGGCGCACTTCCGCCACGCGGTAGGCCGAAGTACGGCCCGGCAGGTCACTGCTCAGCAGCACCTGCTGGCTCTTCAAGGTCACCACGCCCACTTCCGGCGGGCGCACATCGGCAGGCGGCTGGGCCTCCTTGCAGGCGCACAGCAGCAGGGCCGACAGCGGCAAGGCGCACCAACGACTGCGGTTGGGACTGATCTTCATGTTCGTTCTCCAGGTGTAACCCACGCGTCCTCCTGTCGGCTGGAAGCCGCCAGGGAACATTAAAGGGATGAAAAAATAACCACGATGCGATTCGTTGTATCATAATGTGGTTGTCGGCGATGACGCAACCACAGGTCGCGCTGCAGCAGAAGACGATGAATCTGTACACTCGGCCCCCATCCTTGGCGGCTGGCAGGCAGCCGCGACACATTTGCGAGGGCAAGGCCAGGTGAAAGAGCAACACGACATCGACGAGACACGCGCAGGCGGCATCCAGGTGATTGCCCGCGCCAGCGCCATCATGCGCATCCTGGGCGAGCACCCGAAGGGCCTGAGCCTGGCGGCCATTGCCCAGCAGGTGGGCCTGGCGCGCTCCACCGTGCAGCGCATCGTCGCGGCACTGGAAAGCGAGGCGCTGGTGGAGCCGGTGCGCCCGGGCACCGGTTTTCGCCTGGGGCCGGCGTTCGCGCAAATGGTCCACCAGACGCACGTGGACATCGTCACCATCGCCCACAAGGCGCTGGACGAGTTGAGCGAGGCGGTGCAGGAAAGCGTGACCCTGTCGTGCATGCGCCGAGGCCAGACCTCGGTGATTGACCGGGTGGTGGCCGAGCACCCGCTGCGTGTGGTGTTCCCGGTGGGCCAGCCGATGCCCATGCACGCCACGGCCGACGGCAAGGTGTTGCTGTCGACCCTGACCGACCGGGAGGTCGCCGACTGCCTGGGCCAGGCGCTGCCACGCCTGACCCCGGCCACCCATGACCTGGCCACGCTGTTGGCGGAGATGACCGGCATTCGCCAGACCGGGATCGCCTTCGACCACGAGGAGTTCGTCACCGGCATCAGTGCCTGTTCCATCCTGGTGCCCACGTTTGCCGGCCCCCATGCCGTGGCCATCGTCGCCCCCACCGCGCGCTTCAAGGCGCGCGCCAACCTGTTCATAGAATCGCTTCACACCTGCAAGGCCAGCATCACGGCGCTGGCCGGCAGCGGTTGAAGCCTATTGCCAGCAAGGGTTTAACCAATGGATCTCATCAACGCGATGCAGGCGTTCGTCAAAGTCACCGAAACCGGCAGCTTCACCGCTGCCGCGCACAGCCTGGGCATCTCCACCGCCCAGGCATCACGCTCGGTCACCGAGCTTGAGAACATCCTCAAGGCGCGGTTGATGCAGCGCACCACCCGCTCGCGCTCGTTGACCGAGGTGGGTACGCGCTACCTTGCGCGTTGCCGGGAAATCCTGGCGCTGATCGACGACGCCACCCTGGAAGCCGGCGAGGCCTGCCTGACCGCCAGCGGCTGCCTGCGCGTGCACGCGGTGACCGAGTTCGGCCTGGAATGCCTGATGCCGCTGGTGCCCGACTACACCCGCCTGCACCCCCAGGTCACGCTGGACCTGACCCTGGAGCGGCGGCCGGTGAATCTTGTGGAAGAGCAGTTCGACATGGCCATTGCCTTGTCCGAGCACCTGCCCGATTCCGAGATGGTCGGCCAGCCGCTGGGGCGTTTCTGCGGGGTGATCTGCGCCGCGCCGCAGTACCTGCAACGGCACGGCACGCCGCGCAGCCTCGACGACCTGGCGCACCACACCTGCCTGCGCCTGGCCCTGCCCTTGCGCGACGACACCTGGAGCCTGGTCGGGCCCAAGGGTGAGGAAAGCTTCACCCCGGGCGAGACGTTCCGGGTCAACCTGTCCGATGCATTGCTATCGGGCGCCGTGGCCGGCATGGGCCTGTGCTTGCTGCCCAGCTTCATTGCCGCCAATGCGTTGAAGGCCGGCACCCTGCAACGGGTGCTGCCGGCGTACAAGGCGCCTGACCGCAACGTGTATGCGCTGTATTCGTCGCGGCGTTTCGTCGATGCCAAGATCAAGTCATGGATCGACTACCTGCAGGCACGCATGCCCGGCCACCTGCACAGCGACAACCGCGTCATGGACGACCCGCGCTACTGGGCCAGGGAACGGCTGCAAAGCGCGTGACCTTTACGGGCTGCGCTTCGCTTCCTGTGGGAGCTGGCGTGCCAGCGAGCTGTTGAGGCCCGAAAAGCTCGGGGGGAAGCCCCGGCCCACCCGGGCCCGCGGCTCCGGGGCGGGGTTGTGCCGGGGGGCGCGGGCTGGCCCCCGCGGTGTGGCGCCCCCAAAAGCTCGCGGGCAAGCCAGCTCCCACAAGGCCCAGCTGCTACGCTGCTGGTTTGACTGTGGAGGTGGCCATGGCGCGCCCTTGCAAACCCTGTGTGCTGGCGTGGTTGTGGGTGGCGAGCCTCGGCGTGCAGGCGGCGCCGCTGCCGTTGGATGTAATCGGGCTGTATGTCACCGGCGCCACGCCGGTCGTGGCCGGCAGCGGCTACCAGGCTGGCGACACGTTGGCGTTGCCCGGCGGCGCCACGGTCAGCGTCGCGAAGGTGACGGCCGGTACCGGCATCGCCGAGGTCAGCGTCACCCAACCGCTGTTGCACGACTGCCTGGGGCCCGAGCCTGTAACGGCCTCCTCCACCCACGGCAGCGGCGCGCAGTTCACCCTGGCCGTGCTGCGTCCCACCGCCTACGGCACGCACCTCCTGAGCCGTTGCTACAAAGGCCCGGCCATTACCGCAGAAGGCAAGGCGCTGCACTTCCTCGCCGACGGCACGCTGGCAGCCGACGCCCTCACCCGCATCACGACGTGGCACGACCAGGGCGGCGGCAGCAACGATGCCACTCAGTCCGATGCCACCCTGCGCCCCGTGCTCAGTGCCGAACGCCGCCACGGCAACAGCCGCGCGGTGCTGTTCGACGCCCACGCCGGTGCCGGCGAATGGGACCCGGCCAACACCTACATGAACCTGCCCACCAGCGTGACCCTGGCGGCCAACCACTTCACCCTGGCGGTGATCGGCGCGGCCACCTCGGCGTTCGCGCCGGTGGGTTTCGTCACCGTGGGCGATATCGCCGACCGCAATGCCGGCCTGGAATTCGCCCACTACAGCCCGCGGCCCACCGCCTGCGACGGCGCGGGCGACAACGCCTACGCCGCCGTGGTGCCTACCGAGACCCCGGCGGTCATTGTTTGCAGCGCCGACGCCCAAGGCAAGACCCTGGACATGCTCGGCACTTCCACAACCACCCCCGGCGGCAATGTCACGCCGCTGGCCGGTGGCAGCCTGGGCCTGAGCGGCGGCGATCGCTCGGGGCTGGTGAATATGTCGGCGGCGATCATCGTGCCCTGGCCGCTGGACGCTGACACGCGTGTCGCGTTGAACGCCTCGCTGGCACAGACCTTCGGCCTGCCGGCGCCCACGGGCGGGGTGATCGTGGTGCTGGGTGACAGCCATTCCGATGGCAGCGGCGCGCCGTTCCAGCAAGGCTGGCCGCAGCAGATGATTCGCCAGTTGGGCCGCGACGATATCCAGCTGGTCAATGCCGCGCGCTATGGCGGCCGGCTGGCAGGCGCCGTGGGTTTATGGGAGCAATACGCACTGCCCAATCTGGCCGCGAGCCATTCGCCAAACAAGATCGTCATTCTGCAAGGTGGCTACAACGACCAGCAATCCGGGCAAAGCGCCGACGACATCATCGCCACCTACCGGCGCGGTGCCGCCCTGGCCCACAAGGCCGGGGCCAAGGTGGTGTGCGTGGCCGACGTGATCCGCAGCGCCGAACCGCGCGCCAACAGCACCCTGATGGTGGTCAACGCCGCCCTCCGCGCGCCGCTGGACAGCTGCGACGCGGTGATCGACTGGGCCAGCGAGCCGGCGTTCAACCGCCCCGCCGGCCCCTACCCGCCGCCGCTGTTCGCCAGCGACCGCATTCACCTGACGGCGCAGGGGCAGGCGTTGCAGGCGCGGATGGCGGCGGCCGTAATCGCCACACTGCTCCCGTAGCAGCGGCCGCCAGGCCGCGTCATCAGGGTGCACCGCAGGGGCTAGAACGTCTTGTAGACGATATCCGGTGCCGGTGAGTTGGCCAGCAGGATGAACACCGTGGTCAGCGTCGCCACCACGGTAACCGCCACCGTGCGCGTGTACCGCGACTGCGCCAGCGGCGAGCCGCCGGCCTTTAGCAGCAGCACCAGCGCCCACAGCCTGCGCACCACCTCGATCACCACCGACGCACCCAGCCACACCAGGCCCCACACCAGCAGTGTGCCGGCCCAGCCCAGCGCCGCATAGTAGGCGCCGATCTGCGCCCAGGTGGCCCAGAACCAGAACAGCGTGAAGGCAAACCAGGCAAAGGTCAGCCCGCGCGCGGCAATCACGTACAGCGGGTTGGCGCACAAGGCTTTGTAGGGCTTCTTGCCCAGGCGCTGGGCCATCTGGATCTGGTACAGCTTGTTCACCGCCACGCCGCCACCCTGCAACAGGCCGAACATGACGAACTCCGAGGTTTGCCCGTGCCAGATACCCACCAGGAAAAACGTCACGAAGAACGCCAGCACGCCCAGGAACGGCTCGACGCTGCGCGCCGGGAAGCGCTCCATCAGGCTCATCAGCACGGTGTTGTAGACGTAGGTCTTCAACCAGTTGGACAGCGACATGTGCCAGCGGCCCCAGAAGTTGATGAAGTTCTCGGCGATGAAGGGCTTGTTGAAGTTCTCCGGCAACCTGAACCCGAAGAAATAGCCCACGCCGATCACCACGTCGGTGTAGCCGGAGAAATTGCAGTACAGGAACAGCGGGTAGCTCACGGCAATGATCACGCCCTGGGCCGCCGTGCCCCACAGCCCCGGGGTTTGCGGCAACAACGCCAGCGCCTGCAGTTGCATGTCGTGCAGCACGTGGGAGAGCACGAACACCTTGAAGAAGCCGATGAAGATGCGCTCCACGCCCTGCCCGGCAATGATCAGGTCGGGGCGCGACAGCGTATCGGCCTGCGCCTTGTAATCGGGGTAGCGCTGAATCGGCCCGGAGATCAGCGCGGTGAAATTCAACGTGTAGTTGATGTAGCCCAGCGCGGTGATCGGTGGCAAGGTGCCGCCGCGCGCGTCAATGACCAGGTGCAGCACGCGGAAGAACACGTAGGACAGGCCGATGGTGGCGTAGGGAAACGCCAGGAACATGCCCGAGGGGAAAAACCCGTACTTCTTCAGCCAGGCGAACACCAGCACGATGGCCAGCACCGAACCTGCGAACAGCAGCCGGTGGTCAGCCCCCGGCGTGCGCTGCACCAGGCGCATCAACGCGAAGCCGAATGCCAGGAACAGCACGAACGGCACGCAGGCAGTGGCGCTGGGCACAAGGCTGGCGAAGAACACCAGGTTGGTGGCCAGCAGCACCGCCTGGCGCCAGCCCGCTGCCAGGAACAGGTTGAACACCAGCGCGGCAATGGCCGCGAACCCCAGAAACTCGAATGACGGTACGTTCATGGCTCGGTCCTCGGCTGCAGGGCGGCCGTGGCCGACCCCGTGGCACAGCTGGCAAAGCGGTCATCGGGCAGGCCCACCAGCCGCTGCACCACGGCATCGGCGATCACCGCATGGCCTGCACCCGAGGGGTGGCCGTCCACCGGGTAATACAGGTCGGCGGCGTTTTTCAGATGGCTGAAATCATCACTGGTGTTGACGTAGATGATGCCGTGGCGGCGGGCGATCTCGCCAATGGCCCGGCTGAACGCCCAAGGGTCGACGCCGGGCGGCGTGCGTGTGCCACTGATCATCGCCACCTGGGCGCGCTGCGGCACGTACACCAGCACCAGCGGCACGTGGGCGGCGCGCGCCTGGTCGGCCATGTCGGCGAGGAGTTTTTCATAGGTGTCCAGGCGGCTCTGCCAGAACGGCGTGAACGGCGTGCGCAAGAAGTTGGCCTTCTCGCCGTAGTGCAGGTAAAGGTCGGTAAAGGCCTCGGCGTTCTTGAAGTAGAAGTACTGGGCAACGTACGCCGAACGCGCCTGTTCCTTGATGGCCACGTAAATGCGGTTCAGCAACGGCGGCTCGGGGGCCGGCGCCGCGGGCGCGCTGCTGGCCTCGAAGTCGGCAGGGTCGCGTTCCAGGTCGAACGGCACGATGCTGGTAATCAGCAGGTCTGGGGCCAGTTTCACCGCCTCATCGAAGTCCAGTTTGGCGCGGTTCCAGTTGTAGCCGATGCTGGCCACGTCCTGCACGTCGATGGCGCGGTGGCAGGACGTGGCCAGGCTGGCGCCCACTCGCACCGGGTAGGACTGCTCGTACGGCACCAGGTAGCCCTGGGTCAGCGACGAGCCGAACGCCACGATGCGCAACGCGCCCGCCGGTTTGCTGGCGCAGCTGCCCGAGGAGCGGTAACCGCAGTCGTTGTAGTGGTTGGTCACCCACGGCCCTTCGGGGGCCTTGGTGCTGGAAGTGCAGTCGGGCTTGAAGCGGGTGCCCATGATGTCGTCGGGAACCTGGCAGCTGTCCAGCTGCTGCGACGGGTAGAAATAGCGCGCCAGGCCCTCGCCGGCACCCAGCAATACCGCCAGGGTGACGCCGACCAGCATGGGTATCAGCACCAGGTCGCGCCGCGGCAGCCTGGGTTTTTGCCCCTCGTTCGGATTATCGTCCATCAGCCTGCTCCGTGTTTCTTATAGTGGGTGGGTCAGGCGCTTTCGTGCCGTACGCGCATCAGCGGTGCCGATTTCTCGACGTCGGTGCTCAGCTCCCACAACGTGGTGCCGTTGGGCTCCTCGCCCACCTGGGCAAAGCCCAGCTTCTGGTAGTGCTTCTGCACCATCATGTTGCGTTCCGACGGGATGTACTCGCCTACCAGGCGGGTGATGCCGCGTTGCCGGGCCTGGGCCAGAATCTCGCACAGCACGCTGTCTTCCACCTGCCGGCCGAGCACCCGGCAGCTCATCAGCCAGGTGTCGATGGCCCAGGTGTCGGGCGCCGAGGGGCGGCAGATGATTACGCTGATCATGCCGTTGTCGCCGAAGCGGTCGATCAGCCGCACCTGCAGGGTCAGCGTGCCCGCCTCCTGCTCCGCGGCCAGCACGTCGGCCTCGGTGTAGCGGCGCGTGGTGAGGTTGTACTGGTTGGATTTGTTGATCAGCTGCGCCACGCGCGCGCGGCCCATGGCGTCGAACGGCTTGAACACGATTTCCATGTCCAGCGAGGCCAGGTAGGCGTTCACGTCGCCGGCCTGCTGCTGCAGGGTGATGCGCCGGGCGTTTTCCTGGTACAGCGCGGCGCGCTTGCGGTCTTCCTCGGAGAACAGCACCGCCTCGAAATAGCCGGCGGCGGCCAGGGTGCGCGCGTAGGACGCCGGGTCTTCTTCCAGTTCCGGCACCGCCACCTGGGGCAGGATCTGCCGGATCAGGCCGCGCTCCACCGGGTTGTCATCGAGGAACACCATGGCGTCCAGGCCCAGCGCCAGCGACTCGGCGATGGCTTTTATATTGGTGGCCTTGTCTTGCCAGTTGGCCTGGAAGGCGGCGAAGTGCTCTTCGCGCAGCAGCATCTCCGGGTGTTCCTGGAACGGCTTGCGGGCTATTTCCTCGGTGTTCTTCGACGACACCGCCAGCACGATGCCGCGCTCGCGCAACGCCAGCGCCATGCGCTGCACCGCCAGGTGCGCCTCGCCGGTGGCGTCGCCCTGGGCGACCTTGATGCCTTCCAGGCCGTCGTCGCCGATGACCCCGCCCCACACGGTGTTGTCCAGGTCCAGGATCAGGCAGCGGCGGCTGCGCCCGCGCCAGGCCGCCAGCAGCCGCGCCAGATGGTCGGCGTACAGCGGCAGGCAGTCGCTGGCGAACGGCAGCTTGGCCATGTTCCATTCCGCCGGCGAGTGCCAGGCGTCCAGGCCGACGGTGGCCGCCAGTTGCGCCACGTCCAGCAGCAGGTCTTCGCCCTTGGCCAGGCTGTCCACCAGGCGCCGGTTGAATTCGTCCACCAGCCACAGCGGGGTGCCGGGCACCCGCCGCTCGTGGCTGCCGAAGAGGGTTTCCGGCGGCGCCGCCAGGGTTTGCACGATGCACACTGCGCCGCTGTGGCGGTGCACCGCGTCGCGCACGCTTTGCAGGTAGTTCATGGCCATTTCGACGTTGGCCAGCGCCGTGCCGGCATCACCCGGCGTGGGCTGCCACGGCAGCGCGCGGTAGTCCACGGCAATCAGCACGGCCTGGGGCTGGAAGGCATTGACCGTCGAGTGCTCCTCGTTGGCTTCCTGCAGCACCTGGTCGTATTCACCCTTCACCGTTTGCAACGCCAGGCCGTGCCGCGCGGCGCTGGCCACCAGGGCCGCAGCGACAAAATCCTGGGTGCCGTTGCCCAGGATACCCAGCCGCAGCGGCGTCAACGGCGCCAGGGAAGCGTCACGTGCCTGCAACTTGCCAATGGCATTGGCGAGCTTTTGCAGTTGGTTGCCGTCCATGGCGCAATTGGCCAGCGCTTGAATACTTCGGCCCAGTTCGGGGGTATCTGCTGTTAAACCGCGGCAGTGCACGGAGAAGTCGGCGGGGGGTTGTAGCAACCATGGAAGTGCGCTGATCAATGTGGACATAGTGTATTCCCCAGTAATAAGAATTAAGCGGACTAGTTGCTCTTCTTGGCAATGGCCGCGACCAGGTCGCCGACGTTCTTGAACGAGCTTGTTTCCGACGCTGCGAACTCGATGCCGAAGGCCTTTTTAACCGACAGAATAAGCCGCACATGAGCCAGGCTGTCCCAGCCCTCCACGTCATCGGCCGTGGTTTCGGGGGTTAGCGTCAGGTCATCCTCGTCGAAGACGTCCTGGAATACTTCGGTCAATTTGGTGTAGATAACACTTTCCTGTGCACTCATTTGTTTGACTCTCTGTTTAATGACGACATGGCGTTATTTGAAAATTTGACGCCGTTGTTTCAGCCCTGGGGGCACGGCGATTAACTGGCGTCAAAACTCGAACTTTTCCTGCGCGCACGCACAAGCGCGGTGCGACGTGAAGTTCACGCGCAACACGACTGGCAAAGTGCGAATAACGGCTTGACTGTAGTACAGGCGTTACACCTGTGTAACTACCATTTATCCAAGTGTTCGTCGTGGCGCCCTGACGCGGCCTGGCGGCCGCTGCTACAGGGGGGGGGGCATCGTTGAAGGCACGATGGAATTATTTAGCGTGCCAACGTATCTCATGCCATAGACACCCTTGGTACCGAGTAACTGGCATGAAATTACGTAAGAAACGCGTCAAGCCCATCGGCTTGAAAGACATCACCATTGTCGACGACGTCAAGATGCGCAAGGCGATCACCGCCGCGGCGCTGGGCAACGCCATGGAGTGGTTCGACTTCGGCGTGTATGGCTTCGTCGCCTACGTGCTGGGGAAGGTCTTCTTCCCCGGCGCCAACCCCAGCGTGCAGATGATCGCGGCGCTGGCGACCTTCTCCGTGCCGTTCCTGATTCGCCCCTTGGGCGGGTTGTTCTTCGGCGCGCTGGGCGACAAATATGGGCGGCAGAAAGTGCTGGCGGCCACCATCGTCATCATGTCCCTGAGCACCTTCGCCATCGGCCTGATCCCGTCCTATGACAGCATTGGCATCTGGGCGCCCATTTTGCTGTTGCTGGCGAAAATGGCCCAGGGCTTCTCGGTGGGCGGCGAATACACTGGCGCCTCGATCTTCGTCGCCGAATACGCCCCGGACCGCAAGCGCGGCTTCCTGGGCAGTTGGCTGGACTTCGGTTCCATCGCCGGCTTCGTCTTCGGCGCAGGCGTAGTGGTGCTGATTTCCACCGTGATCGGTGAAGACAAGTTCCAGGAATGGGGCTGGCGCCTGCCGTTCTTCCTCGCCCTGCCCCTGGGCATGCTCGGCCTGTACCTGCGCAACGCGCTGGAAGAAACCCCGGCGTTCCAGCAGCACGTGGAGAAACTCGAACAGGGCGACCGCGAAGGCCTGGCCGCCGGCCCGAAAGTATCGTTCAAGGAGGTCGCCACCCAGCACTGGCGCAGCCTGGTCACGTGCATCGGCATGGTGGTGGCGACCAACGTCACCTACTACATGCTGCTCACCTACATGCCCAGCTACCTGTCGCACAACCTGCACTACAGCGAAGACCGCGGCGTGCTGATCATCATCGCGATCATGGTCGGCATGCTGTTCGTGCAGCCGGTGTTCGGCCTGCTCAGTGACAAGATCGGCCGCCGGCCCTTCATCATCACCGGCAGCGTGGGCCTGTTCGTGCTGGCCATTCCGGCGTTCATGCTGATCACCAGCGGCAGCCTGGGGCTGATCTTCGCCGGGCTGCTGATTATTGCCGTGCTGCTGAACTTCTTCATTGGCGTGATGGCCTCCACGCTGCCGGCGATGTTCCCCACGCACATCCGCTACAGCGCCCTGGCCAGCGCTTTCAACGTCTCGGTGCTGGTGGCCGGCCTCACCCCTACCCTGGCGGCCTGGCTGGTGGAAACCACCAACAACCTGTACATGCCGGCCTACTACCTGATGGTGGTGGCGGTGATCGGCCTGCTCACCGGCCTGTCGATGAAGGAAACCGCCAACAAGCCACTGCGCGGCGCAGCGCCTGCGGCGTCCGACCTTGAAGAGGCGCGCGAGCTGCTGCAGGAACACCACGACAACATCGAGCAGAAAATCGAGGACATCGACGCGCAGATCGCCGAACTGCAGGCCAAGCGCGAAAACCTGGTGCAGCAGCACCCGCGTATCAATTGATGCCCGTAGCAGCGGCCCCAGGCCGCGTCCAGCCACGACTCGGTGTCACGGCCTGACGCGACCTGACGGTCGCTGCTACAACACGGCATGGCAGTTTGCAACTATGCTACTGCCCATAACAGCATCACCCCCGTATCTGCTTTGAGTCACTGCCATGAGTCATATCAAGCGTTCGCTGCGCTGCTGCGCCGGGCTGCTCGCGCTGTTGTTGCCAGCAATTTCGATGGCGGCGGCGCGCACCCTCGACCTGTACCTGCCCGAAGCACCACCGCTGAGCATGATCGGCGAAACCGGCCAGCACGGCATCGTCGGCGAGGCCACCCTGAAGGTCGCCGCCAACGCGGGCTATGACCTGCACCTGGTGTCGCTGCCCTGGCCGCGCGCCCAGCACGACGTACGCCAGGGCATCAACCAACTGATCATTCCCCTGTCACGCACCCCGGACCGCGAAACCGACTACACCTGGATCGCGCCGATCATGAGCATGGACCGGGCGTTCTTCAGCCTCGGCCAACGCGTGGAATCATACGCCCAGGCACGCCAGGCCTTCACCCGCATCGCCGTGGGCCGCGGCAGCGCCCAGGAGCAGAAACTGCGTGAGGAAGGTTTCAGCGACGAGCAGATCTACCCGCTGAAAATCGGCGACAACCCGGCACAACTGTTGCTGATGGGGCGCGTGGACGCCTGGTTCAACGGCGTACCCGAAACCCGCTACATCTGGCGCGGGGTGTCGGACCGCCCGTTGCAGATGAGCCCGCCGCTGATGAAGGCCGACCTGTACCTGGCCTGCTCGCGGCGCTGCGACGAAGGCATAGTGCGCACCCTGCGCCAGGCCGTTGAAGCGCTGCGCGCCGACGGTAGCCTGCAGCGCATCGCCGACGCCTACCTGAAGCCGACGCCTGCGGCTGCCGGCGCCGCCCCTTAGGCGTTACACTGCGGTTTTGCCAGCGAGGCACTCAACACATGGACCTGCAGTTTCTGGGCACCTCCTCGGGGGTACCCACCAAGGCCCGCAACGTCAGCGCCACCGCCGTCATCGAGGCCGCGGGCAAGGCCTGGTACCTGGTGGACTGCGGCGAGGGCACCCAGCACCAGCTGCTGCGCACGCCCCTGTCGGTGCGCGACCTGCGCGCCATCTTCATCACCCACGTGCACGGCGACCACTGCTTCGGCCTGCCGGGGCTGCTGGCCAGCGCCGGCATGTCCGGGCGCAACGAAGCGCTGGACCTGATCGTGCCGCACGCCCTGCAGGCCTGGGTGTTGCAAAGCCTGGCCGTCAGCGACACCCACCTGCCCTACGAGCTGCGCCTGCACGCCCTGGAAACCCTGGGCACCTGGAGCTGCGCGAGCATGGCGGTGAGCACCGTTGAGCTGTCGCACCGGGTGCCCAGCTATGGCTACGTGTTCGACGAGCTGAACCCCGAGCCACGGCTGGACACCGCCCGCCTGCTGGCTGACGGCGTGCCGCGCGGGCCACTGTGGGGCGAGCTGGCCCGTGGCAGCGACGTGCAGCATGATGGCCGGCTGATTCTGGCGGGCGACTACCTGCGCCCTTCCCGCCCCGGCCACCGGGTGATCGTCTGCGGTGACAACGACCGCCCCGAGCTGCTGGCCAGCGTCGCCAAGGGCGCCGACGTACTGGTGCACGAGGCCACCTTCACCGAGCCCGTGCTTGCAGGCGCCCGCACCAGCTACGGCCACAGCACCGCCGCCGCCGTGGCGCGCTTCGCGGAAGCTGCGGGGGTGCCAAACCTGGTGCTGACGCACTTCAGTGCGCGGTACCAGAACAACCCGCAGCGCAGTCCTTGTATTGATGATGTGCGGGAAGAGGCGGCCGCGCAGTATGGCGGCCGGTTGGTGTTGGCCGGCGACCTGCGCCGCTACCACCTTTCCCGCGACGGCGCCCTGACGGAGCTACCCCCCCTGTAGCAGCAACTGTCTTGTGGGAGCTGGCTTGCCCGCGAGCTTTGTTGGCCCCAACAGCTCGCTGGCAAGCCAGCTCCCACAGACCGCGTCATGGCAGGCGCACCGCAGCCCTAGGTTCCCGGATGGCAGCCAGCATCCCCAGCAACAGCTCATTCACCACCTCCGGCCGCTCCAGCATCAACTGATGCCCGCACTGCTCCAGCACCCGGAACTGCGCGTGGGGCAGCGCCTGCGCCAAGGCTTCACCACCGGCCACCGGCGTGAGGCCGTCGCTACGCCCGGCCAGCACCTGCACCGCCAGCTCCAGGCTCGCCAGCTGCGCGGCGCTGGGCCACCGGGCGCCGTCGATCAGGCCCTTGAACACGTACAACGGGTTGTGGCGGGTGAGCGACTCTTCATAGGCGACCAGCGCCGGGGCGGCGCTGGCGTCCCAGGCCCGCTGGCGAAAGCCCTTGCTCAATACCGGCCGCAACAACTCCAGCGCCCAGGCGGGCAGGCGCAGCAGGCCACCGGGCTTGAGCGGGCGGTTGAGGGTGGTGCCCAGCAACAGCAACGCCTCCACGGCCACCGGGCTGTCGAGCACGGCGCTGAGGGTAAGCCCGGTGCCGAAGGAGTGCGCGGCGATGATATTGCGCGGCCCGGCAAAGCGCGCCAGCACCGCGCGCTGGTCGTTCACCAGTTCATCCCAGGCATACGCCTGGCGCTGCCGTGGCTTGGCACTGCGGCCATGGCCCAGCAGGTCCCAGGCCACCAGGCTGTAGCCGGCCTGGCCAAGGGCACGCCATTGTTCACGCCACTGGTCCTGGTTGCCACCGCCGCCATGGGCGAAGAACACCACGGTGTCGGCATGGGCATGGCCAAGTTGGTGGCTGATGCTGAGCCAGCGCCCCGGGCGAATCTCCACGGGCTGGCCCTGCACCCGTGGCAGCAGCGTGGGGTCGAAAGTGTCAGGCATGACGGCGTTGCTCCAGGTCGTATTCAGGAGGGTTGAGGCCCAGGTGATCGCGCAGCGTGCGTCCGGCATAGCCACGGCGGAACAGCCCGCGTTGCTGCAACAGCGGCACCACCTGCGCGATAAAGCTTTCCAGGCCACCCGGCAGGTACGCCGGCATGATGTTGAAGCCGTCGGCGGCGCCTTCGGTGAACCACTGCTGCATCTGGTCGGCGATGTGCGCTGCGTCGCCCACCACCAACCGGTGGCCACGCGCCGGCGCCATTTTCAGGTACAGCTGGCGAATGCTCAGGCCTTCGCGGCGGGCCACGTCCAGCAGCAGTTCGCGGCGGCTGACCCCCGACTCGGTGCTGGGCAGCGCCGGCAACGGGCCGTCCAGCGGGTACGCCGACAAATCGCTGCCACCGGCGATGTCGGCCAGCAACGACAAGCCCACCTCGGGCTGCACCAGCCCCTGCAACTGCTGGTGCAGGGCCCATGCCTGGGCGGTGCTGGTGGCGACCACCGGCATCAGCCCCGGAAGAATCTTCAGCTGCTCGGGCCGCCGCCCGTACGCTGCCATGCGCCCCTTCACATCGCGGTAGAACGCCTGGGCGCTGGCCAGGTCCGTTTGCGCCGTGAACAGTACCTCGGCGTGCTGGGCGGCAAACTCGCGCCCGGCTTCCGACGCCCCCGCCACCACCTGCACCGGGGCGATGCCTTGGGCGTGCCAGCGCTGGCGCACCTGCTGCAGAAAACCGGCGGCGTTGCCATAGCGCTCGCCATGGCCGTAGTGCTGCGCACGGCCGAAATTGTATGCCTCCAGCGCGTTGCTGGAAGTAACCAGGTTCCAGCCGCTGCGCCCGCTGCCCAACGCCTCCAGGCCGGCGAAGCTGCGGGCCACGGTGGCGACGTCGTTGTAGGAGGTGGTCATGGTGGCAATCAGGCCGATGCGTTCAGTCACCGCCGCCAGGGCGCCGAGCAGCGTCAGCGGCTCGAAATGTTCGGTGCGCGCCATGCGGCTCAGGGCACCGAGTTCGCCGGGCAGCATGGCCAGGGTGTCGGAGAGAAAAATGGCGTCGAAGCCAGCGGCCTCGGCCTGGCGCGCCAGATGGCGATAGTGGTCGAAATCCAGGCCGCCATCGGCCTGGGCATCAGGGTGGCGCCAGCCGGCCAGGTGGTGCCCGGTGGCCATCAGGAAGGCATTGAGGCTCATCATCGGCTCGGTTCCTTGAGCAGTGCATCGGCGGTGGGCAAAGCGACAATCGGCGGCCCCGGCAGCGCCGCCAGCAAGGCGCGGGTGTAGGCATGCCGTGGCTGGCCGAGCACGCGCAGGCTGTCGCCCTCTTCCACCACGCGGCCATCCTTCATCACCGCGATGCGGTCGCACAGCCGCGCGGCCACGCGCAAATCGTGGGTAATGAAGACGATGCTCAGGCCCAGCTCGCGCTGCAGCGACTCCAGCAGTTCAAGGATCTGCACCTGGATCAGCGCATCCAGCGCCGACACGCATTCATCGGCAATCAACACCTGGGGCTGCACCGCCAACGCACGGGCGATGCCAATGCGCTGGCGCTGGCCGCCGGAGAACTCCTGCGGGTAGCGCGCCATGGCTGCGGCGTCCAGGCCCACGCGTTCCAGCAGGCGCTCGGCGCGCTGCCGCGCCTGGGCCACCGGCACGCCGTGGGCCAGGGGCCCGGTCATGAGGATCTGGTCGATGCGCTGGCGCGGATTGAGCGAAGCGAACGGGTCCTGGAAGATCATCTGCACGCCTTGGCGCAGGGGCCGCAGGCGTGCCTGGGACAGGCCCTGCACGGCCTGGCCTTGCCACGCCAGCGTACCGCTGTCGGGGGCCAGCAGGCGCACCAGGGCGCGGCCCAGGGTGGACTTGCCGGAACCCGACTCACCCACCACACCCAGGGTTTCGCCCTGGCGCAGGCTCAGGCTGACATCGGCCAGGGCGTCCACCCGGCGGCTGCGCCACAGCAGGGTGCGGCGCACGAAGGCCTTGTGCAAGCCCTGCGCCGCCAACACCTGCGCGGCATTCGCGGGCAACGCCGGCCGCGCCACACCGGTGGCCGCCACCGCGTCCAGCAGGCGCCGGGTATAGGCTGCCCTGGGCGCCTGCAGCACCTGCGCCGCCGGGCCCTGCTCGATCAGGTGGCCGCGCTCCAGCACCAGCACCCGGTCAGCCACCGCCTGCACCACGGCGAAGTCATGGGTGATGAACAGCATGGCCATGCCTGTCTCGCGCTGGATGCGCTTGAGCAGGTCGAGAATCTGCGCCTGGGTGGTCACGTCCAGCGCCGAAGTGGGCTCGTCGGCAATCAGCAACCTGGGCGCGAACGCCAGGGCCATGGCGATCACCACGCGCTGGCGCTGGCCGCCCGACAGCTCGAACGGGTAGCGCTGGCACAGCTGCGTGGGCTGCGGCAGGCCCACGTACCCCAACAGCTCCAGCACCCGCGCCTGGCGCTTGGCGCGGTTGCGCTGGCCGTGAGCCTGCAGGGTTTCGTCAATCTGCTTGCCCACCGTCAGCAGCGGGTTCAACGCGCTCATGGGCTCCTGGAACACCATGGCAATGTCACGCCCGCGCCGCTGGCGCATCTGCGCCTCGCTCAGCGCGGCCAGGTCCTGGCCGGCAAAGCGCACCACGCCGCCATGGGCCGCCAGGTGCTGGGGCAACATGCGCAGCACGGCGTTGGCCAGCATCGACTTGCCGCTGCCCGACTCGCCCACTACGCACAGCACCTCGCCGGCCTCCAACTGCAGGCTCAAGTCGTACAGCGCATGGCTGCGGTCAGCACCTGCGGGCAAGGCGATGCTCAACTGTTGAATATCCAGCAACGCGCTCATGGCCGGCCCCCTTGGCGGTTGGCCGGTTCCAGGGCCACGCGCAGGCCTTCGCCAATGCGGTTCACCGCCAGCACCAGCAGCAGGATGGCCACGCCTGGCAGCAGGCTCATCCACCAGGCCTCGCGGAGCATATTGCGCGAGGCGTTGATCATGTAGCCCCAGCTCATGGCGTCCGGGTCCCCCAGGCCGAGGAAGGCCAGCGCCGCCTCGGTGAGGATGGCCGAGGCCATGACGAAGGTCAGGGTCACCAGCAGCGGGCCCAGGGCATTGGGCAATATCTGCCGGGCGATGATGGTCAGCGGGCGTTGGCCCAGCACCTGGGCGGCCTGGACGAATTCACGCTGGCGCAGGGTGAGGAACTCGCTGCGCACCAACCGCGCGATGCCGGGCCAGGCCACCAGCGCGATGGCCAGGATCACCGAGCCCAGCGACGGCTCCAGCGCTGCCACCAGCACCACCGCCAGCACCAGTTGCGGGATGATCTGGAAGAACTCCGCCACCCGCATCAGCAGCGCGTCCGGCCAGCCGCCCAGGTAACCCGCCAGCGCGCCCACCAACAGGCCCACCAACAGCGTGGCGGCGCTGGCCAGCAGCGCCACCGACAACGACACCCGCGCGCCGTACAGCAGGCCGGTAGCAATGTCGCGGCCGAGCATGTCGCTGCCCAGCACGTGGTGGCCATCGGCGAACGGCACCAGCAACGGCGTGGTGGTCATGTCCCACGGCGAGCCGGGCACCAGCCAGGGCGCGGCCACGGCCAGCGCGGCGAGCACCAGCACCAATAGCGCGCCTGCCAGGGGCCCGGGTTGGCGGGCAAAGCGTTGCCACACGGTGTGCCTGGTCATGCGCCCTGCCCCCCGTGGCCAATGCGCGGGTCGAGCCAGCGGTAAAGCAGATCGGTGAGCAGATTGAAGCCCACCACCAGGAACGAAATCACCAGGAACACTCCCAACAACAAGGCGTAGTCGCGCTGGGTCAGCGCGTCGTACAACAGCCGGCCGATGCCCGGCCAGGCGTATACCACTTCAATCAACAAGGCGCCGCTGGCCAGCTGGCCCAGTTGCAGGCCGGCCATGGTCACCACTGGCAGCAAGGCGTTGCGCAGCACATGGGCCTGCAGAATGCGCGTGCCAGGCAGGCCCTTGGCGCGGGCCGTGCGCACGTAGTCCTGCTGCAGCGCTTCGAGCATGGCGGCGCGGGTCAGGTGGATATACAGGGCCAGGAACAGGAAGGTCAGCGACAGGCACGGCAACAGCAGGTGCTGCGCGGCATCCACCAGCCGCGCCATGCCATGCAGCGGCTCGCCAACGCTTTCCATGCCGAACGCCGGCAGCCAGTCCAGCTGCACGGAAAACACCAGCACCAGCAGCATCGCCAGCCAGAACGACGGCACCGCGTACAGCAGCAGCGCGCCTTGCGAGATGACGCCATCCAGCCAGCCGCGACGCTGGTGGCTGCGCGCCGCCAGCACGCCCAGGCCCACGCCCAGCAGCGCCGACAGCACGAACGCCGAGCCCATCAGCAGCAACGTGGCCGGCAGCCGTTCGGCAATCAGCGACCAGACACTGGCCTGGTTGCGGTAGGAATAGCCCAGGTCCAGGTGTGCCACCCCGTACAGGTAGTGGCCCAGTTGGGCCAGCAGCGGCTGGTCCAGGCCCATGGTGTGGCGCAGCTGGGCGATGTAGTTGGCGTCGTCCACCCCGGCCTCGCCGGCCATCAGCAGCGCCGGGTCGCCGGGGGCCAGGCGCACCAGCCCGAAGGCCAGCACCACCACGGCGATGATCATCAGCCCGGCGCGCAGCAGGCGCCCGCCGGCGAACAGCCAGCCGCTCATGGCGCCGGGGCCTTGAGGTAGACGCTGTCATAGTCCTCGTTGAGGCTGGTGGCCGTCTGCAGCAGGTTGCCCACCGTCTGTTTGTACAGCGTGGGGTAGCGCATCTGGAAAATCGGCACAATCGGCAGGTCGGTGTTCAGCAGGTTTTCCAGCTGGCTGTACAGGGCCTGGCGCGCCGCGCCCTCCGGGGTGTTGGCGACCTTGTCCCACAAGGCGTCGGCCGCCGGGTTCTGGTAGCCGCTGACGTTGGCGAACGGCGAAGTCTTGACGATGTAGTCGGAGCGGTACAGGTAGGCGTTGGTCAGGTACGGGTCGCCGATCTGGAAGATGAAGTTGTAGGTCAGGTCGAAATCCCAATCGCTGACGCGCTGGAACCAGGTGGCCGCGTCGGACGTCACCACCTGCACCTTGAAGCCCAGCGGCTGCAGGGCCTGCTTGGTGTATTCGGCCAGGCGTTCCCAGGCGCCGCCCTTCTCGCCATTGAGCAGGCGGATGCGCACCTTGCCCACGTCCACGCCCGACTCGGCGATCAGCGCACGGGCCTTGGCCGGGTCATAGGCGTACTGCGGCAACTGCGGGTCGTGGTACGGCGAGTTCGTGGCGAACGGCCCCTGGGCCACTTCACCGCCGCCAAAGAAGATGTTGTTGACGATAAATGGCCGGTTCAGCGCATACACAATCGCCTGGCGCACCTTGGGGTTGTCCAGCGGTGGCTTGCGCACGTTGATCTGCAGGAAGGCCAGGCCGGTGTACAGCTCGTAGCCCTTGTCGGAGGCGGTCACCCCGGGCAAGGCGCCCAGGCGCTTCATGTCGGCATAGTCGGCGTCGCCGCTGCGCAGCACCTGCACATCGCCACGCTCGAAGGCCGAGGCGCGGGCGCTGGCATCGGGAATCACGTGGAAGACGATGGCGTCCAGGTACGGCAGCCCCGGCTTCCAGTAGTGCGGGTTTTTCACCAGCTTGATGTAGGCGCCGCGCTTCCACTCGGCAAACATGAACGGCCCGGTGCCCACCGGCTTGAGGTTGTAGGGGTTGTTGCGGAAATCGGTGCCGGCGTACAGGTGCTCGGGAACGATGGGCCGCAGGCCGCTGCCCAGGGACGACAGCAACGGCGCGAAGGGTTTCTTCAGGTGGAACACCACCTGGTTGGCGTTTGGCGCGTCGATGGAAGCGACGAATTCGCCGAAGACGCTGGCCATGCGCTTGTCCACTTCGGGGTAGAAGGTGTTGAAGCTGAACAGCACGTCCTTGGCGGTGAACGGCTGGCCGTCGTGCCATTGTACGCCCTGCTGCAGGTCGAAGGTGTAGGTCAGGCCGTCGGGCGCGATGGTCCAGTGGCGAGCCAGCACCGGCTGCGGTTGCAGGTGGGTATCGAAGGTCAATAGCCCCTGCAGAATCTTGCCGCCCACGTACTGGGTGGCCACGTGGGTGACCACGCCGTGCATCAGCGACGGTGGTTCGGGTTGGGCGACCAGGTTCAGCACCCCGCCCGCAGTGGGTTCGGCCTGGGCGGCACCGGCTGCCAGCAGGCCGCCCATGAACACGCCCAGCAGCGGCCGGGACAGGCGCCTGGCCAGGCGCGACCAGGGGGTGGAAACGGGATGCGGCATGGGAACTCCTTGGCAAAGACAACGTGCCAGGGGTTTTGCAATGGCTGTGCCAGCGCCTGGCAGGCCGTGGAATGGGCGGCGCAGCCGGGCTGCGGGGCGGCTGGCTGATGAAAAAACCACAGTGGCCGGCGACGATTGTGGAAAAAGCAGCAGCGCGTTCCAGCCTGTCCCTGACGATCGCCCCATGCCACGGGGGCCACCACCACTGGCACAACCCTTGCCCTGTAGAAGGCTATTTGGACCACGAGCCTCGCCATGCCACAGGATTACCTGGGAAACCCCCTCGACACCGACCACCCCGCCAGCGTTGCCGCCATCGACGATTTCGTCGCCGGCATGCTCGGCTACCTGCCCAAGGCCGAGGGCATCCTCGCCGCCGCCGAGGCCGACCCCGACAGCCGCCTGGTCAACGCCCTGGCAGGTGTGCTGCTGATGTTCAGCGAGTTGCCCGAAGGCCCGGGGCTGGCCGAGCGTTTCCTGCGCCGCGCCCTGGCCGCGTCACGCCGCCACCCGCGCAGCGACACCTACACCAGCCTGCTGGCGGCCTGGGTGGCCGATGACCTGCAGCAGGTGCTGCACCTGAGCGCCGAGCTGCTGGCGCGCTACCCACGCGAGCTGTTCGCCGCCAAGCTCAACCAGTACCTGGAATTCAACCGCGGCAACTGGCCGGCGCTGCTGCGCGTTGGCCTGCAAGCGCGGCGCGGCGCGCCTGACAGCGCCCACAGCCACGCCATGCTGGCCTTCGCCTACGAGCAATGCCACCTGCTGGACCAGGCCGAAGCCAGTGCCCGCGTGGCCCTGGGCCTGCAGGCCGACGAGCCGTGGGCGCAGCACGCGCTGGCCCATGTGATGCTGACCCGAGGGCGCATCGAGGAAGGCATCGACTTCCTGGAAAGCATGCAGGCTGGCTGGGCACCACTGAACTCGTTCATGTACACCCACAACTGGTGGCACCTGGCGCTGTTCTACCTGGGGCGCGGCGATGGGCAGCGGGTGCTGCAGATCTACGACCAGCATGTGTGGGGGCGGCTGCCCGAGTATTCGCAGGACCAGATTGGCGCGGTGTCGCTGCTGACCCGCATGGAGCTTGCGGGCATGGACATCGGTACGCGCTGGAATGCCCTCAGGCCCTATCTCGCCAAGCGGGTGGAGGACACGGTGCAGCCGTTTCTCAGCGTGCAATACCTCTACGGCCTGGCCCGCGCCGGTGCCCCGGAGGCCGACCTGTTGCTGGCCAACCTGCGCCGCCACAGCCAGGCCGCGCCGGCCCACAGCAAGCCGGTGTGGGCCGAAGTGACCCTGCCCCTGGCCGAGGGCCTGCTGGCCCATGCCCGCGGCGACGCCCCGTTGGCCTTGCGCAGGCTGGGCGCGGCGCTGCCACGGCTGAACGAGATCGGTGGCAGCCACGCCCAGCGCGACCTGTTCGCGCTGATCGAGCTGGACGCGCGGCTGCGCAGCGAAGACTGGTTGAACGCCCAGCAACAGCTGGAGCTGCGCCGTGGCTACGACCCGCTGGACATGCCCGCCAACCGCCAACTGGTGCGCGTGTACAGCGCCCTGGGCCTGCCGGAATTGGCCGCGCAGGCCCAGGCGCGGGTCACCCTCGTGGCGAGCCGCCACGCGCCAGGTGCACGCCCCGGGCAATAGCCCGCGCCACGCAGTCGGCGGCGGCCGAGCCGATGCGGCCGACGTCCACCTGGCGGCGCGGCCCCTCGGCCAGCGCCAGTGCGCCGGAAGCCATGGCGAACACGGTGTCGCCGTCGAACGGCAGGTGCGCCGGGCGCACCGCGCGGGCGATGCCGTCCTGGGCCATGATTGCCACGCGCTTGCAGTCGGCGGTGCTCAACGCGGCGTTGCAGGCCACCGCCACCAGGGTGGTGTTGGCGCCGGCGTGCAGGCGGCCAAGCTCGTCAAGGCGCGACAACTGCGGGATAGGGTCGCTGACGTCCATGTCGCCCAGGGGCCGCACGCCGCCGAACTCGCCGGCGATCTCCCAGGGCCAGGCCCAGAACGTCTGGCCGTCGGGCATGTACACCGAACCGATGGGGTTGGCCACCACCAGCGCCGCCACGATCAGGCCGCCGCCAATGTCCAGCGAGGCCGAGCCCAGCCCGCCCTGCAGCACCCCGGCCATGGCGCCACGCCCGGCGCCCACGGCGCCCAGCTCGAAGGTTTGCGACGCCGCCGCCAGTGCCTGCTGGCCCAGCGCACGGTACGGCGGCTGCAGCCCCCAGGCCTTGTCGCCGCCATTGGCCAGGTCGTGCAGCACGGCAGCGGGCACGATGGGAATGGCCATGCCATCGGGTTTCAACCGCAGGCCAGCGCCCTCTTGCGACAGCACCGCTGCCACGCCATCGGCGGCGCCCAGGCCGAACACCGAGCCACCGGCCAACACCAGCGCGTGCAGCTGGCCCACCATGTTTTCCGGCTCCAGGGCGGCGGTTTCGCGGCCGCCGGGGCCGCCGCCACGAATGTCGACGCTGGCGGTGAAGGCGCCGGCCGTGCGGATGACGGTGACACCACTGCGCACGGTGGCATCGGTGGCGTGGCCGACGGTGATGCCGGGTACATCGGTGAGCAGGTTGCGGGGACCGGGTGACGGCATGAAAGGGGCTCCGTGGGTGGTTGATGTACAGCACGGGAGCAATGGTTGTGCCAGCTGGGTGGGTGCCGGCCATGACGCGGCCTGGTGGCCGCTGCTACGGGGGGGCAGCGTGCCGGGGGCGCTGCAGGAAAACCAGCATCCTGAAGCGGGACTGTTTCAAAAACAGCAAAAAATCTTCGACCTTCGCGCTAGCCCTTTGATTCACAAGCCATTTCAACGCTGGCACAGCCCTTGCTGAGCACCCTTCACCAGAGCTTGATCCCAACAAGCCGTCTCGATGCCCATTTTTCGCGACGCCCATGGCGTTGCCTCAGGAGCGCTACACCCCATGAATCAGTCATCAGCCGTGCCCTTGCGCAAACCCTTCCCCTACAGCCTGCTGTTCCTCGCCGTGGGCGGCGCCCTTGGCGGCGCCAACGTGGCGCTGGGCGCCGACGACACCGGTATCCAGGCGGCCAACCCGCTGGACACCGTGGTGGTGGTCGGCAACCGTGGCCAGGCCCGTACGCTGGCCCAAAGCACCTCGCCGGTGGACGTGATTTCCGGCGACCAACTGCAGGCCACTGGCCAAAGCAACCTTACCGCCGCCCTCAGCCGCGCCCTGCCCTCGCTGAACCAGCCAGCGTCGTCGGGCTACGGCTCGGCTTCGGTGGTGCGGCCCATCAGCCTGCGCGGCCTGAACGGCGACCAGGTGCTGGTGCTGGTCAACGGCAAGCGCCGCCACAACAGCGCCCTGCTCAACAACGGCACCTACCTGAACTCCGGCTCGCAGCCGGTGGACCTGGACATGATCCCCACCGCCCTGGTGGACCATGTGGAAGTGCTGCGCGACGGCGCCTCGGCGCAGTACGGCTCGGACGCCATCGGCGGCGTAGTGAACATTGTGCTCAAGCAGCAGGACCACGGCGGCAGCGTGTCCACCAGCTTTGGCCGCAACTACGAAAACGGTGACGGCGCCACCCGCCGGCAAAGCGCCGACCTGGGCTTCGCGCTGCCCAACGACGGCTTCTTCAACATGGCCCTGGACGTGAAGAAGCAGGACATCTCCGACCGCTCCGACGACGCCCCCTACACCAGCGCCGAGGGTGTCACCAGCAACGAGCACACCTACTACGGCACCGGCCTGCCGCAGGCGCGCAACATCAGCTTTGGCTATAACGCCGAGCTGCCGGTGAACGATGACTTCACTCTGTACTCGTTCTCCACCTACACGCGGCGCAACTCGGAAAAGCCCCTGGCGTTCCACCAACCAGCGAGCTTCGACGGCATCCAGACGCCCTTCCCCGAAGGCATCGAGGACACCCTGCGCTTCATCGAAAACGACTTCCAGGTGGCGTTCGGTGGCAAGGGCAAGCTGGCCGGCTGGGACTACGACCTGTCCAGCACCTACGGCCAGGACCACGCCGAGGCCACCCTGCGCCACACCTACAACCTGAGCTACGGGCCTGATTCGCCGACCTCGGTGGACACCGGCGCGAAGACCTTCAGCCAGTGGACCAACAACCTCGACCTGACCCGCGCCTTCGACTTCGGCCTGGCCCACCCCACGCAAGTTTCCTGGGGCCTTGAGCAGCGCTACGAGAGCTACAAGATCGGCAAGGGCGATGTCGCCTCCTACGCCTCGGGCGACTTCACCACCGGTGCCGACGGCGCGCCGATCGCGCCCGGCACCATTTCCGGCGCCGGCACTACCCCTGAGGACGCCGCCGAGAAAGGCCGCACCAGCGTCGCCGGCTACGGCGAAATTGGCCAGGACCTGACCGACAAATGGCACGTGGACCTGGCCGGGCGCTACGAGCACTACAACGATGGCTCGGGCACCACCACCAACGGCAAGTTCTCTACCCGCTACCAGCTGACGCCGATACTGGCCGTGCGCGGCACCTTTAGCACCGGCTTCCGCGCACCGTCCCTGGCCCAGCAGATCTACAGTTCCACCTCACAGAGCAGCGTCAACGGCAACCTGATCGACTACCGCAACGTGGGTGTGGATTCGGCCGTGGGCAAGGCCCTGGGCGCCAGCACCCTGAAGCCGGAAAAATCCACCAACATCAGCTTGGGCCTGACCCTGCAACCCACCGACGCCACCAGCGTGACCCTGGACGCCTACCAGATCAAGATCAAGGACCGCATCGCCCAGACCGGCTACCTGGGCGGCACCTCGCAGATCGAGGCCATCCTGGCCGCGGCCGGGCTGGACAGCAACCAGTACGTCACCTACTTCGCCAAC
This sequence comes from Pseudomonas sp. JC1203, assembly GCF_056175065.1. Classification (NCBI taxonomy): domain Bacteria; kingdom Pseudomonadati; phylum Pseudomonadota; class Gammaproteobacteria; order Pseudomonadales; family Pseudomonadaceae; genus Pseudomonas; species Pseudomonas sp. JC1203. Next base: position 30,461 of record NZ_JBWCAM010000027.1, read on the forward strand.
GCCCTGGACACCACCACCCATGGCGTCGACCTGGTGGGCGAGTACCGGCAAAACCTGGGTGCCTGGGGCGGCCTGAAGTACAACCTGGGCTTCAACTGGAACACCACGCAGATCGACGCCATCCACGCCTCATCGGTGGCCCAGGAAGCACTGGGCCCGGACGGTGGCTACAGCCGCCAGGCGCAGGGCAACCTCAAGCACGGCCTGCCTGAGTCCAAGCTGATCCTGGGCACCACCTGGAGCATCGACCAGTTCGACATTGGCCTGAACCTGACCCGCTACGGCGAGTACACCCAGTACGGCACCACCGCGATCTACGACCGCACCTTCTCGGCGGCCTGGATCACCGACCTCAACGTGGACTACCACGTGACCAAGAACCTGACACTGAACGCCGGGGCCAACAACCTGTTCAACAAATACCCCGAGCGCACCAACATCGCCAGCACCTCGGGCGCCTTCCCGTACGGCAATTTCTCGCCCTACGGCACCACCGGCGGCTACTGGTACACCGGCCTGACCTACAACTTCTGACCTGCGCGCCCGGCCACGCGGCCGGGCCTTCAACCTTGCAACGGGAGCTAGCCCATGACCCGCCGTACCGACCAGCTCAAGCTGGGCGCCTTCCTGGCCAACAGCGGCCACCACGTGGCCGCCTGGCGCCACCCGCTGGCCCAGGCCGACGCCAGCCAGGACTTCGAGCACTTCAAGCGCATTGCCCAGACCGCCGAGCGCGGCAAGTTCGACGCCCTGTTCGTCGCCGACGTGGTGGCGCTGTGGGGCCACCACCATGACGCCCTCAGCCGCACCGCGCGCGCCGAGCATTTCGAGCCGCTGACATTGATGGCCGCGCTGGCCGCCGTCACCTCGCGCATCGGCCTGATCGCCACCGCCACCACCACCTACAACGAGCCGTACCACATCGCCCGCAAATTCGCCTCCCTGGACCACCTGTCCAAGGGCCGCGCGGCGTGGAACCTGGTGACCTCGGTGGTCAGCGACGAGGCCTGGAACTTCGGCCGCCAGGACCACGTGGACCACGGCGACCGCTACCAGCGCGCAGAGGAATTCCACGACGTGGTGCGCGGCCTGTGGGACAGCTGGGACGACGACGCCTTCGTGCGCGACAAGGCCAGTGGGCAGTATTTCGACGCCGCCAAGCTGCACGTGCTCAACCACCAGGGCACGCACTTCAGCGTGCGCGGGCCGTTGAACGTGGCGCGCTCGCCCCAAGGCCACCCGGTGCTGGTGCAGGCTGGCGCCTCGGAGCCGGGCAAGGCGCTGGCGGCGCGGGTGGCCGACGTGATCTTTGCCGTGGACAGTGACCTGGCGCGCGCGAAGGCGTTCTACGCCGACATCAAGGCGCGCGCCGCCGCGTTCGGCCGCGACCCGGACAGCATCAAGATACTGCCCGGCATCACGCCGTTCATTGGCGAGACCCGCGAACAGGCACAGACGCTGTTCGAGGAGTTCCAGGCGCTGATCGACCCGGTGCTGGGCCTGCGCCTGCTGGCCGACACCCTGGGCGATGACATCGACCTGGCCGGCCACGACCTCGACGGCCCGCTGCCCGAGACCCCGGTGGGCCAGCGCGGCAGCCGCCGTGACAAGGTGCTGGAACTGGCGCGCACGGAAAACCTCAGCATCCGCCAGCTGTACCTGCGCCTGGCCGGCGGCAACCCGGTGATCGGCACCGCGCAGGACATCGCCGACACCTTCGAGGCCTGGTTCCAGGGCCGCGCCTGCGACGGCTTCAACGTGTTCTTCCCGTACTTCCCCGGGGCCATCGACGTGTTCGTCGAGCAGGTCACCCCCGAACTGCAACGGCGCGGCTTGTTCCGCAAGGAATACGAAGGCACTACGCTGCGCGACAGCCTGGGACTGGCGCGGCCGGCGAACCGTTTTAGCGTGGCGCTACTCAGCCAGCAGGCACAGTGAGATGATGCACCCTTGTCTTTCGCCGTCGGAGTACCTGGATGGCCCTTGAGTTCAGTTGGTACCTGCCGCTGGCCGCCGGCAGCCAGCCGGCCAGCACGCCCGGGCAGTGGATACAGCTGGCCCAGGCGGTTGAGTACGCAGGCCTGGACGCGCTGTGGATTCCCGCCGACTCGCGCACGGTGGACAGCCTGGGCGTGGCGGCGGCGCTGTGTGCCCACACCCGCCAGCTGCGGCTGCACGTGGGCGTGCCGCCCCAGGTGATGCTGCCGGCGGCGCTGGCCGCCACCCTGCAAAGCCTGCAGTCGATCAGCGGCCAGCGCATCAGCGTGCACCTGCCCGATGGCGAACGCGGCAGCCTGCACACCGCCTTCGGCGAGTGGCTGAACCGCGACCAGCGCAACGAACGCGTCGGCGAATTCCTTCACCTGCTGACCCGCCTGCTGGCCCCGGGCGCCGCGCCGCTGGACCATCAGGGCCGCTACTTCCAGCTGGAACAGGGTGGCCTGGGGCTGCGCCCGTTGCCCGCACCACCGCTGATTCTCGACGCCTCCCAGGGCAGCGAACTGATCGCCGAGCATGCGCAGGTGTGCCAACTGGCGGGCGCCCACCCCGACGAATTGGCGCGCGAGGTGCAGCGCCTGCGTGCCCTGCAACCAGCACTGCGCTTCGCCCTGCCACTGGGCCTGATCCTGCGTGACAGCGAAGCCCAGGCGTGGGACGCCGCCGGGCAATCGGCGCAAGCCAGTGACACAGGCACGCAACCCATGGCCGACCGGCAGGTGCGGCCGCTGTTCGCCGAACACGCGGCGCTGCGCCGCGACGAGATTCACCCGCAGCTGTGGCGCCCCCACCGCGACCGCCCGCTGACGCTGGTGGGTGACCCGCCGCAGGTGGCCGCGCGCTTGCAGCAACTGCACGACCTGGGCATCGACCAGGTGATCATTCATGGCGAACCGGCGGTGGCCGAAGTCCTGCGGTTCGCCGAACAGGTCCTGCCGCTGCTGCGTGCCAGGGGCCTGCACCACAAGGCCGCCCACCATGAGCGCTAGCCCGCTGGAAATAGACTGGTTCCTGCCCACCAACGGCGACGGCCGCCACCTCACCAGCAGCGGCCTGCCCAAGGTGGGCCTGTTCCAACAAGGGGAACGGGCGCCGACCCTGGACTACCTGCGGCAAATAGTACGGGCCGCAGAACTGGGCGGCTTCGACTCGATCATGGTGCCCACCGCCAGCGGCTTTGAAGACCCCTGGCTGATCACCGCGGTGCTGGCCCAGGAAGTCCAGCGCCTGAATTTCCTCCTGACCCTGCGCCCGGGCCTGGAGCTGCCCGCCTACACCGCCCACCGCGCCGCAACGCTGCAGCTGCTGAGCAACAACCGCCTGCGCCTGCACGTGGTCAGCGGCTCCAGCCGTTTCGAGCAGCGCTCGCTGGGGGATTTTCTCGAACATGACGAGCGCTACGCGCGCACCGCCGAGTTCCTCCAGGCGTTCGAAACCGTGTGGGCCGGGCACGGCCGCCAGCATCACGGGCGCTTCTACCGGGGTGCCGACACGGCAGCCATCATGCCGCCGGCGCTACGCCCGCCGATCTACTTCGGTGGCGCCTCGCAGGCCGCCGAGCAGGTGGGCGCCGAGCACGCGCAAACCTACCTGATGTGGTGCGAGCCGCCGGTGATGATCGCCGAGCGCATTCAGCGCCTGCGCGAACAGGCCGCGCGTCGCCAACGCACGCTGCGCTTCGGCCTGCGCCTGCACATTTTCGCCGCGCCCCAGGCCGAGCAGGCCTGGGCGCATGTGGAGAAACTGCTGGAGGAACTACCCCGCGACGCCATCGAGCGCGCCCAGCAGCAACTGGCCACCTACGAGTCGGTAGGCCAGAGCCGCCAGACCCAGCTGGCCCAGGGCCGTGGCCGTGGTGCGCGGCAACTGGAGGTGTCGGCCAACCTGTGGGCAGGCGTCGGCCTGGTGCGTGGCGGTGCCGGCACGGCGCTGGTGGGCAGCTACGAACAGGTGGCCGAGCGTATCGAGGAATACCACCAGATGGGCGTGGACAGTTTTGTGCTGTCAGGCTTCCCGCACCTGGAGGAAGCCATTCACCTGGGTGCTGAACTGCTGCCGTTGCTGCGGCGCATCAGCCCTTGTCGCGGCCCTTGAGCATGCCGTGGTTGACCAGCAGGGTGCGCATGGCGTTGCGGGTGATGCCCAGCAGTTCGGCGCTGCGCACCTGGTTGAAACCGCAGTGGGCGAAGGCTTCGCGCACGATCAGATCTTCGATGTCGTGCAGCAGTTGATCGCCCGGCACCTCGAACAGCCGTAGCAACTGCTCGCGAATCACCTGCTGCGGAATCTTCGCAGTGCTGCTGTTATCCGCCGCCAGGCGCTGGGCCGACAGGCCTGCCGAAAAGCGCAGGTGCTCGGGCCGGATGGGCTTGTCACCAGCCACCAGCAGCGCCAGGTGCACGATGTTTTCCAACTCGCGAATATTGCCCGGCCACGGGTACTCCAGCAGCGCCGCGGTGGCCGCTTCCGACAGCATCGGCTCGGCTATTTTCAGGCGCTGGCTGTACTGGCTGCGGAAATGCTCCACCAGCGGCAGGATGTCCAGCGGCCGCTCGCGCAGGGGCAGCACCTGCACCTGCGCGACGTTGATGCGGTAGAACAGGTCGAGGCGGAAATTGCCGGCGTCGATGGCCTGTTCCAGGTCGATGTTGGTGGCCGTCACCAGGCGGATATCCACCTTGATGGGCTTGCGCGAACCAACGCGCACAATCTCCTGTTCTTGCAGGGCGCGCAGCAGCTTGACCTGCAGCGGCAACGGCAAATCACCGATTTCATCCAGGAACAACGTGCCGCCATCGGCCTCCTCGAACCAGCCTGCGCGGCGCCCGGTAGCGCCGGAAAAACTGCCGGCCTCGTGGCCGAACAGCTCGCTCTCCGCCAGGTTCTCGTTGATCGCCCCACAATTCACCGCCACGAAGCGGCCGGTGCGGCCACTGGCACTGTGCAGGTAGCGCGCCACCAACTCCTTGCCGGTACCGGTCTCGCCGTTGATCAACACCGGCACGTCGCTCGGCCCAACCCGTTGCAGGTACTCCAGCAGCTGCCGCGAACGCGGGTCGGCAAAGACCAGCGCCTTGGCCCGGATGGACAGGGGTTGTTGATCGCCCTGTGGCAGGGTCAGCACCTGCCCGGGGCGTGAGGTGTAGCTCATGAGGAATTCCCGCGACGACGGCTGAAAATACAGGTGTCGACTTTAACCAGAATTGTATATAGCCAGAAATATTAAAAAGGCATTGGCGGCTAGGTTTTGTCCATATAAAGCGCTCCGTAGCAGCTGCCGAAGGCTGCGTCCGCCCCTGCCGCGGTGGGCCGGAATATGGGCGGCGCCAGTGACGCCGCCTGGCGGCAGCTGCTACGGGTGGTCCTGAAATATCGGGTCGGCAGCCAGCACTTTCATGCCGGCGGGCGATGCCTCCAGCAGGCGCTTTTCACCGATTCGCTTCATCACGGATATATCAAAGCCATCTTCTGGAGAAAACCGCCCCGCCACATCTGCCAGAACGCCACCCGCGTTCAGATGTTCGATATCAATACAGCACCAATGCTTCTTGTCCTTGCGGACCACAACCCTGTACATATCCATTTCAACCTCCGTTTGATCTCGACTCGACAGGCCCGCCCAACCTGCCGCTCCAATCCTCAACCTGCGCCTGTTCCAACCTGCGCTGCACCAGCCGCTGCCACGACGGCACCAGCGGCAACGCCGCCAGCCCCAGCAGTTCTTCGCGGTCCAGCGTGCGCTGGTAAAGCACCGCCACCACCCGCGCCAGGCTCCAGCCGGGATAGGGCCGGTCCTCCAGGTCGAAGCTGTCACCGGCGCGCATTTGCCCGCCTTCCACTACCCGGAAATACCAGCCGGTCATGCCTGAGCCCTGCATGCGCAACGCCATGTCGGGCACGCTGAAACGGTCGTTGAGCTTCCAGCACGGCTGGCGGGTCTGGCTGACTTCGAGCAGCGTGCTACCGCAACGGATGACATCGCCCAGGCAGATGCTCTGCTCGGTGAGCCCCGACGTGGACAGGTTTTCACCGAAGGCGCCGGGGCCCTCCAGCAGCGGGTGCTCACCTATTAACTGTTGCCAGCGGGCGTAGTGTTCCCGGGGGTACAGATGGATGGCCTTGTCCACGCCACCATGAATGCGTGTGTCGCCTTGTTCATCGCCCGCAAGGCCCAGGGCCGTGGCCGTCAACGCCCCTTCAACAGGCTGCTTGGCGATGGCGCTGCGGGTGCCCCGGCGCGCAAAGGGCACGGCCTTGCCCACCAGCAAGGCGTCCAGTTGGCCCAGGCGCATCAGGCGCCGGCCCGGTCGAGCCAGGCCGCGAACAATTGCTGGTTCAAGTGCACCTGGTCATCCCCTACCGTTGCCGCCTGTGCCCGCAAGGTGCGTGGGTCGATGCCGGCGCCGGCCAGTTCCGCGGCGTGCCCCACCAGCCAGGCTTCCAGCTGCCGTGGGTCGGCCTCGGGGTGAAACTGCAACGCCAGCACGGCGTTGCCGACGCTGAACGCCTGGTTTTCACAGTGTTCGGAACGGGCCAGGTGGGTGGCGCCGGCCGGGATCTGGAACTGGTCGCCGTGCCAGTGCAGCACGGGCCCGGCCCCTTGCAGCGGCGCCAATACCGACTGCTGGCCCGCCTCGGTCAGGGTCACGGGCGCGTAGCCGATTTCCTTGTAGCCCATGGCCCGTACATCGGCGCCCAGCGCGCGGGCGATCAGTTGCGCCCCCAGGCAGATGCCCAGCAAAGGCTTGCCGCTGGCCAGGCGCTGGTGCACCAGGCGCAATGCCTCGCCCAGGTAAGGGTAGGTGGCCTCATCGAACGCACCGATCGGGCCGCCCAGCATCACCAAAAGGTCGGGCTCTAGGGGATCAAGTTCGGCCAGCGCTGCCAACGGCGCTTCGATGACGCGAAGCTGATAGCCACGCTGCTCCAGCACAGCGCCATACACGCCAATACCCTCAAACGGTACATGTCTTACTACCCAAGCGCTTTTCATATTTGTACCAATACAATATAGTGAATGTATGAATACATTATTGGCTTCAGGCACCACCGCTGTCGAGATCGCTGAATCGATTGAGCGGGCAATCCGTGCCCACGAAATTGTTACCGGGCAACTGCTTCCCGCCGTGCGCCAGCTGGCCAGCCAGCTGCAGGTCAGCCCCAATACCGTGGCGGCGGCCTATAAGCACTTGCGCGATGCCGGTTGGGTGGACACTGACGGGCGCCGCGGCACCCGGGTTGCCGAGCGCGTTGCGCCGGCTGCGGCGCGCCATGCGCTGCCCGCGCATTTGCGTGACGTGGCCAGCGGCAACGTCGATGCCAGGCTGCTGCCGCGCCTGCAAGGTGAATGGCTAGGCCAATTGCCCGCCGACACGGGGCATGACTTGCAGAACGACCACCCCGCGCTGCTGACCATGGCCGCGCAATGGCTGCGCGGCCAACAGCTGCCCACCGAACATATCGGCGTGTTCCACGGCGCCATGGACGCCATGGAAAAAGCCCTGCGCGCGCACTGCCGGCCGGGCAACCGGGTGTTGGTCGAAGACCCGTGCTGGCCGCCGGTGCTGGCGTTGCTGGCGAGCCTGCGGCTCAAGGCCGTGCCGTTGGGCGGCGACGTGCACGGCGCCTGCCCGCCTGAAGCGTTGGGCGATGTGGCCGCGGTCATTCTTACACCCAGGGCGCACAACCCCACGGGGCGCTGCTTTTCTTCAGCCCGTTGGCGCGAGTGGGCTGCCGCCTTGCAAGGCAGCCCCCAGACGCTGCTGATCCTCGATGACCACTGGGGGCCACTCAGCCAGGGCCAGCCAGCACAGCTCACACCCCTGCCCGCGCGCTGGCTGCACATTACCTCGGTAAGCAAATTCCTTGGCCCCGATTTGCGCCTGTCGGTGGTAGCGGCCAACGGGGCGTTGTTGGCCGACATGCAGCGTTTGCAAGCGGTGGCCTCACGCTGGGTGAGCCATCTGCTGCAGCGGCTGGCGGCCGGCTTGTGGCAGCAGGTGGTGGCCGATGGGCAGCTTGCGCGTGCAGCGGACAGTTACGCGCAGCGGCGGCTGGGCTTGATTCGTGCGTTGAACGCCGAGGGCGTGCGCTGCGAGGGCCCGGGTGAAGGGTTGCATGTGTGGATCGCGGTGGCGGATGAGACCACGGCGGTGCAGGCACTGGCGTCGTATGGGTGGGCGGTGCAGGCGGGGAAACCGTTTCGGCTGGGGGATGGGGCTGCCATTCGGGTGAGTGTGGCGAATCTGGGTATGGAGAATTTGCCGGGGTTGGCGAGGGATGTGGGTGCGGCGTTGAGGGTGAGTTATAAGCCGGTGTATTGACGCGGCGCCTCGCCTTCGGAAATTTCCTAGGAAATTTCACAAAAGATCTGGGATAATCGCCTTACACGCAGAAAATAATGACGAAATGTTTCCATTGTCGTCGTTCGCTATTTTAGCTTGCACTGACTTTTTGACGAGGCTACTCTCCGCCCGCCGCTGCCAAATCAGCGGACGGGTTTCGCAGCCCGGATAGAATTCGTCAGGCGCCAAGCGCCGCCATACCCATTGCCCTTCGCGGCAATATCTCGTTTATGGCGGCTGAGCGTAGGGCACCTTCGGGTGCGCCGGGTACCTGACGGTCCGGTCTGCGAACCTGCGAACAGCCGCCACCCATTCCGTTCGCAGCGGAACCTGGCGGTTTATTGATTCGTCAGGAGCATCACCATGGTCAAGCCGACCCCCGACCCACCCGACATCCCCCCTGCCACGCATACCACTGCTGATCGACCCGCCTTTGAACCACTGCGCAGGAGCGCCCACGCCATGACCGATTCATTCACCACCCACCACGCCTTTGGCCCTTGTGCAGGCGACCTGCCGATACTGGCGGTGCGCGACGGCATGCCTGTGGCCGAGGTGCTGACCCAGGCGTGTGAATACATGAAGGGGGTGAGCGCAGGCGCTGCGGAATTGGTCGAGAACTGCCCGCCGCATTTGCGCGCGCTGGCGCGCCATGTGGAACATGCAAGCGAGATTGCCCGGGCGTTGGTGGAGGCGTCGGTGGCGGGGTTGGCCAGAACCCCGAAGCAGGTGCCGGAAGCAGAGAACCTGGATGATAAGAAACTGGTCGAGATCATCAAATCACGGCAGCACGAAAAAGGCGTTCCGGTCGACCTGGATGATTTATAAGGCTCGCCCCCCACCTTCCCGTAGCAGCGGCCGCAAGGCCGCGTCCAAACACACCGCGTATTTCCAGGAACACCGCAGCGCAGCCGGACGCCGCCTGGCGGCAGCTGCTACGCGAAATTTTGCGCGCGCTTCCCGTAGCAGCGGCCGCAAGGCCGCGTCCGAACACGCCGCGTATTTCCAGGAACACCTCAGCGCAGCCGGACGCCGCCTGGCGGCAGCTGCTACGCGAAATTTTGCGCGCGCTCTTCCGTAGCAGCGGCCGCAAGGTCGCGTCCGAACACGCCGCGTATTTCCAGGAACACCGCAGCGCAGCCGGACGCCGCCTGGCGGCAGTTGCTACGGGAGGGGTGCCAGCAGGCGCTCCATCAGGCCGCGCAACAGCTCGCGCTCCTCGGCACTCAGCTGCTGGGTCAGCACCTGTTCGACGTTGTCGACCCGTGGCTTGAGCTCGCCCAGTTGCACGCGGCCGGGCGCGGTCAGGTAGAGGGTGTTGCGGCGCTTGTCCTGGGGGTCGCCCACGCGCTCCACCACGCCGTTGCGCACCATGCGCGCCACCAACTCGGCGATGGTGGAGCGGTCCAGGTCAAGCTCGTCGCCCAGCTCGCGCTGGCTGACGCCCGGCCGCTGCTCCAGCACCAGCAGCACGGCGTACTGCACGCTGGTGACCTCCGTGGACACTTCGCGCTGCCAAATGGCGACGTGGCGTTGTTGCGCCCGGCGTATCAGGCTGCCGGTGTGCACGAGAATGCGAGGGTGGGCGTCAAGCGGCACAGTGGACTGCCTTCTATTGCGGAACAAAAACCGGCTGCAAGAATGCCTCCAGTTCACGGTGGCCGTCCAGTGGCAGCACGTGGGCGATGTATTGGTCGGGCCGCACCAGCACCAGCGCACCGTGTTCGGGGTCGATGCCGCGCAGGGCGAAAATGTCGGCGGCGGGGTCGAGGGTAAAGGCCTTCTCGTAGTCGATCAGCCCGAAGCGGCCCTTGCGCGGCAGCAGCAGGGCCGGCAGCTGTTCAAGCGGCAGCGCCTGCCGGTACACGGCGCGCACATCCAGCACACTGTCCAGGTCGGCACCGGCCGGGGTGAAGCGCCGCACCGGTGAAGCAGCATCATTGAGCAGGTACTCGCACAAACCGGCCAGCGCCTGCCCCGAGGCATCGGCGAAGGCGTACAGCCGCCAGCGCCCATCCGCCTGCGCCACATGGCCCAACTGCATGGGCCGCGAGTCGGCCAGGCGAATTACCGGCGCGGAATGGAACCGCGCGCCAATGGCCAAGCCACTGGCCCGCGCCTGCCAGGTGCCACGCCCCGTCAACGGCCCCGGGCAATAGCGCGTGGCGACGCCTGCGGTATAACGGCCGGCCTGGACGAAATAGGCCTGCAACTCGGTGGGGTCGACGCCGCCAGCGCCGGGGTTGAGCGGGTCCCTGGGCGGCGCCCCCATCATGGCCGACCACTCCTTGTCGAAGTCGATCAGCTGCTGGGCCACCGGCTGGCGCTCCTGGGAATAACTGGCCAGCAGCGATGCAGGGCTGCGCCCCTGCAACACCGCCGCCAGTTTCCAGCCCAGGTTGAAGGCGTCCTGCATCGACACGTTCATGCCCTGCCCGGCCTTGGCGCTGTGGGTATGGCAGGCGTCGCCGGCAATGAACACCCGCGGTTCGCGCGGTTGCCCGGCAGCGTCCACGCTGTCGTCGAAACGGTCGGTGAGGCGCTGGCCCACCTCGTACACCGACGACCACACCACGTTTTTCACCTCCAACACGTACGGCTGCAGAATGCGCTGCGCGGTGGCAATCAACGCCTCCACCGCCGTGGCCCGGATGGCCGCGCGGTTGGCCTCGGTCACCTCGCCAAGGTCCACGTACATGCGCACCAAGTGCCCGCCTTCACGCGGGATGAGGATCATGTTGCCCGCCGCCGACTGCACCGCAGCCTTCAGGCGCACGTCAGGGAAGTCCGTCACCGCCAGCACGTCCATCACGCCCCAGGCGTGGTTGGCAGCGTCACCGCGCAACTGCTGGCCGATGGCGCCGCGCACCTGGCTGCGGGCGCCATCGCAGCCCACCAGGTAGCGGGCGCGAACCTGCACGGCAGGCTCGCCGCCGGTGTGCTGCAACGTGGCCAGCACCGGGTGGGTGGGATGCGCATCGCGGCTGATGTGCGCCAGCTCCAGGTTGTAGTCGGGGGCCAGGCGCTGGGGGGCCTTGAGCATGCTGTCCAGCAGGTAATCCTGGATGCGCGCCTGGTTGACGATGACGTGGGGGAACTCTGACAGCCCGTCCTCGGTGTCCTGCACGCGGCCCGTGCGCTCGATGCGCTGGCGGTCAGCAGCGGCCGGCCGCCAGAAGGCCGTTTCGTTGACCCAGTAGGCCTCGCGCAGCAGCTGCTCGGCCAGGCCGAACGCCTGGAACATCTCGACGCTGCGGCAGGCGATGCCATCGGCCTGGCCCAGTTGCAGGCGGCCGGCGCGGCGCTCGACCACGCGGGTGACGATGCCGGGGAACCGGGCCAACTGCGCGGCCAGCACCAACCCGGCAGGGCCGCTGCCGACGATCAGCACATCGACGGTTTCGGGCAGCGCCGTGGTATCGCCGGAGGCGGCGGGATGGAGGTCGGGGTCACCGGGCTGGAAGCCGTTGAGGTGGAATTGCATGGGGCGTTGTCCTTGTTGTTATTGAAGGGATGCGACGCGCCATTACAATATGCTCAGCATACGAACTACTTCAAGCTTCCTGTTTATTGGCCTGGTATTGGGTGGGGCACGGACGCGGCCTGGCGGCCGCTGCTACGGGGATTTATAAAATGCGCTAAAAACATCATTCTATTAGATATGAATTCACAAAGCGCATATTAGCTTAGAACAAATCAGCCCTTCACAACCCCCTTCCCCACCGCTAACGTCACCCCCGTACAGCCCGACCCTACGCTGCGGAGGCCTGCTGCCCTGCCCTTCACAGCCATGAGGTTTGCCCATGAGCAACGCCGTACCGCACTCCCTGAACCAACTGCTGGCCGACCTGCACGCCGAGCGCGTGCGCACCTGGGACCCGGCCGCCCTGCAGGTCAACATCGACCAGCGCCAGCGCCTGGTGGACGAAGCGCCGGGGCAGCCTTTCGTGCGCGCCGGCGGCAGCCTGGGCACCTTCACGTTGCTGAAGGTGGAAGGCGGCGAGCTGGACCTCGACACCCTGGTGCGCCGTGGCCCGGCGGTGCTGGTGTTTTTCCGTTTCGCTGGCTGCCCGGCGTGCAACATCGCCATCCCTTATTACCAGCGCCACCTGCAACCCGCGCTGCACGCCCGCGGCGTACCGCTGGTGGCGGTAAGCCCGCAGGTACCCGAGCGGCTGATCGAGATCAAGCAACGCCACGGGCTGACCCTGCAGGTGGCCAGCGACCCGGACAACCAACTGGCCCGGCGCCTGGGCATTCTGTACAGCTTCGACGACGCCTCGCGGCGGGCGGCCGAGGCCAAGGGTTCGACCATTGGCGCGGTGACCGGCACCGGCACGTGGGAGCTGCCGCAGCCCACGGTGGTGGTGATTGGCACCGACCGCCGCGTGCATTTCGCCCAGGTCAGCCCCGACTGGCTGGTGCGCACCGAGGCGCAACCGGTCATCGATGCGGTGGACGCCCTGCTGGCCCCCGCCCAAGCCACCGCCTGACAGGAGTCCTGACCATGGGCGCGGAGCACGTCGTGGACGGTGCCGCTATCGAACTCGAAGGCTGACAGCGTAGAAGGTGCCCAGCAAACCAGGACGCACGCGGATGCGTATACCGCTTAGATGGCGTCGCCTGCATCGCGGCCAAGGCCGGCTCCTACCACAAACGCCGTAGGAGCCGACTTTAGTCGCAATGCAGACGACACCATTTCAAGACAGTTGCTGCTACGCAGATCCTGTAGCAGCGGCCGCAGGCCGCGTCCGCAGGCGCCGCGTACCTCCGGGCCATACGCGCTGGGGGTGAAACGTGGGGCGGCATTGCGGGCGCTGTGACCGCACCACGTTCCACATCCGGCCGGAGCGGTGTTCGTTTGTGTTAAGGGGGTGTTTGCGTCCAAGGCGTAGCCGCCGCCGTACACCGTGCGCGAGGACCTGCTGGCCGCGGTGGAACATGAGGGGGCACTGACGCCCGCTTTGCACGAACAGATTGCCCTGACCCTGCACACACTGGCCAACCAGGCCCAGCCTGTGCTGCTGACCTGCTCAAGCCTGGGCCCGGTGGTGGAGGCAATGGCGCAGGCGTCGATGGCGCCTGCGGTTACGCAGCTCGCGGATCGCCCGCTGACCAGCCCCGACGCAAGCCTTGAAGCAGTGCTGGCCCTGATCGGCTACAGGTATATCTGAATAGCATTATACAATGCCTATTCAGTATTTAAGGTTCTAAGCGCAGCCCGTTATTCTGAGGCCATTCCGGTATTGACCGCGCTGCCCAAGGAACACATCCATGACTGCCCACGCCAACGTGATCGACCTCACCCTGCACCGCAACCGCAAGAAGGCGCAGCAACTGGGCAAGCTGATGTGGGCCCTGTACAGCGGCCAGAATGCCGTTACCCCGGAACAATGGGCGCAGGCGCTCAAAGGCGCCGACACTTCGCGCCAGGCTTGAACCGGCATGGCCTTGCCCAGTGGCTTCCTGGACAGCTCGTTCGAGCTGCCCATCGAGTTCTCCAGCCCCGAACACAGCGACGATGACCTGGTAGGCCAGCGCGTGGCGCTGAACCTGCAACGGCTGCGGGCCAAGCGCCAGTTGTCGCTGGACGCCACGGCGCGCGCCAGTGGCGTCAGCCGCGCGATGCTGGCGCAGATCGAGTCGGGCCGCAGCGTGCCGTCCATCAAGGTGCTGTGCAAGATTGCCAAGGCGCTGAAGGTGTCGGTGGCAGCCTTTCTGGAACAGCGCGAGTTCGACGGCGTGGCGTTGCTGCCGGCGCGCGCAAGCAAGCGCCTGGTCAGCGCCGACGGCAGCTTCGTCAGCCGTGCGCTGTTCCCCTTCGACGTGGCGCGCCAGGTGGAGTTCTACGAATTGCGCCTGGGCGCGCTGGGCGAGGAAACCTCGGCGGGCCATGGCCCTGGCGTGCAGGAAAACCTGGTGGTGTCCCAGGGCGTGCTGGAGGTCAGCGTCAACGACGAGCGCTACCTGCTGTCGACCGGGGATTCGCTGCTGTTCTACGCCGACCAGCCGCACCGCTACCGCAACCCGGCAGACAGCGAAGCGCTGGCGTACCTGGTGATGACCTACCCGGAAAAGCGCGACTGAACCTGCTGTAACGAAAACGCCCCCGCTCGGTTCGAGACGGGGGGCGTTTTTCATTGCACCGCTATCAGCAGGTGCAGCACATCATCGGCATGCCGTTGCAGCTCATCATCATCGGCATGCTGCAGTCGTTCATCATTTTCATCATGAGCATGCCGCAGTTCTTCATCATGTCCATGGTCATGCCCGGCATCGGCATCATCTTGCAGGCCATGCTGTCGGCCATCATGGTGCATTCCATCACGCACTTCATCATCGGCATGGGCATGCCCATCATTGGCATCGGCATCATCATGCCCATCGGCATGGCCATGGCGGCCTGGGACATGCACATCATCGACAGGTTGCCGCAATGCATCATCATCGGCATGCCGCAGTTCATCATCATCATCTGCATCATTTCGCCGTTGTTCTTGAACATCGCCATGTCCATGCCGGCTGCAGGCTTCATGGTGCACATCATGCAATCTTCCATCATGTCCATGGTCATGGTGGCCATCATCATCGGCATGCCCATCATTGGCATCATCGGCATGTTGGCGCTCATGGGCATCTGCATTGCGTTCATCATGGTGAAATCCTCTTTCAATTCGATAGGTGGGTAGAAGCTGATGGGGCGGATTCTACGGATCGATTGGCGGTGGACAATGGGCCGGTAAAGCGAAGCAAATGGCTGCTGCAGCGCTGCAAGATGGCCCAATAACGTTCGCCATAGACGCTAGCACAGGGTTTATGACGCTATAGCGTCGCTGGTCGGCGCTGCTGTGCTGAAAGGCCTGCAATGGATATGCGAAATGACGATTTACTAATAACCCAGATGAATATTCATTCTAAGCAGGCGGGATTATTTTGGTGTGGGGGCCAGGACGCAGCCTTCGGCAGCTGCTACGGGGATGCGCGCACCCCGCCGATCGCGATGGAGGCAACGCGGTTTCAAGACAGTAGCTGCTACAAACCCTGTAGCAGCGGCCGCAGGGCCGCGTCCACAGGCTCCGCGATGCCGCGCCCTGACGCAGCCTTGGGAGCCGCGCGGCATATGTCCGGGTGCAGCCCCGGCGGGTAGGCGCCCACCACAAAAAAAAGGGCGGCCATTGGCCGCCCTCCTCTTTCATCACTCGCTGGCCAACGCGGCCAGTGCCGTGCGCTTGCGCACGAAGGGGTAGGCAACCGCCAGTATCACGAACCACAACGGCGCGTAGCACAGCGCCTGGCGGGTGTCGTCCTTGAGGGTCAGCAGGCACAGCACGCCGGCGAAGAACGCCAGGGTCACCCAGCACATCAGGCGGCCGCCGGGCATGCGGTAGCTGGACGCCGCGTGCAGCTGCGGACGCTGCTTGCGGTAGGCCAGGTACGACACCAGGATGATGGTCCAGACGAACATGAACAGCAGCGCCGACAACGTGGTGACCAAGGTGAACGCCTGCATCAAGTCGGGCACCAGGTAAATCACCACCACGCCCAGCAACAGGCAGGCGCAGGAGAACAGCAGGCCATTGGCCGGCACGCCGCTGCGGGCCAGGCGCTGGAACGAGCCCGGCGCATGGCCCTCGCCGGCCAGGCCGAAGAGCATGCGGCTGGTGGAGAAGATGCCGCTGTTGGCCGACGACGCCGCCGAGGACAGCACCACCAGGTTGATGCAGGCGGCGGCAGCCGGGAAGCCGGCGATCAGGAACAGCTCGACGAACGGGCTCTTGTCGGCCACCACTTCGCGCCACGGGGTGACGGCCATGATGGTGATCAGCGCCAGGACGTAGAACAGGATGATGCGCACCGGAATCGAGTTTATCGCCCGCGGCAACGTGCGGTGCGGATCCTTGGTCTCCGCCGCTGCAGTACCCACCAGTTCGATGCCGACGAAGGCAAAGATGGATATCTGGAAACCGGCGAAGAAGCCCATCCAGCCATGCGGCAGCAGGCCGCCGTCGTTCCACAGGTTGGCCAGGCTGGGGCCATGCCCGGCGACCGCCGCCGGGGCGTTGGCGACCAGGTAGATGCCGGTGGCCACCAGCAGCGCGATGGCTACCAGCTTGATCATGGCGAACCAGAACTCGATTTCGCCGAACAGCTTCACGGTAATCAGGTTCAGCGCCAGCAGCAGCCCCACGCACGCCAGGGCCGGTGCCCATTGCGGCGCATCGGGAAACCAGAAGTGCGCGTAGCTGGACACGGCGATGACGTCGGCGATGCCGGTGACGATCCAGCAGAACCAGTACGTCCAGCCGGTGAAGAAGCCGGCCCAGGGGCCCAGCAGGTCGGTGGCGAAGTCGATGAACGACTTGTATTCGAGGTTCGACAGCAGCAGCTCGCCCATGGCGCGCATCACGAAGAACAGCATGAAGCCGATGATCATGTACACGAACAGGATGGAGGGGCCGGCCAGGCTGATGCTTTTGCCGGAGCCCATGAACAGGCCGGTGCCGATGGCGCCGCCAATGGCGATCAGCTGGATATGACGGTTGGACAGGTTGCGTTTGAGCGTAGGCTCAGGGGCGTGTGGCGTGGTCGCCGTTGACTCGGGCATGCGGGTTTCCAGTGTCTGCGTTGCACGTGCTGGGGCAACGCCAACCATGGCCGGCGTTCCCGTCTTTGGCGCGTACCTTGCCATGGAAACCGCGGCAGCTCCAGAACCAGTGCCCGCGACCTATCGTCAGGGGCACTGCGCTCAGGCGCAGTAGTCCTCCTCCAAGGCCTCGGCGCTGACGCGGTATTCGACGAACAACGAGTAGATGACCCAGCTCACCAACGGCAACGCCTCGGCATCGAGTTTCAGCAGGTAGGGGCAGGACGCGTTTGCCAGGTCGTTGGCGGTAAGGTCGCGGTGCTTGAGTTCGGCTGGCGCCGTGGGCGGCTCAAGCGGGTTGCGCAGGCCGTCGAACAACGCGTCCCGGCCAAACACCACGGCCACCTGGTCGCCAGCTTCGCCCGCCTCGACGGTCAAGGTCGCCACCAGCTGGAATACCCCGTATTCACTGCCGCCAGTGAAGGCGAAGCCCCTGACGCTGATGACTTCACCCTGCTGTTCATAAAACGGCGCGCCGGCAATGGAAACGTCACCGCTGCCCACGCCTTCACCCTCCGCAGCAATGAGCTCAAGGATGCCTTGCAGCACCATGCAGCCGTAGAACACCGCGTTGTTGGCGAGGATGGCGGTCAAGTGATCGTCCTGTATCAGTGGTGGCGAATTCCATTCGGTGACCACGCCTGCGGTCTGCTGCACCGAGGCGACTCGCCGATAACTGTAGCATCGCCGATACACACTGAACCCATCCTGAAACAGTTGGTAAAAATTCCCCACGCCATTTTTCGCGGGCAATAAAAAAACCGCCCGAAGGCGGTTTTAAAGGGGTTTACGACTACTGAGTCAATTGAAGATAGCCCAGATAATGCCGCCAAAAATCAATGCCACCATCAACCCTGAACCGAACTGGGCGCCGCCCATGTCCACCTTGATACCTTGGGAGAACTTCCTAATACGCAGGGCCATGGCTGTATCCTCGCGGAGTGGGAGATATCACATAGCCATTATCCTGCCCCCTCTGACTGCCCCACGCAATAGCATCGGCTGCCGCCTGTCCGGTTGCGGGCACTTGCGCAGGCCCCCGCCTTCTCAACGGTAGGCGCGGCCCCTGCGCGCCCTTTTCAGGGAGGCACCCTCATGGCTTCGACCACAACCGACACGCCCCACGGCAAGGACGACGACCTGGGCTTCGACCCCGACTCGCCAGACCTCGAAGACCCGGCCACCGACCCACCCCACCCGCCGCCCATCGACAACCCGGCCAAGGACCCAGGCCCTGCAAAATAGCTATCATCGCGTAGCAGCTGCCGCCAGGCGGCGTCACCGGCACCGCGCAGGGCCAGGACGCAGCCTGGCGGCAGCTGCTACGGTTTGTGTTTGGCAGGGAGTGAACATTGCAATGAAAGTGATTTTACTGGCGGTGGCGGTGCTGTTGCCCGCTTTCGCCTGCGCCGAAAAGCGCACGCGCCCGAACCGCACATAATTCCCTAGCCCTGTTGACCCACACCCTCCCGGCCGGCCTTGTCTACCCTGCGCGCCGCATACAAACACAACATCTCCATCGCCAACGTCGCCGCCGCCAGCGAGGTAATCTCGGCGTTGTCGTAGGCTGGCGCCACTTCCACCACGTCCATGCCCACCAGGTTGATGCCGCGCAGGCCGCCGAGGATGTCCAGCGCCTGCACGGTGCTGAGGCCGCCGCACACCGGGGTGCCAGTGCCGGGGGCGAACGCGGGGTCCAGGCAGTCAATGTCGAAGGTCAAATAGACCGGATGGTCGCCAACCCGCTCGCGGATCGCTGCGACGATGGCGTCGACGCCCTGGCGGTGTACCTGGCGGGCGTCCAGCACCTGGAAACCCAGGGTGTCATCGTTGGTGGTGCGCAGGCCGATCTGCACCGAGCGCTGCGGGTCGACCAGGCCTTGGCGGGCGGCGTGGTAGAACATGGTGCCGTGGTCGATGCGCTGGCCCTCCTCGTCCGGCCAGGTGTCGCTGTGGGCGTCGAAGTGGATCAGCGACAGCGGGCCGTGCACCTTGGCATGGGCGGCCAGCAGCGGGTAGGTGATGAAATGGTCGCCACCCAGGGTCAGCATCGCGCAGCCGGCGCCGAGGATGTGCTCGGCGTGCTGCTGGATGCTGGCCGGCACCGATTCGGGGCGGCCGTGGTCGAAGCTGCAGTCGCCGTAGTCGATCACCGCCAGGTGGTCGAAGGGGTCGAATTGCCAGGGCCAGTGGCGCGCCCAGGCCGACTGCACCGAGGCATTGCGGATGCCCCGCGGGCCAAAGCGCGCGCCGGGGCGGTTGCTGGTGGCGGTGTCGAAGGGCACGCCGCTGACCACTACGTCCACGCCAGCGAGGTCGCGGCTGTAGCGGCGGCGCATGAAGCTGGTAATGCCGCCGTAGGTGCTTTCGGCTGCCGTGCCGTAGAGGCTGGGGCGGGTCAGGGCCTGGTCATTGTCGAAGGCTTGTTCCATGGGTGTGCTCCTTTCTTATTGTTCGCGGCTGCGGAAGGCGGTCCACAGGCGGGTGCGCTGGCGCATGGCGGCAAGGCTCATGCTCTGGTCGGCGTACAGGCGTTGGCGCATGGGCGCAGCGGGGTAAATGTCGGGGTCGTTGCGCACGGCTTCGTCCACCAGGGGCGTGGCCTGCTGGTTGGCGTTGGCGAAGAACAGCGTGTTGGTAAGGTCGGCGACTGACTCGGGGCGCAGCATGAAGGCAATGAAGGCGCGCGCGGCCTCGGGGTGCGGAGCGTCCTTGGGAATCGCCAGGTTGTCCTGCCAGATCAGCGTGCCTTCGCGCGGTATGTGGTATTGCACCTGGTACGGCTTTTTGGCCTTGCGCGCCTGGTCGGCGGCCGTGGCGGCATCGCCGTTGTAGGTCAGCGCCAGGCAGGTGCTGCCATTGGCCAGGTCGTTGATCTGCCGGCCGTTGGCGACGTAGCTGACATAGGGTTGCAGCCGGTGCAGCAGCGCAGCGGCGGCGTCCAGGTCCGCCTTGTCGGTGCTGTAGGGGTCTTTGCCCAGGTAATGCAGGGCCAGGCCGATCACCTCCTGGGGTGAGTCGATCAGCGAAATGCCGCAATCGGCGAGCTTGCTGGCGTATTCAGGCTTGAACAGCAGGTCGATGCTGTCCAGCGGCGCGTCCGGCAGGCGCTTGCGCACCGCCTCAAGGTTCAGGCCCAGCCCCAGCGTGCCCCAGGTGTAGGGCAGCGCATAGCGGTTGCCGGGGTCGACGGCGGCGACTTTGCCCAGCAGGTCCGGGTCCAGGTTGCCGTAGCCGGGCATGCCCTGCTGGCCGGTTGGCTGCAACGCGCCCGCCTTGAGCAGCCGCGCCAGCACGCTGCTGGACGGCACGACCACGTCGTAGCCGCTGGCGGAGGTAAGCAGCTTGGTCTCCAGTACTTCCGGCGTATCGAAGGTGTCGTAGCGTACCTGGTAGCCGGTCTCGCGCTCGAAGCGCTGCAGGGTCTGCGGGCTGACGTAATCGGCCCAGCTGTAAAGGTTGACCACCTTGTCTTCGGCCTGCACCGGCAGCACAAGTGCAAAGGACAGCATCAGTAACCATGGGCGCATGACAGTGATCTCGAAAAAGAACGTGCGGCGATGATGCGACGCGGTTTAAATTGAAAAAATACCGAAGCGCGGAAGCTGACATTCAACCGGAGCAATGTTTGATGCTGGGCCAACTGCACGACCTGGATCTGCACCACCTGCGCCTGTTCGTCAGTGTGGTCGAGGCTGGCGGCTTCAGCGCCGCCCAAGGCGCATTGGGCCTGAGCCAGCCCACCATCAGCCAGCACATGGCACGCCTGGAAACGCGCCTGGGTTACCGCCTGTGCAGCCGTGGCAAGGCCGGTTTCCGCCTGACCGCCAAGGGCGAACAGCTGCTGCTGGCAGCGCGCACGCTGTTTGCCTCTATCGAGCAATTCCGCCAGCAGTCCAACGGCGTTGCCGGGCGCCTGCTGGGCGAGGTGCGGCTGGGCTTTTCGGAGGCGCTCGACCCCACTGTCATTCAACGCCTGGGCCTGGCGGTGCAGCGTTTTCGCCAGCGTGATGAATCGGTGCGCATCGAGCTGCTCAGCACCATGCCCGCGGACATGGAACGGCTGCTGCTGGAGCAGCGCCTGGACCTGGCCATCGGTTACTTCTCCAGGGGCCAGACGGCGTTCGACTACCGGCCGCTGTTCACCGAGGTGCAGCAGCTGTACTGCGCCCAGGGCCACCCGCTGTTCACCGGGGATGGCGATGCCGGCGAGCTGCTGCGCGGTGCCGACCGCGTCGAACACCCGTACCGGTTCCTGCAGAACCGCGAGGCCCAGCTTGTGGCCAACAGTTCGGCGCGCTCGGAACAGGTGGAAGGCACCTTGGCGTTTATTCTCTCCGGGCAGCACATCGGCTACCTGCCCCGCCACTACGCCCGGCCCTGGGAGGACAAGGGCCTGTTGCGCGCTATCGAAGAAGACCAGGCGCTGTTCGAGGTGCCGTTTTACCTGGCCGGCCGTCGTGGCCAGGGCGCCAGTGAAGCGCAGCGGGCGTTCGAGGAAGATGTGCTGGCGAGTTTTTCATGATGCAAGGCAATGGAGGCTGTATGGGCACTGATGAACTACCTCTCCCCCACACCCAGGCTGTAGAGCTGGCGCGGCAATACCCCGACGACGTAGGGCGCCAGATAGACGCCGCCTACGCCTGCGACCGTTTTGGCGACGAACAGCAGGCCGCTGTGTATTACGAAAAGGCCTGGGCGCTGGGTGTGCCAACCGAGCACCGCCATGGTTTCCTGGTAGGTTTCAGCAGCACGCTGCGCAACGTTGGCCGCGCGGATGAATCGCTGCAGCGGCTGCAACTGGCGAATGCCGAGTTTCCGGATAACGCCGTGTTGCTGGCGTTTACTGCGCTCACGCTTCACACCCTTGGCCAGGCCAACCTGGCCCTGGCGACCATGCTGGATGCGGCGCTGAATGCCCGGGAAGGTAACGACCTGGCGCAGTACCAGCGGGCCCTGCGGGAGTACCGCGATGAATTGGCCGGCGAACCCACCGCCAGCCCGTAGCAGCGGCCGCAGGCCGCGTCATGGCTGCCGCGCTGAGCCTGATGCACCGCGCAGGCAAGACGCAGCCTGCGGCAGCTGCTACGCAGGACCCCTGTAGCAGCGGCCGCAGGCCGCGTCATGGCAGTCGCGGTGAGCCTGATGCATCGCGCATGCAAGACGCAGCCTGCGGCAGCTGCTACGCAGGGCCCTCTGTAGCAGCGGCCCCAGGCCGCGTCATGGCTGCCGCGCTGAGCCTGATGCACCGCGCAGGCAAGACGCAGCCTGCGGCAGCTGCTACGCAGGCCCCCTGTAGCAGCGGCCGCAGGCCGCGTCATGGGCGCCGCGCTGAGCCTGATGCACCGCGCAGGCAAGACGCAGCCTGCGGCAGCTGCTACACAAGCCCTCTGTAGCAGCGGCCGCAGGCCGCGTCATGGGCGCCGCGCTGCGCCTGATACACCGGGCATGCAAGACGCAGCCTGCGGCAGCTGCTACGGCTTCGTGGTTTCGGGCAAAACGTTCAGCCCTCTCCAGGTGCCAGGCTGAGCCCAACAGACAGTTGCTGCTACAGTTTCCTGATTCAGGGGGAGGTGCCATGGGCAGGTTCACAGCGATGTTATTGGCCGGGTTGCTGGCGGTGGGCGCGGCGTGGGGCGACGAAACCCAGGGGCCGGTGCATTACCTGCACATCCAGACCCTGGCGCCGGATGCCGGCGAGGCCTTCGTCAATGCCATGCGCGCCACTGCGGCGCACAGCCGTGCGGATGCCGCCAACCAGATGTTCGATATCGGCAGCAGTGCCCCGACCCTGGTGGTGTTCGAAAGCTGGGGCGACCAGGCCGGCTATCTCGACAACCAGGCCTCGCCCCAGTTCGCTGCGGCCACCGCCCTGCTCCCCGGCGCTTTGGCCCGCCCCGAACGGCTGTACGCGCTGCAAGACGTTGCCGACCTGCCCGCCCCCACGCGCAAGGCCATCGACGCCCCCGCCGCCAGCAAGAACATCGTGGTGCGCCTGAGCACCCGCCCTGCGCAACGCCAGCGCTTCATCGACGCGGTGCGCGGCGTAGTCGAGCAATCACGGCTGGCGCCCGGCTGCCTGGTGTTCAACGTGTACCAGCAACGCGACGATGCCAACGGATTCGTGATCTATGAGCGCTGGGCCGATGCCGCCGCGCATCAACAGCACCTCGCCACACCCTACACCGCCACGTTCATCGCCAGGCTGAACAGCTTGCTGCAAGGCCCACCCGAAGGCTGGGAGCTGCAACACATTCAATAACCCTTCTTTTTTATTAATACAAAATACTTCCAATTAGCACAGTTTTTTGACACTTACCTTAACAGTTGCTTAACGTATTTCGCCCCGCCACAACCACCCATCTCCGCGCACCAATTTTTTTACATCTTTTTCATCGCAATACAACGGCCCGCCTTTTAACTTCCTGCCCCACATCAGCTGCGCAAGCTGTAACAAAACTTGCCGTAAATAGCTGAACAAAAGTTTAACTTCCGAGCAGGAGTGTCACCATGGCCCACAGCCTCAGCGCCCAAGTAGCCACCGCAGCCGCAACAGGGCGGCGCCGCGCCGTGATCCACAAGGCATTGTGGGCGGCGGCAGCACTGGCCCTGGCCGGCGCGCTTGTGGGTACTTTCAGCTACCTGCACCGTTCACCGGTGGACCTTGGCAGCGGCCACAATGCCGTCAGCCAAGGGCTGCTGGGCCATTGGCAGGCGGGGGACGTGATCATGCTGGTGCGCCACGCCGAACGCTGCGACCGGTCCAGCAACCCCTGCCTGGGGCCGGCCGACGGCATCACCCGGCTGGGCAGCGATACCGCCACGGCGGTAGGCCAGGCCTTGAATACCCTGGGCATGGGCCATGCCGATGTGCTCACCAGCCCGACGACCCGAACCGTGCAGACGGCCCAGTACATGGTGGGCCAGGGCGTGGCGGCGCCGCAGTGGCTGGCCAACTGCGATACGTCGCTGCTGCAGAACGTCATCGCCCACAAGGTCCCGGACCGCAACCTGGTAGCCGTCACCCATAGCGGCTGCATCGGCCAGGTAGAGAAGCAACTGGGCTACCCCCATGCGGCCGGCGCCGAATACAGCAGCGCGCTTGCGCTGACGCTGGATGAACACGGTACGGCAGTTATTCTGGGCGTGGTCAACGTGGATACCTGGCCCAACACTTTGTCGCAGCTTCAACTACCGGCAAAACAGAATAAATTGTAATCCAAAGTTTCATCATCATTGCACGGGCACTGCTTACTCT
Organism: Pseudomonas sp. JC1203; assembly: GCF_056175065.1. Taxonomy (NCBI): domain Bacteria; kingdom Pseudomonadati; phylum Pseudomonadota; class Gammaproteobacteria; order Pseudomonadales; family Pseudomonadaceae; genus Pseudomonas; species Pseudomonas sp. JC1203. The sequence goes on from NZ_JBWCAM010000027.1 coordinate 54,705, forward strand.
ATAGTTGCGCCCCCTTAATACTGTTGTAACAAGGCTATGTCGTACAGACACACCTTGACACTATGCCGGATCAATTGCCGATGGATATATCAATAAGCCGCCCGCAGGCCGCCTTGTCGCGGGCCACTACCGCGCGCCACGCGCTGCTCATAGTCCTGGCCGCCTTTGTGCTGGCTTACGTGTTGCCGCTGCCGTTTCACGGCCTGTGGATTCCCGATGAAACCCGCTATGCGCAAATCAGCCAGGAGATGCTGTTGAGCGGCCACTGGGCCTCGCCGCACTTCATGGGCCTGCGTTATTTCGAGAAACCCGCCGGCGGCTACTGGTTCATCGCCATGGGCCAGGCACTCTTCGGCCAGAACCTGTTCGGGGTGCGCATCGCCTCGGCGGTGGCGCTGGGCCTCAGTGGCCTGCTGGCCTGGCTGATTGCCGGCCGGCTGTGGCAGTCACCCACCAAAAGCCTGGCGTGTGCCCTGATTTACATGAGCTTCGGCCTGGTGGCCGGCCAGGCCGGTTACGCCAACCTCGACCCGCTGTTCGCCTTGTGGGTGAACCTCAGCCTGGTGGCGCTGTGGTATGCGCTGGACGGCACCCGCGGGCGCCCGCGCCTGCTGGCCTGGGCGCTGCTGGGCGGTGCCTGCGCCATGGGCCTGATGACCAAGGGCTTCCTGGCGCTGCTGCTGCCGGTGCTGATTGCCTTGCCATACATGGCCTGGCAGCGGCGCCTGCCCGAACTGGTGCGTTACGGCTGGCTGGCGGTGGCGGTGTGCACAGTGCTGACCCTGCCCTGGGCGCTGACCATCCACCAGCAGGAACCGGACTTCTGGCGGTTCTTCTTCTGGCATGAGCACGTACGCCGTTTCGCCGGCGACAATGCCCAGCATGCCCGGCCGTTCTGGTTTTACCTGCCGATACTGGCGGCCGCCGCGCTGCCCTGGACGCTGTGGCTGCCCAAGGCGCTCGCGCAGGGCTGGCAGGAGCGCCGCAGCGCGCCAATGCTGTTCCTGATGCTGTGGTTTGCCTTGCCGCTGGTGTTCTTCAGCCTCAGCCGTGGCAAGCTGCCGACCTACATCATGCCCTGCCTGCTGCCGCTGGCCCTGCTGATCGGCCATGCGCTGGTAAACCAGGTGCAACAGGGCGCCGGACGCTGGGCGCGGGCCAATGCACTGTTCAACCTGGTGCTGGGCGGCACGGCCCTGGTAGTGCTGGCGGGGCTGCAGATCAAGCGGCCGCTGTACGTGGACGAACCGCTGCACCTGCTGCTGATCAGCCTGGCGCTGGGCGTGTTCGTGGCCGCCAACGCCCTGGCGCTGGCCAGGCCGCTGCGCCATTACCTGGCGCCCGCCCTGGCCATGCTGGTGCTGGTGGCGGTGTTGCCGGCCGCCGTGCCCAACAGCATCACCGACGGCGAAATGCCCGACACTTTCGCCGCCCAGCACCTGGACGCGCTGCGCCAGGCCGACACCCTGGCCAGCAATGAACTGGGCGCCGCCGCCGGCATGGCCTGGCACACCGGGCGGCCCGACATCACCCTCTACGACGTGATCGGCGAAGCCCAGTATGGCCTGGGCTTCCCGGAGGCCGAGGGCCGTGCGCAGAACATCGACACCATCAACCCGTGGCTGGCCCGCCAGCGGCAAAGCGGCTCGGTGGCGATGCTGTTGCGGGTGCGTACGCAAAGCGAGAAGCGTGAATTGGCGATATTGCCCAAGGACGCCACGCGCTACGACCGCGGTGAAATGACCTTGCTGTTCTACCCCAAGCTCAGCTCAACCCCCTGAGCCAGTAACCCCACAGGGGCATGCCTATGAACCGAGCTGTTTCACGGCGTCGACGCCCCTGGCGCAGGCTCGGTACCTGGCTGCTGTTGATAGTGCCGGGCGGTCTTGCCTGCGCCCTCGCGGGCGCCGGTTGGGTGTTCTACTACCCCATGGCGCCCTATACGCCCATCACCGGCCTGGACCCTGCCCATCTGTCGATGATTGCCCTGGGCGACCAGGGCAGCGGCAGCCTGCAGCAGTGGACCGTGGGCCGGGCCATGGAAACCGTGGCCGAGCGCGATGGCCGCCTGGACCTGGTGGCCCTGCTGGGCGACAACTTCTACGGCGAAGTGCTCACCGGCGTCAACGACGTCAACTGGCAGACCAAGTTCGAAAAGGTCTACCACGGCCAGTGGTTGAGCCATGTGCCCTTCTATACCGTGCTGGGCAACCATGACTACCTGGGTTCACAACAGGTGGAACTGGAGTACGCCCGCCGCCATTCAGGCTCCGGGCGCTGGCAGATGCCTGCCACCACCTATACCCGCGACTTCGGCCAGGTAAACGGCCGGCCGCTGCTGCGCGTGGTATTCCTGGACAGCGCCGGCAGTGCCGATGACCTGGAAGGCCAGGTGCAGGCGCTGGAGCAGGCATTCGAGCAACCGGGCCCCGCGCCCATCTGGCGGATGGTCACCGCCCACCACCCGGTACGCGACGTAGTCAGCCATGCGCAGGATCAGCAACTGGCTGCCGCGCTGCTGCCCTCGCTCTTACGCCAGCACGTAGACCTGTATTTGTCCGGGCACGATCACAGCCACCAGTTGATCCTGCGGCCGGGCGAGCCGGCCTGGGTGATTTCCGGCGGTGGCGGCCAGCGCCTGTCAGCGCCGCTGCACATCGATACACCGCACGCCTTCGCCGCCGCCGAAGCCGGCTTCGTCAAACTGGACCTCAGCGCCAGCCACCTGGACCTGGTGTTCTACAACGACCAGGCCACTGCCACCGCGCGCTTTGCCTGGCAGCGCGATTGCCCGTGGCTTGCCGACGGCTGCCTGCGCCGGCAGGACACCAGCCCCACGCTGGCTAGAAATACACCGTCGCCTTGACCGTGTCGCTGTAGCTGTCGGGCACCGGCACCGCCTGCACCGGCACGCGGCCATACACCGTCAGGCTCTGGGCGACGCCACTGCCGGTGCCGGTGGCCATGCTGGTGCTGGCGGTGCCGTCGCCCCATGGGGTTGCGAGCGCGCTGTCCAGGTACAGTTGGTAGCTGACCTTGGCCCCGCCACTGGCGCCCACCATCTGCCGGGCGCTGACGTTGCTGGCGGTGGTGCCGCCGTCCAGGGCCACCTCGTAGGCGTCGCCGTTGGTGCACTGCACGCTGATGGTGGCGGTGGACGTGACGGCGGCGCTGAGCAACGTGTTGCTGCCGAAGTTCAGGGGCGTGGTGGTGATGTTGCAGTTGTTGATCACCGTCGCATTGACCACGAACGGGAACCGCACGGTCTGCGCCGTCATGCTCGCGCAGGTGGGCGTGATCAACTGGTAGAACTGATAGTCCAGCCGCGTGTAGGTGCCGGAAAAACTTTCGGTGTAGACGGTACTGCTGTTACTCACGGTCGGCACCGTGGCCTGCCCCGCGGGCACCCGGCCATAGATCGCCACCGTGCTGGAGGCGGTGGTCGACGATAACAGCGACAGCGCACTGCTCAGGGTGATGGACAAGGGCGTGGTGGCGCTGGTGCCGGTGGTGTCACCCCAGATGGTCGAATACGCCGAGTCGGTGTACAGGTTGTAGCTCAGCAGGTTGCTGCCGTTGGCCATGCTGCGTGGCGCGGCGCTGGTTGAACCATCGCCGGTGCCGAGGTTGGCGCACACCAGCACGTTGCGAAACAGCGCTGCGGCATCCCAGGTGCAGGTCACAGTGATAGACCCGGACGCGCTGGTGGCGGTGTTGGCGATCGGGCTGATGCTGCCGAAGGCGACGGCAGAACTGGTGGCGGTGCAACTGCTGGCCTGGGCCTGGCTGCTCAGGCCCAGGCCCAACGCCAATAGCATCAGGCTCAACAACAATGACTTCATGGGCGGCCCTCGGGGGTTGCCAGGCAACGCAGCGGCCCCAGGGTGGGCAGCGTGTTGCTGGCGGGGGGTATAAAGGGGAACGTCACCTGGCAATGCACGCCATCGCCCTCCACGCGCAAATGGTTGAGCGCTACCAGGCCATCGACGAAGGTCAGCCCGTCGTAGCCCATTACCGTGCTGGCGCCGCTTTCCACATGCGTGACGCGCAGGCCCGGCGGCAGCAGCACGCCTTGCTCGTCCTGCAGAATCAACGATGCGGCCTGGTAGGGCTTCAAGCCGAAATGCACCACCACGCCCGAGCGCGACTGCGGCACCACCGCCTGGTCGCTGCTGGCTACGTGCACGTTGGCCGGCAGGCCGAGGCTGTCGATGGCCACCTGGTTGCTGCGGTAGGCGTCAAGGTCCGGCACCAGGAAATGGCCGCTGCTGTCGGTGGTGCCGATCTCGCGGTTCTCGTGCATCACCGGCACGCCGGCCACGCCGTCGGTGGACACCAGGGCAAAGCCGTCGCCAATGCGCCGCGCGGTCTCCACCGTGCCGTCCATCCACACCATGGCGCCAGTGGTGTCCACCGCCCACAGGGTGTCGCCGGCCACCTGCTGGGCACTGGCGGTGACCTGGGCGTTGTTGCCCAGGTACTGCACCTGCGCCAGTTGGTAGTGGCTGCCGGTGCTGCCGCCGGTGCCGCTGGTTTGCGCGCCCCAGCCCCAACCGCCGCCGTAGTCCGGGGCCTGGGCGGCGCTGACGGCGTAGCCGGCCTGCTTGTTCTGCAGGCTGACGCTGCTGCTGACCGAAGTACGCTCGCCCAGCGAGTAGCTGAGGCTGACGAAGGCACCGCGCGAGGCCGGGTCCTGCACGTCCTGATACAGGTTCAGCGTCACCGACAGGCGATGGGACAGGCTCACGGAGTGGCCAACGCTGACGATATGCGACGCACCGCTGCCCGGCACCTTGTAGCCCAGGTAGCTGAGCGACAGGCTCTGGTTGCTGGCCACCGGAAACGACAGGGTCAGGCGGTCGCTGACGCTGGGCACCGGCGTGCCGTCGCGGGCCGCCAGGTCGCCGTAGTTGCCGGCGGTGCGCAGGGTCTGGGCGTTGATGCTGAAGCGCGGGGTGATGTACTGGTAGCCCAGCCCCCACTGCATACCGGCCATGCCGGCGCTGGCGGCCAGCGAACCATTGATCACGCCCAACTGGCCCAGCCGGTACAGTGCCCCGCCGCCGGCGTTGTAAACGCCGGGGATGAGCTCGCCGTGGCCTTCGACGGTGAAGTTGTCACTGACGCCGTAGCGCACCGAGGCGCTGCTGGCGGTGCGCGGCGAATAGTCGAAGGAGTCGACGCTGTAGTTGTGGCGCAAATAGCCCAGCTCCAGCGAGTAGCCGGACAGCCCCGCCGCCATCAGCCGGGTGTCCACGTACAGCGGCACCGAGGTGGTCACCGAGCGCCCCAGCGCGTCGCGGCTGACCACCGTGGCTTCGCCAGCGCCGGTGATGCCCGGCACCAGTTGGTCGATGATGTACGGGCCGCTGCTGACCGCGCCGCTGTACTGCTGGATGCCATTGACGTACAGGCTGACCGCCGAGGGCACCACGGCCGAGCCGCTGTACGCCGGCAGCGGAAAGGTCACCAGGTCCGGGCGCAGGGCGAAGTCGCTCTTGTACTGGGCGCCACCCAGGCGCACCGAGCGGGTCCAGTCCAGCGAGCCGCTGATGGTGTCGCCCAGCTGCCAGGTGCTCAGCGTGTCGGGGTCGGCATGACTCCAGGCGGTGTCGTAGCGCACATAGTGCTGCTGCGTGCTGGTCTGGTAGGAATAGGCGGTGCCGGTGTTGCTGTACACGCCATGGGGATCGAAATAGCGCTCCTCGCTCCACAGCGCCAGGCGGTTGCCGGTGTCATCGCGCGAGGCGTAGGCGTCGTAGTTCAGCACCAGGCCGCGGCCTGCAGGGCTGGGCGCAACCCGGCCAGCGGCGCCGCGGTTGAGGTGCCGGGGCTTGCGCAGGCTGTCGCCCAGGCGCAGGTCCACGCGCTGCTGGCTGGTGTCGTAGCGCCAGGTCACGCCGGGCAGGTCGTCGAGCCGCACCTGCTGATTGGCGCTGACGCCCAGGGCCTTGAGGTCCAGGCCCAGGTCGTCAAGGGACTGGCCGTCGGTACTCAGGTGGCCGCCCTCCTCGCGAAAATGTGCCACGGTCTGGGTGGGCTGGCCATTGAGCTCGACCTCCAGGTACAGGTCCGCCGCCGCCACACTGCGGCCGATCATGCACAGCACCAGGGCAACCGGAGGCCAACGACAGCGTGCGCGGACTTCATGTCGACTCACTCAAATGCGCCCGCCTCAACCCTCGCCCGTCACCTTGAAGGTGCTGGGGTGGCCGTCAAGGTTGACCTTGATCAGCAGCGGGCCGGCCAGCCGCGCGCCGCCGTCGTGGGGCAACGGCCACTGCCGCGCGTGGCCGGCCAGGGCATAGCCGAGCAGGCCCTTGCTCACCTGCAGGGTCTTGCCGGTGGCGTCCTGCAGGGTCAGCGCGCCCACCTGCGTGTGGCGCTGGCCGCGGTTGTCCAGGCGCAGCAGCCACTGGCCGTCCTGGCGCAGCACCTGCCAGGTCAGCTGGGGCGTGGCGGCGCTGGCCGGGGCGACGAACACCGGCACCGAGTAGCGCATGCGAATGGCCACGCCCACCGGCTTGTCGGTGCCCGGCGGGGGAATTTCGTCAATCAGCAGGCGGTAGCTCTGCTCCACCCCGGGGTTGCCCGGCTGCACGCGCACCAGGCGGATAAGCTGCTCGCCGCGCCCGGCCAGCTGAATGATCGGCGGGCTGGCCACCACCTCGGGGCTGGGGCTGAGCACGTCGCCGTTGGCGTCCTGGTCCCAGCGGAACACCCGCACCTGGCCGTATACCGGTACGTCGCCGGGGTTGTGCAACGACAGCCCGGCGGCGTTCTGGCCGGGCACGAAATCAATCTTTACCGGCGCCACCTGCAGCGTCGCCCCCTGGGCCTGGGTGATCAGGCACGCGGCCAACAGCGGGCCGCACAGCATCCTGTGCAAGCATTCCATGCTCAAGTACTCCGCCCGTCAAAAATAGACCGTGGCCGTGACCGTCGAATTGTAGGTGTCGGGGGTGGGGGTGGTCTGGGTCGGCACCTGGCCATACACGGTCAGGCTCTGGGCGCTGCCGGTACCGGTGCCGGCCACCGTGTCGGTGCCCTGGGTGTTGCCCCAGTTGGTGCTCAGGGCCGAGTCCTGCATCAGCTTGAACGACACCGTGCTGGTGGTGTTGCCGGTGGTGGTGCCGGCCATCAGCCGCGTGGTGGTGGTGGAACTGGTGACGCCGCCGGCGTTGAGGCCGATGTTGTACGGCGTGCTGTTGCTGCAGGTGACCGACAGCGTGGTGCTGCCGGTGACGGCCGTGCTGAGCAGGCCGCTGCTGCCGAAGGCCAAGGCATTGGCCGACACCGTGCAACTGGCGGTGATGGTCAGCGACACCAGGAAGGTGGCGGTCGCCGTGCCGTTGGAATAAGTCGCCGCCTGCCCGGGCAGGACGGTCACGCTCAACAGCAATCCGAGTGCAGCAGCCAATCCTTTCATGGTGCCTCCCGCGTGGGGGTATGTGGGTCCTTCACGGGAAGACTATGCGCCTGCGGGAGGCGTGGGAGTATTTCGACTTTGTAGCGGTGTGTAGAGGTAATGGCGCACGCCACCTGAACCGCGTCGGGGCCGGACGCGGCCTGGCGGCCGCTGCTACACGTCAACCCCGTAGCAGCTGCCGCAGGCGGCGTCCACGGGCGATGCGGTGCGCCTTGCAGCAGGTTCGCCTGTAGCCGCTGCCGAAGGCTGCGCCTGCCCGTACTTTCGCTGAAAAATCTCCGTGTACTCCGGGGCCAGCGCAGCCTGTCGGCAGCGGCTACGCGTTCACGGCGTGGTTATTAACCGGGGCTGATTGGCCGCCGCGCTACCACCGATGAGAGCATCAGCCAGTGCTTTGGCTGATTCGACCGAATGCAACGTGGCCCACAGCAAACCGCTGCGCTCGATGCCGTAATCCCCTAATTCCTCCGCAGAGGCAGTCGCACACTTCAGCAGATGGGATATCTGCACAAGGACATCGTCCATGGGAATACCCGCCCGCACGGTGTAGAAAGGCAAGGCATGCGAGTCAAGATCGCCGAAGGCGGTGCTGGCGGTTGCGCGAAGTTGCGAAGGTGTGTCTGATTCAAATGTCATGGCAGCGTCCTGGGTGAAACATGGACCGCCGCATCGCTACCAAACGATGGGTGGCGGCTGTAAGCAGGTTGGTAGACCGGTCACCAGGCTTCCGGCGCACACGAATGTGCCCTGCGTACAGCCGCCATGTCGCGCGGTGCTGTACGCCTGATGAACGGGCTACCAAACCCGATCGCTGTCCTTCAGCGACGGCAGCAGGGTATGCGCGCCCATCAGGCACCACAAGACGCTGAGGACCTTACCCGAGCAAATCAGAAATGTCCTACGTTGGGGACTACAGAAGCTGTAGCTGGATGTGTCGTAGCAGCGGCCGCATGGCCGCGTCCTGGCAGCGCGGTGGCCCGGGAGGCGATTCTGGGAAAACCTGCCCACCCGGTCAGAACATTACAAATATTAATAACGTAAAATGCCAGTCATACATCAAACGAATAATATCCATATACCCAAATAGAATTTCCGTTGCGTTTATTATAAAAATACTATCAACCCAAGACGACACAGACGCCGTCCCACACCATCGAATTCAGGAATGGAACCTGTACCCATACCACGGGCCAGTGCCAGCTTTAATGGACATCGCCCGCTATGCTGCCTTCATATTTCCCCAAGCCCGCCCGCACCTTCCCGCTCTCGACCCTGACGGTGTCGGTGCTGCTGGCCGCCGCGCCCCTGGCCCGTGCCGCCAGCGCTGACGCGCAACTGCAGACCGTCACGGTAACCGCCGCGCCAGAGGCTGCCCGCGCGCAGCAGCGCACCGTGGTGGACAGTTCGGCGCCCATCGACATCATCAGCAACGATGCCCTGGTAAAGACCGGCCGCGCAGAGTTGTCCGAGGCCATCGCCAAGCTGTTGCCCTCGTTCACCTTCGGCACCAACATCGCCGGCTTCAACTCCACCACCCGCCCGCTGAGCAACCGCGGCATGGGCCCCGAGTACACCCTGGTGCTGGTCAACGGCAAGCGCCGCCACCTGGGCGCCGCCATTCAGAACGGCTCCACCGACAACAGCGGCGCAAACGTTGTCGACATCGACATGATCCCCATCAGCTCCATCGACCACATCGAAGTGCTGAAGGACGCGGCCGCAGCACGCTACGGCGCCGACGCGGTGGCCGGGGTGGTGAACATCATCCTCAAGTCCCAGGACTCGGGCGGGCATATCGAAAGCAGCTACGGCGAGCTGTTCTCCGGCCAGGGCGCGACAAAGAAGATCGCCGCCGACGAGGGTTTCAAGCTGGGCGACGGCGGCTTCCTGCACCTGTCGGCCGACGCCCGCAAGCGCGACTACGCGCAGTGGGACGGCAAGGCCGACAGCAGCGTCATCGCCTACAACGACCCAGCCAAGCAGGCGGCCTGGGACCGGGTGGCGATCAAGAACGGCGACCCTGAACTCAAGGCCTTCAACCTCGGCTACAACGCCGAGCTGCCGGTAAACGATGTGACCCTGTACTCGTTCGGCACCTACGGCGAACGCAAGGCAGTCATCCAGAACTACTACCGCTTCCCCAACGGCACCGCCTCGGTACCGGAGATTTTCCCCGACGGCTACTACCCGGTGAACAACCTGCGCGACATCGACTACCAGTTCGTGTTCGGCGGCAAGGGCGACGTCGGCGGTTGGAACTATGACCTGAGCACCAGCTACGGCCGCGACACCCTCAAGTATTCCAGCGAACTGAACCTCAACCCATCGCTGGGCACCGACTCGCCCACCAGCTTCGGCAACCTGGCCACCTTCCGCTCCGACCAGTGGGTGAACAACCTCGACCTCAGCCGCCGCTTCGACAACCCGTTCAACCTGGGCGTGCCGGTGACCGTGTCCACCGGCATCGAGCACAAGTGGGAGCGCTTCAGCACCTTCGCAGGCTCGGCCGACTCCTACGAGACCGGCACCTACAACGCCGCCAGCGGCGCCCAGGCTTCGGTGATCATTCGCCCGCAGGATGAGGTGGACCTGATACGCAACACCTACGCCAGCTACCTGGACCTGGGCTTCGACCTGACCAGCCGCTGGTACGCCGACATCGCCGCGCGGGTGGAGCACTACGACGACTATTCGGGCAACAAGCTGGGGCTGAAATTCAACAGCCGCTACAAGCTCACCGACACCGTGGCCGTGCGCGGCACGATTGGCACCGGCGTGCGCGCACCTTCGCTGACTCAGGTGGGCTACACCACCACCGACAGCCGCGTGAACACTGACGTCAACGGCAACGTGGTGCCCGCCACCACCCGCCTCACCCCGGCCGGCAGCAGCCTGGCCAAGGCGTTGGGCGGCAGCGACCTGAAACCCGAAAAATTCCAGAACGTGGGCCTGGGCATCACTTGGCAACCGGCGCCGCGCACCAGCGTCACCGCCGACGCCTACGTGGTCGACATCCAGAACCGCATCGCCCTCACCAGCGCCATCTACGACCACGGCGACGGCGTGGTCAACAGCATCCTCGCCTCCCAGGGCGTGACCAGCGGTACCTGGGTGGACTATTACACCAACGCTTTCGACACCCGCACCCGCGGCCTCGACGTGGTGGCCGACCACACCACGCCGTTCGGCCAGTACGGCGACGTACGCTGGAGCGCGGCGTTCAACTACAACAAGACCACCATCATGGACGCCAAGGACACCCCCGCCTCCCTGGCCGCGGCCGGCGTGACCCTGGTGGGCCGCAACCGCGAGGGCGACCTCACCGAGGCGCTGCCCAAGACCAAATGGATACTGGGCGCCAACTGGAAGGTGGGCAACTGGAACACCAACCTCAGCACCACCCGCTACGGCTCGGTGTCGACGCTGGCGGTGAACGAAAGCGGCGACCGCAGCTTCGGTGCCAAATGGATCACCGACCTTGACGTGAGCTACACCTTCTTCGACCACCTGACCCTGAGCCTGGGTGGCAGCAACATCTTCGACGTGCGCCCCGACAAGAACGCCGTGTACAGCAGCCTGGGCCTGGCGCCCTACGGCAACCCGCCGTTCTACCCCGGCGGCGGCTCCTGGTACACCAAGCTCGCCTACGACTTCTGACCCCACTGCGGCTGCATCGCCCCCCGGCGCTGCGGCCCTGCCCTGCTGACGAGGTACCGCCCCATGAAGCTGCAACGAACCCTGGCCAGCGCGGCCATCCTCCTGGCCCTGGGCCTGGCCGGCTGCGGCCCGTCGCACCCCGACGCCCAGGCCGCCAGCACCCTGAAAATCGCCTTCTTCGGCGACAACACGCAACTGGTCAGCCTCGACCCCTTCCAGGTCTATTGGCTGGAACACCGGGTGGTGCTGCGCAACGTGGTCGAGTCGCTGACCGACCAGGACCCAACCACCGGCGCCATCATCCCCTGGCTCGCTGAACGCTGGGACGTCAGCGCCGACGCCCGCGAATACACGTTCCACCTGCGCAAGGGCGTGACCTTCAGCAATGGCGAGGCCTTCGACGCCCAGGCGGTGAAAAATGCCTTCGACAGCGACAAGGCGTTCGCCGCCGAGCTGCCCAGCGTGTTCGGCGCCACCTACCTGACCGGCTACGACCACGCCGAAATCATCGACCCGCAGACCATCAAGCTGGTGCTGAGCACGCCCAACGCCGGCTTCCTGCAGGCCACCTCCACCACCAACCTGGCCATCCTGGCGCCCGAGTCGTACCGCAAGACCGCCAAGGAGCGCTCGCTGGGCGCGATCATCGGCACCGGGCCGTTCGTGCTGCAGCACTACACCCCCGAGACCGGCCTGCGCCTGGAGCGCCGCAAGGGCTACGCCTGGGCCTCGGCCAACGTGCAGAACAAGGGCGAGTCGCACCTGGCGGCCATCGACGTCAGCTACATCCCCGAGGAAAGTGTGCGCAACGGCCAGTTCGTGCAGGGCAAGGTCGACATCCTGTGGCCGCGCAACCCGTTCTCGGATGTCGACCTGAAGCTGTTCGAAAGCATGCAGGCCACTATCCAGAGCCGCTCACTGCCGGGCCCGGCGTGGAACCTGTACCCCAACACCCGCGGCGGGCGCATCCTGGGCGACGCTGACGTGCGCCTGGCCGTGCAGAAGGCCATCGACCGCAAGAGCTACGCCAGCACCGTCTACAGCCCGCAGTTCCCGGTGGTGGACGGCGTGTACGACGTGACCACGCCGTATTTCCGCAGCCAGGGCGACAAGCTGGCCTACGACCCGCAAGGCGCCGCGCACCTGCTGGACAAAGCCGGCTGGACGCTGGGCGCCGACGGCTACCGCACCAAGGACGGCAAGCGCCTGAGCCTGGTCTACAACATCCCGGCCAAGGAAACCGCCGGCGACGTGCTGATCCAGGACCAGCTGCGCAAGGCCGGCATCGAGCTGAAGCTCAAGGTGCAGACCACCGCCGAGTGGTTCAACACTAACGCCTCGGGCAACTACGACCTGACGTTCTCGTACATGACCCGCGCCGACCCGATCGTGCTGCAGACCATCCTCGACCCGCGCACCGCCAACGCCTCGACCCTGGCCACCAACGTCTACCCGCCGGCAGTGCTGCCCCAGGCCCAGCGCCTGTTCGACCAGGGCCTGACCGCCACCGCCAGCGACCAGCGCGCCCAGGCCTACGGCCAACTGCAGGACCTGCTGATTGACCAGGGCTCGGCCATTCCAGTGTTCGAGCGGGTCTGGCAGGCCGCCACCGCGCCACGGGTGCACAACTTCCGCTGGAGCGCCGAAGGCTTCGCCTTCCTCAATGACATCGAGGTGACGCCATGAACACCCACCGCTACATCGCCGGGCGCATCGGCCAGGCGCTGCTGGTGCTGTGGGGCGCCTACACCATCAGCTACTTCATCCTCTATTTGCTGCCCGGCGACCCGCTGTCGATCATGCTCAGCGCCTCGGGCATGGAAGTGGACTCGCTGTCGCCGGCGCAACTGGCCAAGGCCCGTGCCTATTACGGCCTGGACCAGGGCCTGGTGGAGCGCTACCTGCACCTGCTGTGGGGCGTGCTGCACGGTGACCTGGGCCAGTCGCTGACCCTGAACCGGCCGGTGACCGCCGTGCTGGCCGAGCGCCTGCCGCAGACCCTGGCGCTGGCCGGCAGCGCCATCGCCCTGTCGCTGCTGGGCGGCATCGGCCTGGGCTACCTGACCGCCTACGTGCGCTGGCAACCGCTGAAGACCGCGTTGGCGCGGCTGCCGGCGCTGGGCTTCTCGGTACCGGTGTTCTGGATGGGGCTGCTGCTGATCCAGGTGTTCGCCTTCAGCCTGGGCTGGTTCCCCTCCACCGGCAGCGACGGCGTGGAAAGCCTGGTGCTGCCGGCCGTGACCCTGGCCATCCCCAGCGCCGCGGTGTACGCCCAGGTGCTGCAACGCGGCTTCCTCGACGTGTGGCGCGAGCCGTACATCCTCACCGCCTGGGCCAAGGGCCTGAGCCGTGGCCAGGTGCAGGCCCGCCACGGCTTTCGCAATGCCGCGCTGCCGCTGCTGACGCTGATCGGCCTGCAGGTAGGCAACACCGTCAGTGGCGCGGTACTGGTGGAAACCATCTTCGCCCGCAACGGCGTCGGCCGGCTGGTACAGGACGCCGTGCTGCGCCAGGACATCCCCGTGGTGCTGGCGGTGGTGACGGTGTCGGCCGCCGCCTTCGTGGTGGTGAACCTGTTGGTTGACCTGCTGTACCCGATTCTCGACCCGCGTATCAGCCATTCGCCCAAGGTGACCTGAACCATGACCGCCCTCGAACGCGCCATCGCCCTGGCCCTGACCGCCCCCGACCACTGGCAGCCACGCGGCCGCCTGCGCCGCAGCCTCGACGTGGCGCTGCCGCTGCTGCGCCGCCCCGGCTTCGTGCTGGCCGCGCTTCTGGTGCTGTTTACCCTGCTCAGCGCCGCCGCGCCCTGGCTGTTCAGCAGCATCGACCCGTACGCCACGGCACCGGCAGCCAAGCTATTGCCGCCGGGCGCCGGCCACTGGCTGGGCACCGACGAACTGGGCCGTGACCTGTACACGCGCCTGCTGTACGGCGCGCGCCTGTCGGTGCTGGCGGCGGTGCTGGCGGTGAGCCTGGCGCTGGTGTGCGGGTTGGGCCTGGGCATTGTCGCCGGCTTCATTGGCGGCCGCAGCGATGCGGTGATCATGCGCCTGATCGACGTGATGCTGGCCTTGCCCGGGCTGTTGCTGGCGCTGGCGATCGTCACCGCCATCGGCTTCGGCACCCTGCCGGTGGCCATCGCCGTGGGCGTGGGCATCATCCCAGGCTTCGCCCGCACCACGCGCGCCGAAGTGCTGCGGGTCAAGACCCTGCCGTACGTGGAAGCCGCACGCCTGGGCGGCGCCAGCTGGACCCGCACCCTGCTGCGCCACGTGCTGCCCAACGCCTGGGGGCCCGTGGCGGTGCTCGCCACCCTGGACTTCGGCGCCGCCATCCTCGCCACCGCCGGCCTCAGTTTCCTCGGCTTTGGCGCCCAGCCACCGGCGGCGGAATGGGGCACGCTGATCGCCAACGGCCGCCAGTTCCTGATGACCGCACCCTGGGTGTCGCTGCTGCCAGGCCTGGTGGTGGTGCTGGTGGTGTTCAGCCTCAACCATATCGCCCGTACCTTTGAGGAAAGCCAACGATGAGCGCCCTGATCGACGTACACAACCTCAGCGTCAGTTACCACAACGGCGGCCGGGTGAAGGAAGCGGTTCGCGGGCTGTCCTTCAGCCTGCAGCCGGGCGAGACCCTGGCCATTGTCGGCGAGTCCGGCTCGGGCAAGACCACCCTCGCCAGCGCCCTGCTGGGTTTGCTGCCGGCCGGCGCCAAGGTCAGCAGCGGCAGCCTGCAAGTGGGCGGCAACGACATCAGCCACGCCAGCGAACGCAGCCGCCGGCAGTTGCGCGGGCGCTTTATCGGCCTGGTGCCGCAAGACCCGATGGTCAGCCTCAACCCAACGCTGAGCATCGGCAAGCAGATTGGCGAAAGCCTGATCCTCGCCCACGGCGGCCGCCGTTACCCGGCGCTGGACGCCGACGTGCTGGAGTTGCTGGGCCAAGTGGGCCTGGACAACCCTGAGCTGCGCGCCCGCCAGTACCCCCACGAGCTGTCCGGCGGCATGCGCCAGCGCGTGCTGATCGCCATCGCCCTGGCCGGCAACCCACGGGTGATCATCGCCGACGAGCCCACCAGCGCCCTGGACGTGACCGTGCAGCGGCGCATCCTCGACCACCTGGAGCAACTGGTGCAGGCGCGCGGCATCTCGCTGATCATCATCACCCACGACCTGGGCGTGGCCGCCGACCGCGCCGACCGGGTGCTGGTGATGAAGGACGGCGAGTTGGTGGAACAGGGCGTGGCTCGCGAGGTGCTGTCGGCACCCACCCAACCCTACACCCGCGACCTGCTGGCGGCCGCCCCCGCGTTCGGGCACGGCAAGCAACCCCTGCCCTTGCCGGCGCGCACGGCCCAGCCGCTGCTGAGCCTGCACAGTGTAGGCAAGCAGTACCAGGCCAGCGGGCAGGGCCAGCCGTTCCAGGCGCTTAAGGGCCTGAGCCTGGACTTATACCCGGGGCAGACCCTGGCCATCGTCGGCGAGTCGGGCTCGGGTAAAAGCACCAGCCTGCGCATCGCCCTGGGCCTGGAACCACCCAGCGAAGGCAAGGTGCGTTTCGCCGGCCAGGACGTGACCGGCCTGACTTGGCAGCAGTTCCGGCCGTTGCGCCAGCGCATGCAGTTGGTGCAACAGAACCCATTCGCCTCGCTGAACCCACGGTTCACGATCTACGAGAGCGTGGTGGAGCCGTTATTGTCCTTCGGCGTGCGCGACAAGGCGGCGCTGCACCAGGCGGCGCGGCAACTGATGGAGCAGGTGCAACTGCCTGCCAGCTTCCTCGACCGCCTGCCGCGCGAGCTGTCCGGCGGCCAGCGCCAGCGCGTGGCGATTGCCCGGGCGCTGGCGTTGAAGCCCGACCTGTTGCTGCTGGACGAGCCGGTGTCGGCGCTGGACGTGTCGGTGCAGGCGCAGATCCTCGACCTGCTGCGCACCTTGCAGGCCGAGCTGGGCGTGGCCTACGTGCTGGTGTCCCACGACCTGGCGGTGGTGCAGAGCCTGGCCCATGAGGTGGTGGTGTTGCGCCAGGGGCTGGTGGTGGAGCAAGGGCCGGCGAGCCAGGTGTTGCACCGGCCGGCGCAGGCTTATACCCGGGAGTTGCTGGAGGCGATTCCGGGGGTTAGGTTGAGCGCCTGACGCAGCCTGCGGCAGCTGCTACGGGGCGGGGTACGACGCTGGCCCTGTAGCAGCGGCCGCCGGCCGCGTCCAGCCTCAACGCCGCTTGCGGGTGCCCAACTCGATCCACGTCGGCGCATGGTCGCTGGCGTGCTCTTCGTTGCGCACCCAGGCATCCACCCCGGCATTCTTCAAATAAGGCGCCATTGCCGGGTTCAACAGCAGGTGATCAATGCGCAACCCGCAATTGCGCGGCCAGTGCTGGCGGAAATAATCCCAGAAGGTGTACACCCTCTCCTCCGGGTACAGGTGCCGCAGCGCGTCGGTCCAGCCCTGGGCCAACAGCCTTTCGAAGCAGGCGCGGCTCTCGGGCTGCAGCAAGGCGTCCTTGAGCCACGACTTGGGGTTGTAGATGTCGAAATCGGTGGGCACCACGTTGTAATCCCCGGCAAGCACCACCGGGTGTTCGCTGCCTTGCAACTGCGCGGCATGGGCAATCAGCCGTTCGAACCAGGCCAGTTTGTACGCAAACTTCGGCCCCGGCTGCGGGTTGCCATTGGGCAGGTACAGGCAGCCCACCAGCACCCCATGCACCGCCGCTTCCAGGTAGCGGCTCTGGCTGTCGCTGTCATCCCCCGGCAGGCCACGGCGCGACTCCAGCGGCTCGGCGTCGCGGGCCAGGATGGCCACGCCGTTCCACGACGGCTGGCCGTGGTGCAGGCAGCCGTAGCCGATGGCTTCGAAGTCGGCGGCGGGGAATTGTGCGTCGGCGGCTTTCAGTTCCTGCAGGCAGGCAATGTCCGGGCGTTCGCGTTCCAGCCAGTGCAGCAGGTTGGGCAACCGCGCGCGCAGGCCGTTTATGTTGAAGGTGGCGATTTTCAGGGCTTTCATGGGGCGGCTCTCCCAGGATTTGCGTTGCGGCCGGACGCGGCCTTTGGCCGCTGCTACGGAACTGTGTCGCGTCGGGGCCAACGCTGATGTTTCGAGTCGCCTTGGCAGCAGAACGTTCACCTCGTCACACCCGTTGAACTCTCCCTCACCTGCCGCCTCCCACCTTGTAGACACCCGCACGTCCCGGAGCCCCTGCCATGGCCGCCAGACCGCTCGAACAGTACCAGCAAAAACGCAACTTCGACGCCACCCCCGAGCCCAGCGGCAAGGCCACCCGGCGCGGCAAGGGCCATGCCCTGCAGTTCTGCATCCAGAAGCACGACGCCAGCCACCTGCACTACGACTTCCGCCTGGAACTGGACGGCACCCTGAAAAGCTGGGCGCTGCCCAAGGGCCCGTCACTGGACCCAAAAGTGCGGCGCCTGGCGGTGCACGTGGAAGACCACCCGCTGGACTACGCCAGTTTCGAGGGGCACATCCCCGAAGGGCATTACGGCGCCGGCGACGTGATTGTCTGGGACCGTGGCGTGTGGATTCCCGAAGGCGACCCGCAGCAAAGCTATGAAAAGGGCAAGCTGCGCTTCCGCCTGCAAGGCGAGAAGCTGTCGGGCATCTGGAACCTGTTTCGCACCCACCTGGCGGGCAAGAAGGAGCAGTGGCTGCTGATCAAGTCGGCGGACGCCGAAGCCCGCCCGGAAGCCGAATTCGATATCGTCCAGGCCGCCCCCGACAGCGTGCTCAGCGACCGCACGCTGATTCCCAAATCGGCCAAGAAGCCAGCCAAGCCGGCAAAAAAACCCAAGGCTGCGCTGAGCAACGCGCCCAAAGCCGCGCTGCCCGCCACCCTCACCCCGCAACTGGCGACGCTGATCGAGTCACCGCCCGCCGGCGACTGGCTGTACGAGATCAAGTTCGACGGCTACCGGGTGATGGCGCGCATCGACGGCGCCAAGGTCACGCTGTTCACGCGCAACGGCAAGGACTGGACCGCGAAGATGCCCAGCCAGGCCAAGGCCCTGGCCGCCCTGGGCCTGCAATCGGCGTGGCTGGACGGCGAGATGGTGGTGGCCAACGCCGAGGGTGTGTCCGACTTCCAGGCCCTGCAGAACGCCTTCGACGACGGCAGCGACGAGGCCATCGTCTATTACCTGTTCGACGTGCCCTACCTCAACGGCCGCGACCTGCGCCACTGCCCGCTGCAGGAACGCCGCGCCGCCCTGGCCGCAGTGCTGGAACCCAACCAGGCGCCGCAACTGCGCTATTCCAGCGATTTCGACCAGCCGGTCGAGTCGCTGCTGGCCAGTGCCTGCCAGATGGACATGGAAGGCCTGATCGGCAAACGCCTGGACAGCCTGTACAGCGGCAAGCGCAGCAGCGACTGGATCAAGCTCAAGTGCAAGCAGCGCCAGGAATTCGTGATCGTCGGCTACACCGACCCAAAGGGCAGCCGCAGCGGTTTTGGCGCGCTGCTGCTGGGCCTGCATGACGCCGACAGTGGCGAGTTGCGCTACGCCGGCAAGGTCGGCACCGGCTTCAACGCCGCCACGCTGGACAACATCCTGCAGCGCCTGAAGCCGCTGGCCACCGGCAAACCCCAGGTCAGCAACGCCCCCACGGGCGCCCAGGCCCGTGACGTGCACTGGCTCAAGCCGCAGCTGCTGGCCGAGGTGGCCTATGCGCAGATGACCCGCGACGGCGTGGTGCGCCACTCGGTGTTCCACGGCCTGCGCGACGACAAGCCGGCCAAGGCCATTGCCGAGGAGAAACCCGTGAAAGCCGCCAAGGTTAAAACCAGCACCGCCGCCAGCCGCGACACCCTGCGCCTGACCCACCCCGACCGGATTATCGACGCCAGCAGCGGCGCCACCAAGCGCGACCTGGCCGAGTATTACGCGCAGGTGGCGCCGTGGATCGAGCCGCACCTCAAGGACCGCCCCGTGGCCCTGGTACGCGCCCCGGAAGGCCTGGCCGGCGAGCTGTTCTTCCAGAAGAACGCCGGGCACCTGGACATCCCCGGCCTGGTCAGCGACGAGGCCGCCGGGCAGTCGGTGATCATCATCAACCGCGCCGACGCGCTGCTGGGCGCGGTGCAGATGAACACCCTGGAGCTGCACACCTGGAACACCACCCGCGCCAACTACGACAAGCCCGACCGCTTCATCCTCGACCTTGACCCGGACCCGGCGCTGCCGTGGAAAAGCATGCTGGAGGCTACCCAGCTGACCTTGACGCTGCTGGACGAACTGGGCCTGACCGCCTTCCTCAAGACCAGTGGCGGCAAGGGCATGCACATTGTCGTGCCGCTGACCCGTCGTGCTGGCTGGGATGAGGTGAAGGAGTTCAGCCACGCCATCGTCAAGCACCTGGCCGACCTGTTGCCCGACCGCCTCACCGCCGTGTCGGGGCCGAAGAACCGCGTGGGGCGGATCTTCATCGATTATTTGCGCAATACCCGTGGCGCCACCACTGCCTGCGCCTACTCGGTGCGCGCCCGGGAAGGCCTACCGGTGTCGGTGCCTATCCGCCGCGACGAACTCACCGAGCTCAAGGGCGCGAACCAGTGGACCCTGTTCAACCTGGCCGAGCGCCTGGCCGACCTCGACGACCCGTGGGCCGACTACGCCAGCACCAAACAGTCGATCACCGCGGCCTTGCGCAAGCGCCTGGGTGTGCACTGATGGCCAAGGCGGCGGTGCACATTGGCATTTCCGGCTGGCGCTACACGCCCTGGCGTGGCGACTTCTATCCCGAAGGCCTGAAGCAGAAGGACGAGTTGCACTTCGCCTCGCGAGCGGTCAGCAGCATTGAAATCAACGGCACCTTCTACGCCCTGCAACGCCCGGAGCGCTTCGCCGAATGGGCCGCGCAGACACCGGAAGGCTTCCTGTTCAGCGTCAAGGGCCCGCGCTACATCACCCACACCAGACGCCTGCACGACATCGACGAGGCCCTGGCCAATTTCTTCGCATCGGGGCCGTTGTCGCTGGGCGACCGGCTGGGGCCGATGCTGTGGCAGTTCCCGCCCAACCTGCGTTTCGACGCCGGGCTGTTCGACGCCTTCATGGCGCAGTTGCCGCGCACCGGCAAGCAGTTGCTGGACCAGGCCCGGCACTGCGCCGAACGCTTGCAGCGCCCGGGCTACCTGGACGGCAGCCCCCGACAACGCCTGCGCCACGCCATGGAAATTCGCCACGAAAGCTTCGTCGACCCTGCCTTCGTCGCCCTGCTGCGCAAGCACGACGTGGCGCTGGTGGTGGCAGATGCCGCACGCAAATGGCCGCGGGTGCAGGACGTCACCAGCGACTTCATCTACATGCGATTGCACGGTGACAAGAAGCTCTACGCCAGCGGTTATTCCGACGCCGCGCTTGAACAATGGCGCAAGCGTATCCAGGCCTGGAAGCGCGGTGCGCAGCCGGGGGATGCCGAGCTGATCGACGCGCACGAATCGCCGGCCAAGGCCAGTGCCCGGGAGGTGTTCTGCTACTTCGACAACGACATCAAGGTGCGCGCGCCCTACGATGCGCGGCGGTTGTTGGCGTTGCTGAAACTGGACAAAAACCTGCAGACGACCCCGGGCGAGCTACCCCCAGACCCGACGTGATGCCGAACGCCACCCGTTGTGATGCCGGACACCACCCCCGTAGCAGCTGCCGCAGGCTGCGTCCCCCCGCGACTCGGGGTGGTGCCGGACGCAGCCTGCGGCAGCTGCTACGGGGGTGGGGGTGTCAAGAGGCTTTTTTGCTGGCTCGCTTCGGCGCCGGTTTTCTTCCGGCCAGGCTGCGCTTGAGCAAATCGGTCAGATCGATGATGTCGGCACCTTTCTGCTCGCCCTGTTCGTCCACCGAGGTTACCGTGGCGATCTTGCCTTTGCTGGCCTTTTCTTCCACCAGGTCCATGATGGTCTGCTTGAAATCGTCCTGGTATTCCTCGGGCGTCCAGCTGCCGCTCATGTCATCCACCAGGCGCTTGGCCATCTGCAGCTCGCGCTTGTCGATCTTCGCATCGGTGACGCTGCTGTCCAGCTCCAACCCCTCCAGCCCGCGCACTTGATTGGGCCAGCGCAGGGTAATCATCACCAGCGCGTCCTCCAGGGGGCGAATCAGCGCCAGGTGCTGCTGGGTGTGCAGCACCACCCGCGCCAAAGCCACCTTGCCGGTGCTGTCCAACGTCTGGCGCAGCAGCGCGTAGACCTTGCCGCCGCGCTTGTCCGGGGCCAGGTAGTAGGGGGTCTCGAAAGCCTGCAGGGGGATTTCGCCGGCGGTCACGAACGAGAAGATATCAATGGTCTGGGTGGCTTCCGGGCGCGCCTTGCGGATCTCTTCTTCGCTGATCACCACGTAGCGGCCTTTCTCGTATTCCACGCCCTTGACGATGTTGTCCTTGTCGATGTCCTTGCCGGTGACCTTGTTGATGCGCTTGTAGCCCACCGGGTCCATGCTGCGCTTGTCCAGCCAGTCGAAATCGATGCGCTCGCTGGACACGGCCGTGGTCAGCGCCACGGGGATGTGCACCAGGCCGAAGCTGATAGCGCCTTTCCAGATGGCTCGAGCCATGGTTGACCTCCTGCAGGGCCCGCGGGTGGGCCTATAGAAAGACTGACTACACGGTGCCGGGAAGGTTTAGTCGTTGCATGTACCCCGGTTACCAATCGCCCCAAAATGGGGAAGCGCCGCCCTGATCAGGGGCGTAGCGGTTGTGGACAGCCAGCCTGTCACCATGGGTAACACGATTGTATACAATTTATTCTTGACCATTTGGTCGTCATTTTCCTCCACTTTATTCCTGCCAACCCCCTGTGTTTCCTTGCAAATCAACCCATTGAACAGCTGTCGTCGAACACTCTGAAAAAACAGTTCACACAACTGGCACAAAACTGGCTTACCAGAACCACAAACTTGTATACATAAATACAATAACGTGGAGCCCTACCGATGCAGTTGAATAGCCCTGCCGAGTCCTCCCTACCCGATCTAGCCCCTGCTCACCTGCGTGACCACGAGGTGCCGGCGCTCAGCCCGCGCCTGCACAACCGCGACCTTGCACCTACCCGCCAGGAAGGCCGGCGCTGGGGTGGCTACAGCATTTTCTCGCTGTGGGCGAACGACGTGCACAACATCGCCAACTACTCCTTCGCTATGGGCTTGTACGCGATGGGCCTGGGTGGCTGGCAGATTTTGCTGTCGCTGCTGATCGGTGCCGCGCTGGTGTATGGCTTCATGAACCTGTCCGGCTACATGGGGCAGAAGACCGGCGTGCCGTTCCCGGTCATCAGCCGCATCAGCTTCGGTATTCATGGCGCGCAGCTGCCGGCGTTGGTGCGCGCGGTCATCGCCATTGCCTGGTTCGGCATCCAGACCTACCTCGCCTCGGTGGTGCTCAAGGTGCTGGCCACGGCGCTGGCGCCAGGCCTGGCCGCCTATGACCACAACCTGCTGCTGGGGCTGTCGAGCCTGGGCTGGGGCTGTTTCATCAGCATCTGGCTGGTGCAACTGGTGATCCTCGCCTATGGCATGGAAATGGTGCGCCGTTACGAGGCGTTCGCCGGGCCGGTGATTCTGCTGACCATGGCCGCGCTGGCGGTATGGATGTATAGCCGCGTAGGCGGCCACATCAGCTGGGCGGTCCGCGAGCCGCTGCAGGGCGCTGCCATGTGGCGCGGCATTTTTGCCGGCGGCGCGTTGTGGCTGGCGATCTACGGCACGCTGATTCTCAATTTCTGCGACTTCGCCCGCTCGGCGCCGTCGCGGCGCTGCATTCGCGTGGGCAACTTCTGGGGCCTGCCGGTGAACATCCTCGCCTTCGCCGTGGTGACGGTGCTGCTCTGCGGCGCGCAATTCTCCATCGACGGCCAGACCATCGAGAACCCCACCCAGATCATCCAGGCCATCCCCCACACCGCGTTCCTGGTGCTGGGTTGCCTGGCGCTGCTGATCGTCACCGTGGCGGTGAACATCATGGCCAACTTCGTCGCCCCGGCCTTCGTGCTCAGCAACCTGGCGCCACGCCTGCTGACGTTCCGCCGCGCCGGCATGATCAGCGCCACCGTGGCGGTGCTGATCCTGCCATGGAACCTGTACAACAGCCCGGTAGTGATCCAATACTTCCTGGCCGGGCTGGGCGCCTTGCTGGGCCCGCTGTACGGCATTATCAGCGCCGATTATTGGCTGCTGCGCGGCGCCAGGGTCAACGTGCCGCAGCTGTACACCGAAGCCAGCGACGGTGCCTACCACTACCGCCGCGGCATCAACCCGCGCGCCGTGGCCGCGGTGCTGCCGGCCGCGATCATCGCCATCGTGCTCGCGCTGGTGCCGGCGTTCGCGGCGGTGTCGGCGTTTTCCTGGCTGTTTGGCGCTGCCATCGCCGCGGCCGTCTACCTGCTGATCAGCGACCGTCACCAGACGTTCGCCGACGTCAGCGGCGAGTGCATCGCCGTCGACAACGCCAGCCACTGATTCCTGCCAATGAGGTCATCCATGCGTATTCTGGTCGTCAACGTCAACACCACCGATTCCATCACCGCCACCATCGCCGAACAGGCGCGCAGCGTGGCGGCGCCGGGCACCGAGATCGTCGGCCTGACGCCGCGTTTCGGTGCCGAGTCGGTAGAGGGCAATTTTGAAAGCTACATGGCCGCCATCGGCGTGATGGACGCGGTGATGCGCTATGACCAGCCGTTCGATGCGGTCATCCAGGCCGGCTACGGCGAGCACGGCCGCGAAGGCCTGCAGGAGCTGCTGGACGTGCCAGTGGTGGACATTACCGAAGCTGCCGCCAGCCTGGCCATGCTGCTGGGCCATGCCTACTCGGTGGTCACCACCCTGGACCGCACCGTGCCGCTGATTCAGGACCGCCTGCGCCTGGCCGGCCTGTACCAGCGCTGCGCTTCGGTGCGCGCCAGCGGCCTGGCGGTGCTGGAGCTGGAAGAGGACCCGGCCCGCGCCGTGGCCGCCATCGTCGCCCAGGCCGAACAGGCCGTGCGCGACGACAAGGCCGAGGTCATCTGTTTAGGTTGCGGCGGCATGGCCGGACTCGATGAGTTGATTCGCGAAGCCACCGGCGTGCCGGTGGTGGACGGCGTGACCGCCGCGGTTGCGTTGGCCGAATCGCTGGTGCGGCTGGGGCTGAGCACTTCCAAGGTACGCACCTACGCCACCCCGCGCAGCAAGCGCATCGACGGCTGGCCGCTGCGTCGGTGACGTCGTCGCCCTGATGTCAGGCGGCGCGTTCCAGGGTCGCCAGCAGCTCCTGGAACTGCACCGCCAGCTTGTGCCGGGGCGCCAGGTGAATCATCGGTACGCCAGCCTCGTGGGACTCGCGCATCTTCACCGTGCTGCTCAGGTACACCGGCAGCATCGGCAGCCCTTCCTCGATCAGCTCATCCACCAGCATCTGGTGCAGGCTGGTACGGCTTTCGAACTGGTTCACCACCACGCCTTCCACCACCAGCGTCTCGTTGTGGTCGGCGCGCAGCTCGGCCACCTGGGCCACCACGCTGTACAGTGCCTGGCGCGAGAACAGGTCGCAGTCGAACGGGATCAACACCCGCTGCGCCGCGATCAGCGCGCTGTAGGTGTAGAAATTCAACGCCGGGGGCGTGTCGATGTAGATGCGCTCGTAATCCTCGGACAAGTCCACCAACAGCTTGCGCAGCTTGTTGATCTTGAACTTGGATTCCAGCTTGGCCTGCAGGTCGGCCAGCTCTGGCGAGGCGGTGACCACGTCGAGGTTGTCATAGCGGGTCGGCGTGATCGCCACCTTGTATTTCTTGCCCGAACCACCTGGGTACAGCGTGTGCTTGAAGAAATCGGCGATACCCATGGGAATCGCCTCGCCCACGCAACCGGTCAGGTAATGCGTGGAGTTGGCCTGGGGGTCCAGGTCCACCAGCAGCGTCTTGTAGCCCTCGGCGGCGCTTACCGCAGCGAGATTGCAGGCGATGCTCGACTTGCCAACGCCACCTTTTTGATTGAACACCACACGACGCATCAGTCCATTGTTCCGCTGAAAAAAGGGGCTTGGATCCTAACAAGTAATTGTTACAGTTTTGCTATCGCCGACGCGCAACGATGTAATTCTCAGCCCTCCCCTGCTGCGGCTGGCCGATCGGTGTCCGCCAGGAAAATCCGCGACGGCAAACTAAAGCCCCGCAGCTTCAACAACGCCAACGGCCCCGCGCCCAGTTCCGTGCGCAGGTGCCAGGTCAACGGGATCTGGTCCGGCGCGGTCAGCACGATGCGAAAACGTGTGTCACTGTCGTCCAGCGGCGTCACCCTGGCCTGCTCCAGCAGGCGGATCAGGCCCCAGGCGCCGTAGTAGTCGCCGAACAGCCGCTCGCCGGTCCTGACGCTGGTCCAGCT
>NZ_JBWCAM010000028.1:0-79295 GCF_056175065.1 Pseudomonas sp. JC1203
TCTTCGGAATCGGGAACGGAATACCGCCCTGGGCGTTCTGCGGCATGGGGCCGGCGGCGCCGTCCACCAGCGTGCCGTTGATGGCGTTCTTGTAGGTGGCGTCGTACACCGCTTGCGGCGCGGCGGCGGTGCGGTGCGTGGGGTACACGTCGAGGTGGTAGCTGCCGGGGTATTTCTTCAACATCGCCAGGGTGCCGGCCGAGAGCTTGTCGGCGTACTGGGCGGCGTTCTGCGCGGTGATGGTGAACAGTGGCTTTTCCGTGGCGAAGGGGTCGCCGCGCTTGCCACCGTCTTTGTAGGCCGGGTCGGCCTGGGTCAGGCCGCCGTTCCAGGCCGGGATGCTGTTGTCGGCGTTGCCGGCGCGGGTGGCGCCCAGGGGCGTGAGGGTGGTCTTCAGGGTGTCGGCTTCGCTGGCGGGAACGGCGGCCATCACGCCCTGGGCCAGCAGCAACGACGACGCCAGGGCAGTAAGCAGCAAGGTCATGGGTTTCATCGACTGATCCTCGGTTCAGAAAGTACGGCTGACGCTGAAGGCCACGAAATCCCGGTCCTTTAGCGACTGTTCGAAGGTGTAGTTGTTGTTTTCATCGAGAAAGGTGTTGGCCGGCCCGTAGTAGTGGGTGTAGGTCAGGCCCAGGTTCCAGGTGTTGAGGTAGTTGCCCTTGATACCGATGTTCATGTCACCGCCGCGGTTGCTGCCAAACTGCGTGCCCAGCGCCTCGGAGGCGCCATGGGTGTAGCTGATGCCCACGGGAATGCTCACGTCCATGCCTGGGAAGAACTGCCGGTACATGGGCTCGTACACGGTGCGCACACTCCAGGCGTCGCGGGTGGCGTTGGGGTCCACGGCGTCGGGGTTGCGGGTGACGCTGAGGGTGCGGTTCCACGCCAGCTCGCCGATAAAGCTCGACTCCAGCGCCACGAACGTCGGCCCGAAGCTGGCCAGCCACGACAGGTTGGCGTGCAGGGTGTGGCCGGTGGCGTACAGGGCGTCGTCGGCGTCGTTGGAAATGCTTTCACCGGCCAGCAGCGTGCGCTGGTTGGTGGAGGCCAGCGGCTGGTGCCAGCGGGTGGACAGCTCGCCCGCGATGTTGAACTGGTCGACGGTGGTGGAGAAGCTTGCGCCCAACGCCTCGATGCCTTCGGGGTATACCCAGTAGTACTCGCCGGCCTGGCCGGTGACCGGGTTGAGGTTGGCGAAGTCCGGGCGCACCAGCAGCTGCGGGCTCTTGTCATGGAAGCGGATGGCGTACACGCCATAGTCCACGGTTTCGGTGCGCCACTTGATCTGCACACCGCCCTGCCCGGAGTCCTGGGCGTTCTTGTTGCCGCCGCTGTAGAACGCCAGCGGCTGGCCGCCGGGTATCACTGCGTCGCCTGCGAACAGGCGCTCGTTGCCGCTGCCGATGCTGTCGAAGCTGGAGAAGTAGCTACCGGCCGCTGGCAAGCGGTTGGCCTCCCACTCGAACTGGTAGTAAGCGCCCACCGACACGTCCGGGGTCAGCTGGAACTGCCCGGACACCTGCCGCACCGGCCGAATCAGTTCCTTGAACTGGGTGTTGGGCACCGACAGGCCCTTGACCACGTCGATGGGGGCCATGCCGCCGGCGATGCCGTTCATGCCGTAGAACAGGCTTTCGCCCCACTGCATGGCGTACTGGCCGATACGCCCGGACACCGGCATGTCGCCCCAGTCGGCCTTGCCGTAGATGAAGGCGTCGAGAATCTCGCCCTCGCGGCCGTGCAGCTTACGGGTCTGGTCGGTGAAGTGGTCGTAGTCCACCGAGGTGCTGTTGTTGGTGCCCGGCGAGTTGTTGTCGTTGCTCTTGTTGTAGACATCGTCGTACCAGGCCGCGCCGCTCACCCGGGCGCCGACGTTCTTGTAGCTGATGTCGAACTCGGACAGCAGGTCCAGGCGGTCGGAGATCATGCCGCCGCTGAAGTTGCGGTCGCCGTCGTCACTGTTCACCGCGGCGGCGCCGGTGGTGAGCTTGTCGCTGCGGCCCTCGGTGCGCCAGGCGGCGCTGTACTTCAGGGTGTTGTCCCAGCGGGTGCTGATGTCGGGGTTGCCGCTGTCGAACTGAAAGGCCTGGGCGTTGCCCGCCAGCAGGCCGAACATCATCAGGCTCAAGGCGAACGGCGGGTGCGCGCGGTGCGGCACGGTTAAGTGCAGACGTACCATGGGAAAACCTCATCTGTTGTTCTTGTTATCAGGTTCGCCGCGCCCAGCGTGGGGCGCGGTCGTGTCACAAGGCGGCGGTCAGATCTCTTCGGCGGTCAACGCCAGCATCTTGCGCACCAGCCCCACGCGGTCAAAGCCGTGGTCGTGCTCGATTTCCTTGTCGCCGGCCAGGATCGAGCTTTCGCTGATGAACTTGCAGCGCTCATAACGGCGCTGCATGAATTGCTGCAGCAAGGCGTCGACACCTTGCCCGCCCTGTGCACCCAGCAGCTCGCCCAGCACCACGGCGTCCTCGATGGCCATGCCGGCGCCCTGCCCCAGGTGCGGCGTGGTGGCGTGGGCAGCGTCGCCGATCAGCAGCACGCGGCCGCGGTACCAAGGCTCGCTGACGAACACCACTTCCATGGGCTTGTAGACCACCTGGCTGCTGTCGGTGATTTGCTCGCGCAGCTCACCGATCAGGCCGGTAAAGGCGCCCAGGCGCTTGCGCATCTCGGTGGCCAGGGTGGCGCTGTCCATCCACGGGTTGCCCGGTTCGTAGCTGGTGAGGTACAGGTACATCAGGTCGTCGGCCAGCGGGCACAGGCCGGCGTTACCGTCCGGGCCCAGGTAGTTGGCCAGGTGGTCGATGGCCGGGTCGCGCTTGAAGTTGTGGCGCCATACCGACTGGCCGGTGTGGCGCGGCGTGTAGGTGTCGCCGAACAGCAGGGTGCGCACCTTGGAGAACAGGCCGTCGGCGCCCACCACCAGGTCATAGCGGCCCTGGCTTGCATCGGTGAACGTCACGTCGACCCCTTCGGCGTCCTGCACCAGCGCCTCGACGCTGGTGCCCAGGCGAATGCGCGTGCCCAGCTCCACTGCGGTGGTGCTCAGCACCTGGTGCAGCGCCAGGCGCGAAATACCGACGTTGGCCGGGTACTGCGGGCCGGCCAGGCGCTGCCCGGGAATGCGCGCCAAGGTGTGGCCGCAGGCGTTGTAAAGGGCCACGTCCTCGAACGGGAACGCCGCGCCCAGGTAGCCGTCGAGCACGCCCAGCCGAGCCATCTCGCGCACCACGTTGCACTGCTGGATGATGCCCACGCCGTACACCGTCCACTGCGCCTTCAGTTCCACCAGGTCGACGTCGATGCCCTTGCGGCGCAGGGCGATGGCCGCGCACAGGCCGCCGATGCCACCGCCCACTATCAGGACTTTGCTCACTGCTGTCATGGTTATGCTCCGTCTTGTTCTTGTTGGCGTGCTGTCAGCGTTCGTCGACGCAGGGGTTGCGCTGGGTGCCCAGCTTGGCGATGGTGCCTTCCATCAGGTCACCGGCTTGCAGGAAGCGGTTGTAGTGGGTGCCATTGCCCGAGGGCGAGCCGCTGCAGATCAGGTCGCCGGGCAGCAGTTGCACGCTCTGGGAAATGAATTCGATGATGCGCGCCACGTCGAAAATCATGTCGGCGGTGCTTTCGTCCTGCATTACCTGGCCGTTCAGGCGCAGGGTCAGTTGCAGCTCCTGGGGGTTGCCGACGTAGGCGGCAGGTACCAGGTACGGGCCCATGGGCAGGAAGGTCGGCGCGTTCTTGCTGCTCAGCCAGTCCATGCCCATTTGCGGGATGTCGGGGCGGAACACCTTGGTGCGCTCGGTGAGGTCGTTGACCACCACGTAGCCGGCCACGTGGTCCAGGGCATTTTCGCGGCTGACGCGGCGTGCCGGCTTGCCGATGACCACACCCAGTTCCAGCTCCCAGTCAGGCTTCTTGCTGCCAGCCGGAATGATGATCGGGTCGAACGGCCCGGTAACGCTGGAGGCCACCTTGTTGAACACGAACGGCTTGCCGTCGCGGGCGCGCTTGTTCATCAGTTCCACGGCGTAGGCGCGGCGCTGGGTGTTGTCCATGCCGTCGGTTTCGAACTGCGGGTCGTCGACGATCAGGTCCACCACGTGCTTGTGGTAGTTGGCACCCGAGCAGAAGATCTGCCGCGGCAGGTCCACCGGTGCGTGGTACTGCACCTGGTCAAGCGTGAGGAACTGCAGGCCCTGCGGGTCGGCGGCCAATTGCCGGGCCAGGCGGTCGAGTTGGGCGAAGTTGTGCTCCCAGTGTTCCAGCAGGCCCAGCACGCTGTGGGCGCCGCGCAGTTCGGCCAGGTGCGCCAGGGCAGCCACGGCAATCACTCGGTCGGCGACCACAAGGCCTGCGAAGCGCGGGCTGCCGGCAGCGGAAAAGGTGCCCAGGGCAAACGGTGTTTCGATCGATGGATGAGTCATTATTGTCTCCAAGGTCGTGCAATGAGCTTCGGGGCTGGCCAGGGATTTGACTAATCGCATGTTCGGATGCGATGTATCGCCGATCGCGATACCTGGCCGCCCACGTTTTCAAAATTGTTCAAGCATCAGCCAACCGTCTTCGATGCGGTGCGCCAGGGCCTCCAGATGCAAGCCCCGGCACGGCCCATGCAGGCATTCGCCGCTGTGCGGAGCGAACTGCGCGCCATGCGCATAGCAGATGATTCGCTGGCCATCGGCGGACAGGTAGCGGTCCTTGCGGTACTCCAGCGGCACGTCCAGGTGCGGGCAGCTGTTGCGGTACACCCGCACCACGCCTGCGTGGCGCAGGGCAAATACGGTGTCGCTGCCCGCCCCGTGCGGGTCGAAGCCGCGGGCCTGGCCTTCCAGCAACTGGCCGGCCGGGCACAGGGCAATGGCCATGGCTCAGCCCTGCTTGGCTGGCGGGCCGCCCGGCGCCCATTTCTCGCGGCCGGCAAACAGGAACAGCTGCGAGTTGTCGGCGGACATTGGCGCCTGGCGCGCGGCCCATTCGTCGTCGTGCTTGTCCATGTCGGCGTCGTACTCGATGTGGCAGCCCAGCGGGCTGTTGAAGTACCAGAACCAGTTGGAGCCCAGCAGGTGGCGGCCCGGGCCCCAGAAGCTGGTCCAGCCCTTGGCGGCGAAGCGGGTGCCGGCCAGCAGCACTTCGGTGCCGCTGCCCAGGTGGAAGGTGAAGTGCTCGCAGCCCTTCATGTGCGGCGGGGTCTGGATCATGAACAAACTGTGGTGGTCGTCGGAACCTGCCGGGCGCATGAACGGCCCCACGCCGACGAAACGGTCAGTGGTGCGGAAGCCCAGCCGGTGGTAGAACGCCTCGGCCTTGGCGGAATCGGGCACGAAATACACCACGTGGGACAGGCTGCGCGGCGCGGCGGGCATGTCGGGGCTGATGCCGATCTGGTTCAGCGGCCGCTGCGGCGCGCTGCCAGGGGCGTTGGTGAGGTCGGCGCTGGCGTTGTAGGGGCGCCGCACGCTGAGCTGGAAGGCGATGGCAAAGCCCATGTCGTCGACGCTGTGCAGGGTGCCATCGGCGTCCTTGTGCACCGCGCGGTCGCGGCCCAGTTCGTCTTCGATGGCATCCAGGTCGGCGGCGCTGGCCACCCCGTACACGGTTTCGCGCAGCGACGGCGCCGGGCCGATGGCCGCCGGCAGCGTCGGGTCGTCAAAGCGGCGGATCACCACCGCCGTGCCGTCCAACGCTTCAAAGCGCCCGCCCTGCTCGCTGACGCCTACCGGCACCAGGCCGTAGTCGGTGAGGCAAGCGGTGCAGGCGGGCACGTCGTCGACGCCAAAAACCACGGCATCAAGGCCAAGGATATTCATGCAGACCACTCCATTGAAATTATGATTGGGCCGCGCTCGGCGGCCGGTGGCATGCCCGGCAGCCCGGGATGCGGCACAGAGTGGCGCCGGCCTTGGCAGCTTACTAATCGTGTGTGGGGATGGCATGTATCGGCGTTCGCGATACCTGTGGCCAGGCTTGACGCGCTGATGGTTTGCCGCGAAGGTATCGAGAAAACAACTACAAGAAACCGTGAGCACAAGCCATGCGCTTCAACCACCTGGACTTGAACCTGTTGGTCGCCCTCGACATCCTGCTCGAGGAGCAAAACATCACCCGCGCCGCCGAGCGCCTGCACATGACCCAGTCCGCCACCAGCGGCGTGCTGGGGCGCCTGCGCAGCTATTTCGAAGACGAACTTTTGGTGCAGGTGGGGCGCAAGATGCAACCCACGCCCTATGCCCTGGAACTGATGGAGCCAGTACGTGACGTGCTGCTGAAAATTCGCTCGTCCATCACCAGCAAGCCGGCCTTCGACCCGTCCACCAGCAAACGCCACTTCCGCCTGGTGACCTCCGACTACCTGATCAGCGTGCTGCTGGCCCAGGTGATCGAGAAAATCAGCCAGGAAGCGCCGTTCATCACCTTCGAAATGCTCGGCCCGGGTGACAACTCCAGCGAACTGCTGGTGCGCGGCGAGGTGGACCTGATGATCGTGCCCGAGCGCTACGTGCTCGAAGACCACCCTTCCCAGCTGCTGTTCGAGGAAGAACACGTGTGCGCCGTGTGGAACGGCAACACCCAGGTCGGCGACAGCCTGACCCTGGAGCAGTACATCAACCTGGGCCATGTGTCGGTGGGCTTCGGCCGCACCCGGCACATGAGCATCGAGGAGTGGTTCATGAACCAGTACGGCGTCAGCCGCCGCCTGGAAGTCATCACCAACGACTTCAACACCCTGCCCCAGCTGATCATCGGCACCCAGCGCGTGGCCACCATGCACGGCCGCCTGGCGCGGTTGTACGCCAAACACCTGCCGCTGCGCATCTTGCCCACGCCGGTGAAAATCCCGCTGATGCGCGAGTTCATGCTGTGGCACCGCACCATGGACGGCGACCCGATGCACCGCTGGTTGCGGGAGCAGATTGGCGGGATTATCCAGGGGTTGGAGCAGCCGCTGGCGGCGTGACGCACGCCCCGTAGCAGCGGCCGCCAGGCCGCGTCCGAAAACCCCACGGCAACCCAGGTATTGAACCGCTCAATACCTGGCCATCAACCCAATCTGTTTCCCCACGCCCCCCAGGCTCGCTAGCCTCGCCCCATACTCATAACAACAGCGAGCCGCCCCGATGAGCGCCCTTCACCTGCACTGCAAGACCCTGTTCGACAGCACCAGCCTGGCCCCCCGCACCCAGCAGACGCTGATCGCCAAAGACGGCGTGCTGACCTACGTCGGCCCCACCAGCCAGGCGCCCGCCCCGCAGCCAGGCGATACCCTGGTGGACGCCGGCACGCATTTCGTGATGCCGGGGCTGGTGGACGTGCACACCCACCTTGCGTTCGGCAACGCGCAAAGCGAGGAAGACATCGACCTGTGGACCAGCGACGAATTCCGCGCCCTGCGCGGCATGTTCTTCGCCCAGCACGTGCTGGCCGCCGGCGTCACCAGCATGGTCTGCCCCGGTGACAGCGGCCAGTTGAGCATCTCGGTGCGCAACGCCATCAACGCCGGGTTGTTCGAAGGCCCGCGCGTGGCCGCCAGCAGCCGGGTCATCACCAACCGCCAAAGCCTCAACGACTGGTTCCCCAGCCGCGTCGGCGCGCCGGAGTTCTTCACCGCGCGCCTGGTCACCAGCCGCAGCGAAGCCATCGCCGAAATCCGCACCCAGGCCAAGGACGGCGTCGACCTGATCAAGATCGCCATGGACGGCACCCACCGCCGCCCCGACGGCTCGATCATCGCCGCCTTCACCGCCGATGAAACCAAAGAGATGGTCGACGAGGCCCACCGCCTGGGCTGCAAGGTGGCTACCCACGCCTATGGCCGCGAAGCCGTGCTGTATGCCGCCAAGGCCGGGGTGGACCTGGTGTTCCACGCTTTCTACATGGACGACGACTGCATCGAGGCGCTGCTGCAATCAGGCAGCATCCTGGCGCCGACCATGACCTTCCCGCAGAACACCGTGGACTTCTGCCAGCCCCACGACCCGGCCATCACCACCGGCTACGCCGGCTACTGCGCGCGCACCCTGGAGATGGGCTCGGCGGTGCTCAAGCGCGCCAAGGCGGCGGGCATTCCGTTCGCCTGCGGCAGCGATTCGGGCTTTGCCGTCACGCCATACGGCGAGTGGCATGCACGCGAACTGGAACTGCTGGTCACGCGCCTGGGCTTCACCCCTGCCGAGGCGCTGTTCGCCGCCACCAACGTGGGTTCGCGCTGCATGCCCAAGGGCAACACCCTGGGCACGCTTGAGGTGGGCAAGCAGGCTGACTTCCTGGTGCTGGACGGCTCGCCGCTGGACGACATCCGCCTGCTGCAGGACCGCAGCCGCTTCAAGGCCGTGTACAAGGGTGGCCAGCCGGTGAACCTGTCGCGCAGCCCCTACAACCCCAAGCAGGTCTCGGACTTCAACTCGCTGAAGTGGACCGACCTGTACACCCGTGACCGCGTCGCCCAACTGGGGAAATGGACCGTATGAACTACCTCGACCTGCACACCGCCACCCTGATTGCCAGCCAGGCCATTGCCAGCGGCCGCGAACTGGGCTTGCGCCCCCTCGCCGCTGCCGTGCTGGACGCCGCCGGCCACCCGCTGGCCGTGCTGCGCCACGAACAGGCCAGCTTCCTGCGCCCACAAATCGCCACCGGCAAGGCCCGCGGCTGCCTGGGCATGGGCTTGGGCGGGCGCGAACTGGCGCGCCGCGCCCAGGCCATGCCGGCGTTCTTCGACGCCATCAACAGCCTCACCGGCGGCGAGGTGGTTCCGGTGGCCGGCGGCGTGCTGATACGCAACGCCCACGGCGTGCTGCTGGGTGCCATCGGCATCAGCGGCGACACCTCCGACAACGATGAACGCTGCGCCCTGGCCGCCATCGACAGCGCGGGCCTGTTGGCCGACACCGGCGACGCTCAGGCCTGACCCAGCGCCGCGGCCTGCGCCACCAGCAGGCCGCGGAACCAAGCCAGGGCCGGGTCGTCCTGCTGATAAGGGTGCCACTGCAGCACCTGCAACGCCTGGGGGAACGCCAGCGGCGCTGGCACCACTTTCACGCCATGGGCGCTGGCAAACGGCTCGGCCTGGCGCCGAAACAGCGTGGCCACGCGCTGGCTGCCGGCCACGAACGCGGGTACCAGCGCAAAGCTTTCCACGGTGATGCCCACTTTGCGCTCGATGCCCTGCTCGGCCAGGAACGCCGCGTCCATGCCCAGAGTGCGGCCGTCGGCGAACTCGCGCACCACGTGCTCCGCCTGGCGGTAGGCGGTAAGGCTCAAACCCTGGGCATGCACCGACTGGGCGCAGACAATGCAGCACCACTGGTCCACCAGCAGCGGCGCATGGGGGTAGTCACTGTTGAGCCGGCGCTGGGGCACAATCACGCAGTCGCTGCGGCGGTAGTCCAGCGCCTCGCTGACCACGTCACCGCCGCGCGGCAGCGGCAGGTCGCGCAGGGCCAGGCGCACCTGCGGCGCCACCTGCGCCAGCACTCGGCTGACCGCCGGCATCAGCACCGCCGCCACGTAATCCGAGGCCACCACCGTGAAACGCCGCTGGCAGCTGCCGGGGTCGAACGCGGCAGGCGCTTCGATCACCTCGCGGGTCAGCGCCAGCGCCTCGCGCACCTTGGGCAACAGCGCCCGCGCCCGCGCCGTGGGTTCCAGCCGCCGCCCCACGGCCACCAGCAGCGGGTCGTTGAAGTGTTCGCGCAGCCGGCCCAGGGCCGAACTGGTGGCCGACTGCCCCAGGCTCAGCCGCTCGGCGGCGCGGGTGACGTTGCATTCGCTGAGCAGCGCTTCGAGGGCCACCAGCAGGTTGAGGTCGAGACGTTGGTAGCGCATGGGGCATCCCGGGTTTTAGGCCAGCGGATACCTTAGCGAAGGGGTGTGCTAGCGAACCAATCGAGATGGGCGGAGGCCAGGTATTGCCAAAATCGATACCCCTTTTCGCGTGGGAGCGGGCTCTGCCCGCGAAAAGAACGACGTGATAAGCCAGACACTCTGCGGTGTATTCTTCGCGGGCAGAGCCCGCTCCCACAGTCGGGGTCAGGTCCACACCCGCCACCACGGGGCTTTCTGCGGCCGGCTAAGGGGCAGCACATCGGGCATGTCACGCAACCGAACCCACGGCTCATCCTGCCAATACAACACCTTCACCTGCCCACCTTGCGTGCACATGGCCGTCACCGCCGGCACCGCGCCCGGCGCGCTGCAGCGCAGCGTGGGCACCACCTCCAGCGTGAGCCACTGGCGCAGCGCACAGTTCTCCGGCATCTGGCTGTGCATGATCAAGGTCACCGCGCCGGTCTCGCTCACCAGCAGGCGCTTGCTCCACGCGCCTTCCACCTGCACCCATGACTCGCGGTGCTGGTCTGCGTCCAGGCGGCGGATGCGCCGTTCCACGAAATGCACGCCCATCAGCCGGCCCAGGTCGTGCAGGCACAGCTAGGGTTGGTCTTCGATCATCAGCGCGCGCAGCGGGAGTTGGTGGCGGAAAAAGGTGGTGGCGACGAGTGCATCCATGGCGAAGGCTTCTTGCGGGTGAAGGGCTGCCACGGTTGTTGAGTTTTGGGGTGGCAGCTACGTGCAGGTTGACGAACCGGGCGGAACCGGCAGACCCGAAGGTCTCCCACACGCAGCTGCCATAACACTTATCTCAGGCGAAGGGGCCTGAAACGAGCGGTATGGTGCTGCAGTGTTCCGCGCAGGTCGTCAAACCTGATCCCCGAGGCTTCGGAGACGGTGCGCAGGGTAAGGGTGCACCTGGGAAGTGGCAATCAAAGGAGTGTTAAGGGTTGTGTCGACCCCGGCGTAGCAGCTGCCGAAGACTGCGTCAGCGGTGTAACAGGTGGAACGCGGGGCCCCGGACGCGGCCTCCGGCCGCTGCTACGGGGTTTGCGGTGGACCCAATCGTGCGCCAAGGGTGCATAATGGGCGCCCCGACCCACCGCCCTACACGGACCCCCATGAAGGCACTGCGCCCCAGCCGCTTACCGTTCCTGCGCCCCCTGCTCGACCCGCACCGCCGCTACCTGTACGCCCGCTACATCCACGCCGGCCGCGTGGCGGTGGGCTTGCTGGCGTCCATCTTGCTGACCACAGGGCTCAGCCTGCCCCATGGCGAATGGGCCTCGGTGACGCTGCTGATCGTGATCGGCGGGCTGCAGCACCAGGGCAATATTGGCCGCAAGTCGCTGGAGCGCGCCTACGGCACGCTGATCGGCGCAGCCATCGGCCTGGCGCTGGTGCTGCAGCAAAGCTACCTGCACGAGCAGTGGCTGACGTACGTGGCGATGTCCACGGTGTGCGGGTTCTTCGCCTACCACGCCATCGGCAAGGGCGGCTATATCGCGCTGTTGTCGGCGATTACCGTGTTCATTGTCGCCGGGCATGGCGACAATCCCATCAGCGATGGCCTGTGGCGGCTGGTGGATATTCTGATCGGCATCGTGCTGGCGCTGGCGTTTTCCTTCGCCATCCCGCTGTACGCGGTGTACTCGTGGCGTTTCAGCCTGGCCAAGGGCCTGCGCGGCTGCGCCAAGGCCTACGGGCGCATTCTCAACGGCCATTCGGTGACCGACGACGAGCACGTGAAGCTGGCCGCGCAACTCAACAGCATCATGGTACAGCTGCGCTCGCTGATGCCGTCGGTGTCCAAGGAGGTGCGCATTCCGCTCACCGAGCTTGAGGTAATACAAGGCCAATTCCGCCTGTGCCTCAGCACCCTGGAGCTGCTGTCCAACCTGCGCCCCAAGGACCACAGCGACTGGCACGCCTGGCTGCACCCCGAGCACCGGCAAATCAACCGTCAGCTGATTGCCATGGCCCGCGCCCTGGAAACCGGCGCCACCGACCGCCTCACCCGCAAGGCCGAGCGCGGCGCCGAGATCGAGCACGCCGTGGTGCCGGCCAGCCAGGACGCCCAGGGCTTCCGCCTGCTGACCCTGCAACTGGCCACCAACCTTGAAGCCATGCGCCAGCGCCTGGACAAGACGTCCAAGCGCTGGAACCTGTAGTCAGGCCTGCTGCGCCACTTGGGCGGGCGCGCGGAAGTGGTTGTAACCCACCAGCAACAGCCCCGCCAGCGCCAGCACGCCACCCGCCGGGGCTACCCATTGGTAGCCCAGGCCCAGGGCCAACACGCCGCCACCCAAGGCAGCCCCCAGGCCATTGCCGAGGTTGAACGCGCCAATGTTGACCGACGACGCCAGCCCTGGCGCGTCGTGGGCGGACTGCATCACCCGCGCCTGCACCAGCGGCACCAGCCCGAAGGCCGACGCGCCCCATACCACCATCACCAGCACCGCACTCACCTGCCCTTGCAGCAGCGCGGGCATGCCCAGCATCAGTGCCGCCATCACCAGCAGAACGCCGATCAGCGTGCCTTCCAGCGAACGGTGAGCGAGCTTGCCGGCGATATAATTGCCCGCGGTGAAACCGATCCCAATCATGACCAGCAACAGGGTCACGAAGGTCGGTGTGGCGTGGATCAGGTCCTGCATCACCGCGGCGATGTAGGTGTACAGGGTGAACATCGCGCCGGCACCCAGCACCGTGGTCAGCAAGGCCCGCAGCACGTCGCCGCGCACCAGTACCTGCAGCTCGCGGCGCACGTCAGGCTTCTGGCCGCTCTCACCGCGTGGCAGCCACAGCGCCAGGCCCAGCATGGACAGCGCGCCCAGCCCTGCGGTAGCGGCGAACGCCATGCGCCAGCCGATGTTCTGCCCCAGCCAGGTGGCCGCCGGTACCCCGCCGATGTTGGCGATGGTCAGGCCGAGGAACATGGTGGCCACGGCGCTGGCGCGCTTCTCGGCCGGCACCAGGCTGGCCGCCACCACCGAACCGATGCCGAAGAACGCCCCGTGCGCCAGGCTTGTGACCACCCGCGACAGCACCAGCAGGTCGTAGCCCGGCGCCACCGCCGAGAGCAGGTTGCCGACGGTGAAAATCGCCATCAGCAGCAACAGCGCGGCCTTGCGCCGGTACGGTGCCAGCAGCAGGGTCATCAGCGGTGCCCCCACCATCACGCCAATGGCGTAGGCGCTGATCAGCAACCCGGCGGTGGGAATGGACACGTGCACGCCATCGGCGATCACCGGCAGCAGGCCCATGGGCGCAAACTCTGTGGTGCCGATGGCGAAGGCCGCCAGGGCCAGGGCGAACAGGATCAACTTCATGGGTGGACCTCCAGGTCACAGGGGCGAAAACATACTCGCCAGTAGCATTTGATCAAAAAGGCTACTCTTGAGTAACATTACTCACAAGTAAAATTTCCCTGCCGGAACCGCCATGTCCACCCCTACCCTCACCAAGGGCGAACAGACCCACGCCCGCCTGCGCAGTGCCGCCGCCGCCGAGTTCGCCCGGCGTGGCTTTCACGAAACCAAGGTCAGCGACATCGTCAAGGCCAGCGGCCTGACCCAGCCCACCTTCTATAGTTATTTCGACAGCAAGGAAGCCGCCTACGAAGAACTGGTCGGCGAGTTCCGCCGCCGCCTGGAAGCGCTGATCAGCACCATGCTGATCAAGACCGCCCTGCACCCCGCCGAGCTGCTGGACAGCGTGGCCACCAGTTTCCTGCGCTTCTTCGACTTCCTGGCCCAGGACCCCGACCTGACCCAGATCGGCTTCTTCCAGCCGCCCGGCTGCACCCTCACCAAGGCCGGCATGGCCAGCTGGATCGGCAGCAACATCGCCAAGGAACAGCAGATAGGCCTGTTCCGCACCGATATTCCGGCGGACATGATCGGCAAGTGTTTTGTCGGCATGGTCGACCAGATGGCGCGCGAGACGGTGGACGCCGATACGCGCCGCGCCAATGCGCGGTATTGCGCGGGGTTGTTGTGCGAGGGGTTGTGGGTGAAGGGGTTGTGGGTGAAGGGGTGACGCCTATCCTTCAGGCCATGGCACGGTGCAACAAATGTAGCACCGGCCGCAGGCCGGGTCGCGCCGCGCGGGCGGCGCTCGATCCCACGAGCGCCAAACCTCTCCAGACATGCGCTCGCGAGCCCCGACGCTATCTCGCGCCGAACCCATCGAATTCACCCCACAATCCCCGTAGCCGCTGCCGCAAGGCTGCGCTGGCCCGGGTGTGCGCAGAAGATCCTCGGTGTGGATGCGAGGTGCACAGCCGGGGATGGTGGGGTGGCTTGCCGGTGGATGTCGGGAGTCTTTCGGCGCGTCCGAAATCGAGCGCCGCCCGCGCGGCGCGACCCGGCCTATGGGCCGGTGCTACATTTGTTGCACCGTGCCATGGCCTGACGGATTCGCGTCGCCTGCTCAGCGGCACGGCAACAAGATGCTGTATATCCATACAGATTTTGCTTGCCTGACGCGCAGGGTTTCCCCATCCTATGCAACTCGACCGCCACTGAAGACAGCCACGGCCATGCGCCTCTACCTCTGCGAAAAACCCTCCCAGGCCAAGGATATCGCCAAGGTGCTCGGCGCCAACCGGCGCGGGGACGGTTGCTGGGTGGGGACCGACGTGACGGTGACCTGGTGCATCGGCCACCTGCTGGAAACCGCGCCGCCCGACGCCTACGACGAGCGCTACAAGCGCTGGGTGCTGGCCGACCTGCCCATCGTGCCGGAAAAGTGGAAGATGCTGGTCAAGCCCAAGACCGCCAGCCAGTTCAAGGCGGTCAAGCGCCTGCTGGGCGAGGCACGCGAGCTGGTCATTGCCACCGACGCCGACCGCGAGGGCGAGATGATCGCCCGCGAGCTGCTGGAGCACTGCCGCTACCGGGGCCCGGTGCAGCGCCTGTGGCTGTCGGCGCTGGACGACGCCTCCATCCGCAAGGCCCTGGCAGCGTTGAAGCCGGGCGCCGAAACCTTCAGCCTGTACCACTCGGCCCTGGGCCGTTCGCGTGCCGACTGGCTGATTGGCATGAACATGAGCCGCCTGTTCACCTTGCTCGGCCGCCAGTCCGGCTACCAGGGCGTGCTGCCCGTGGGCCGGGTGCAAACCCCCACCCTGCGGCTGGTGGTGGACCGTGACCGCAGCATTGCCGCGTTCGTGCCGGCGCCGTTCTGGGCCATCGACGTGCAGCTCGACCCGCGCGGCCTGCCCTTCACCGCCCAGTGGTGCCCACCAGAAGACGCCTGCGACGACCAGGGCCGCTGCCTGCAGCAACCCCTGGCACAGGCCGCCGCCACGGCGCTGCGCAGCGGTGCCCCGGCGCGGCTGGTCAAACTGCGTACCGAACGCATGCGCGAAGTGGCGCCCCTGCCCTTCGACCTGGGCACGCTGCAGGAGGTGTGTTCGAAAAAGCTGGGCCTGGGTGCCCAGGAAACCCTGGACATCGCCCAGGCGCTGTATGAACAGTACAAGGTCATCACCTACCCACGCAGCGACTGCGGCTACCTGCCCAACAGCCAGCACGGCGAGGCGCCGGGCATCATCGCCGCCCTGGGCCGCGCGGACCCGGCGCTGGCCGAACTCATGAAGCACATCGACCCCAGCCGCCGCTCGCGGGCCTGGAACGACGCCAAGGTCAGCGCCCACCACGGCATCATCCCCACCGCCGCCGGCACCGACCTCGGCCGCCTGGCCGGCAAGCAGCGCGCGGTGTACACGCTGATTCGCGCGCGCTACCTGGCGCAGTTCCTGCCCAACCACGAGTTCGACCGCACCCAGGCCGACTTCGACTGCGCCGGCCAGCGCCTGCGCGCGGTGGGCAAGCGCATCGTCGAGCCGGGCTGGCGCCGCGCCCTGCCCGAAGCGCTTGCGCCCAGCAAGGGCCGCGAGGCACCGGCGCCCCAGGCCCTGCCGGCGCTGCGCGAAGGCGCCGACTACGAAGTGGGCGACGTGACACTGAAAGACCTGTGGACCCAGCCGCCCAAGCCGTTCACCGAAGGCGACCTGATCAAGGCCATGAAGAACGTCGCCAAGCTGGTGGAAGACCCGCGCCTGAAGCAGAAGCTCAAGGACACCACCGGCATAGGCACCGAAGCCACCCGCGCCGGCATCATCCAGGGCCTGATCGACCGCGGCTACCTGAACAAGAACGGCAAGGCGCTGAACGCCACGCCCGCTGCCTTCAGCCTGATCGACGCCGTGCCCCGGGCCATCGCCGACCCGGGCACCACGGCCATCTGGGAGCAGGCACTGGACATGGTGCAAAGCGGCGAGATGAGCCTGGAGGAGTTCGTGGCCAAGCAGTCGGCCTGGATGAGCCGCCAGGTTGAGCGCTGCGCCGGGTTGAGCCTGACCATCAGCGGCCCGGCCAGCCCACCCGGGCGCGGTGCGCCGTGGAAGAAAAAACGCAAGGGCGCGCCGCGTAAACCGGCCGCCAAGGGCGCTGCACCGCGTACGCGCAAACCCAAGGCCGCAGCCACCTGAAACGACGTAAAACTGCTATTGTCGGGGGCCTTCGACTCTTGGAAAGGATACCCCCTGATGCTCGCTTTTCTAGCGCTGTCGGTAGTCATCGGCGCCGGCGCCACCGCCCTGCTGGACCTGTGGAACCTGCTGTTGAACAAAACCCTGGGGCTGCCGATTCCTGCGTGGCACTTTGTTGGCCGCTGGTTCGCCGGCTTGCCGCGCGGCCACTTCGTGCACCGGCAAGGCATCGCGAAATCAACGCCGGTGCCCAATGAGCTGGCCATCGGCTGGGCCATGCACTACGTCACCGGCATGGTCTTCGCCGCCGCCCTGTTACTGATCTGGGGCGTGCAGTGGGCGGCGCAACCTACGTTCGCCCCGGCGCTGGTCGTCGGCCTGGTCACCGTGGGCGCCGGCTGGTTCATCCTGCAACCGGGCATGGGCGTGGGCATCGCCTGCTCCGGCGCGCCGAAACCGGCGCTGGCGCGTTTGCTGAACGTGGTGGGCCATGTAGTGTTCGCCATCGGTCTGTATGGCACGGCGCTGTTGGTGTAATCCTTGTAACGTTTGCAGGCCCGTCGCGGACGCCGCCTGGCGGCAGTTGCTACATCCTGTGGGAGCGACCCGTGGCCGCGAAGGCCTCACCGCGCAGGGCCTGAAATACTGCGGCGTCTGCTTCGCGGGCACGGCCCGCTCCTACAGGTGCCCAACAGACAGTTACTGCTACGTCGGCTCCTTGCGCGACATCGACCGGGGTTTAGCGCTTAAAGCCACCAGCGCAGGGCAAAGAAAAACGCCATGCTGACGATCATGCTCAGCAAGGTGTTGCGGGTGAACAGCACCAGCGCCACCGCTACCACCGAGCTGATCAGGTACGGGTTGTCCAGCTGCAGGTTCAGCTGTTTGTC
Source organism: Pseudomonas sp. JC1203 (assembly GCF_056175065.1). Lineage (NCBI taxonomy): Bacteria > Pseudomonadati > Pseudomonadota > Gammaproteobacteria > Pseudomonadales > Pseudomonadaceae > Pseudomonas > Pseudomonas sp. JC1203. The sequence goes on from NZ_JBWCAM010000028.1 coordinate 17,224, forward strand.
CGGCATGAATACAATGGGCCCGCAAATGGCGGTGAGCATGCCCGGCACCGCAAAGCCCAGGAACTGCCGGGCGTTGCTGCTCAGGCGCACCGGCAGGCGCGGCTCCAGGAACACGTAGCGGTTGAGAAACACCAACACACCCATGCCGATGATGACGACCCAGATCATGAACGGCTCCCCCACAGTTTGTTGCAGACAAAGCCGGCGCTCATGCCCGCCAGCCCCGACAGCACCAGCGCCGAGCCCCAATGCCAGTAGCTGAACAGCACCGAGCAGAACAGCGAGACGGCCACGCACACCAGCGTCGGCACGTTGCGCACCACTGGCGTGATCAGCGCAATGAAGGTGGCGGCAATGGAAAAGTCCAGGCCCAGATGCTCGATGCCCGGAATGCTGCTGCCCAGCACGATGCCAGCCAGGGTGAACAGGTTCCACGCCACGTAGAACGTCAGGCCCACGCCCAGGGCGTACCAGCGGCTGAAGGTCTGCTGGTCGTAGCGGCTGGTCAGGGCGAACAGCTCGTCAGTGAGCAGGAAACCCAGGCCTGCGCGCCAGCGCCCCGGCAGGCCGGCGATCATCGGGCGCATGCTCATGCCGTATAGCAGGTGCTGGGAAGTCAGCAGCAAGGTGGTCAGCAGGATCGACACCACCCCGGCGCCGCCCTTGAGCATGCCGATGGCCACCAATTGCGCGGCGCCAGCGAAGACGATGCTCGACAGGCCCTGGCCTTGCCAGGGAGTGAGGTTGGCCTCGATGGCCATGGAACCGGCCAGCAGCCCCCAGGGCGCGGTGGCCAGGGACAGCGGCATGATGGCAGCGGCGCCGCGCAGGAACGCCTGGCGCGGCAAAAGGGTATTGGGCATGTTCTTATTGAAAGTGGCAGGAAACGGACAGCGACTGTGCCAGAGGGCGGCGGGGTTGTCTTGAACGATATTGCGCACTTGCACTTGAACATGCCACCACCGGCTCAGAACGTGGACTGCACCTGCAACCCGGCAACCACGGCGTTCTGCACTTCACGCACACCGCCCGGGTGCACGATGTACTGCAGGTTGGGCCGCACGTTCAGCCAAGGGGTCACCTGCACGCCGTAGTTCAGTTCCACGTCGTATTCGGTGTGCTGCTCGGGCACGTAGTCGGCGTCTTCATAGGCCAGCCCGCTGGCCTGGTTGGCGGCCTTGGCGTTTTTCAGGTACTGGTTGCTGGCGTGCAGCCGGGCCACGCCCAGGCCCAGGGTGTCGGTGGGCCGCGCGGCAAACGGGCCTTTGTACACCAGCGCAAGTTTCTGGTAGCTGTCCACCGCCGTGGTCGCCGCGTCAAAGGCGCTGATGTTGCCATACAGCACCAGCCCACGGGCGGCGTCGCCATCGGCGGTGGTCAGTTGCTGCTTGCCGGTAAGCCACCAGCCATGCTGGCTGTCGTCCCGGCGGTAGTCGTTGCCGGTCAGCGCCGCAGGTTGGTCGTTGGCGTCCTTGTACAGGTCGTCGGCCTTGGCGGTGCTGTAGTAGTAACCTACGTGGTATTCGCCCGGCAGTTGCCCCAGGGTGGGCGTCCACACCACTTCCACCGGGATCATCGCGCCGGTGGTGCCGGCGCCGTTGAGTTTGAAGCCGTTGCCGTTGTCGCCGTAGGAGTCGTTGACGTCGAACACGCCCACTTGGGCGTAGACCTGGTCGTTCAGCCTGTATTTGACCCGCGCCGCCCAGGTGCTGACCGGGCCCTGGGTGATGCTGTCGACGTAGTTGCCCGGCTGCGAACCGCAGAATGCCAGGTTCTCGAACAGGCAATCTTCCACGGCGAAGTCGTCGCCGAAGGCGAAGCGGCCCGCCTTGATGTTCAGGGCGTTGTCGAGGAAGCCCTTGCTGAACCACAGTTCGGCCAGGCGGGTGGTGCTGCCGTTGCCGGAAATTTCCTGGGCCGCCGACAGGCTGCCGGCGCGCGGGTCGCTGATGCGGTCGTCGTTGATGCTGCTGCCGTTGGTATTGGACAGCTGCACCATGAACTGCGCGTCTTGCCAGCCCAGCAGTTTCTGCAGGTCGATGGCCGCGCCCAGGGTGAACTGGTCGGCGTAACGGGTGGCATGGCTCTTGTTATAGCCGCCATGCAGGTTGCTGGCTGCCTCGCCCAGGTAGGCCATCTGAATGTCGACGCCCTTGTTGAGCAGGTCGGTGCGGGTGCCGCCCCAGTCGCCGGTCATCCATTGCGAATCGGCGCCGAAGGCAGCGTCGGCGTGGGCGCCCAGGCTCCAGGTACAGGCGGCGGCCAAGGTGAACAGCAGAGTTGAAGGGCGGGCAAGCAGGTGCGTTTTAAATCGAGGCATGCTGAAAATCCGTTCAAGATGACGTGTCGTTGGTGCACGTTGCAAATGCGAATCTAACTCACCCATACACTTCAAGTACGGAAACTAAACTAACTTTCATCGAGTAATAAGGCATTGAATTGCAACAACTAACAGACATCAAAAAGATGTAAACGAGCCGTGAATAAACCAATAAAAAAATGAAAGATGCGTGGTGACCGCGGACGCGGCCTGCGGCCGCTGCTACGGGTGTGGCGTGTGCAATTGCTGTAGCCGTCCCGGCGTGCACTGAACATTCTCAGCGTGGAGAAGGGCCAGCGCAGCCTGCGGCAGCGGCTACGAATCCGCGTAGCAGCTGCCGCCAGGCTGCGTCCGGCCTCTACGCGGTGCGCCCGCCAATGCGCGGCGGCTGCGGACGCGGCCTACGGCGGATGGCCGCCCCGCCGCTGCTACGAGGCCCCGTGTACCTCGTCGAACGCGATGCAGGCGACGCGGTTTCAGGACAGTTGCTGCTACGAGGCCGCGCCCGGGGGTCAGAACACCGAGATGGGGTAATCCAGCACCAGCCGGAACTCGTTGGCGTCGCCGTCCGGGTCGCCCGCCGTGGCGCTGTGCCAGGCTTGGCGCACACGGATGGACAGGTCCCGCGCCGGCCCGGACTGAATCACGTACCTGGCCTCGATGTTGGTTTCATGGTGGCGCTCGTCGGCACCGTACATGCCGTAGTAGGCACTGGACGGCGACAGGTGCGTGCCGTCAATGTCGTAGCCGTACACATAGCGGGTCATGAAGGTCAGCCCCGGCACGCCATAGGCCGCCATGTTCAGGTCGTATTGCACTTTCCAGGACTTTTCCCCCGGGCCGTTGAAGTCGGAATATTGCACCGAGTTGGCGATGAAACAGGAGTCGCCAGGCTTGTTGTCGTCGCCCGTGCCCACGTAGTCGAACGGCGTGTCGCCGTTGATTTTCTGGAAACTCAGGGTCAGGGTGTGGGCCGCCAGGAAGGTGTAGCCGGCCGACAGCGAGAAAGTGTTGTTGTCGATAGTGCCAGCCCGCGCCGCGCCCTGGTCGGTGGTGCGGTAGTAATTGAAGTCCACCACGAGTGATTGTGAGTCGGACAACGCCTGGGTGTAGTTGAGGTTGGCGTAGTACTGGTCCCAAATGTCCTGCAACCTGGCGCCGTACAGGCCCAGGCTCCACGGCGTGTCGGCCAGCGCATAACGGCCGCCGGCGAAGTCCATGGCGTCGGAGGGCCGGTTGGCGTAGGCGGCCCAGAGGCTGCCGTTGCGGTTGGTCTGGTCCTGGCTGGTGGCCGAGTAGAAGTGCCCAGCCTCGAGGTCCAGGTTGGTGATTTCGCTGCTCATCAGCTGGATGCCACTGGCGGTGACGGGCGTCAGGCGGCTGCCGCCCACGGCGAACACCGGGCTGGTGCTGGGCTGCATGTCGCCGATTTTCAGCAGGGTTTTCGACACCCGCACCTTCAGCGCCGCGCCGGCCTTGCCGTAGCTGTCATCAGGGTGGCCGTCGGCGCCTTCAGTCAGGTTGCCCGAGGTGTACCCCGGCACCGCGTATTTATCCGGCGCCCATAGCTTCAGGCCCAGGTAGCCGAAGGCGTCCACCCCTACCCCCACCGTGCCCTGGGTGAACCCCGAGGTGAACACCCCTTGCAGTCCCTGGGTCCAGTCGCGGGCATCGGGGGCGCCGTTCTGGTTGTCACGGTTCCAGTAGTAGTTGCGCAGCAGCAGGTTCAGCGACGCATCCTCGACAAAACCCTTGGCCTGCGCCTGGTCGCTGACAAACGCTGCGCCCATCACCGCGGGGGTGTTTACCAGGCCCATGCCCACGGCCACCATCGTCCACTTGAATAAAGCCATCGCCCACACCTCTGCCTGGCCTGCGGCGCGCCGCAGGCCCAATGATTGAATTGATACGGTTTGAATGGAGAACGCGGTGACGCTCAGGGCTGTTGCGTTGGCAGCGCCCCGATGAAGCGGTTGGTGAAGTAGTCATCGGTGGGCAGCGTTGCCTTGACGATGCCTTCGCTGCTGAAGAAATCCACCGCCTGGGCCACCCGCGCCGGCTCGATCTCCCCCAGCTGCTGCTGCTGGCCGTAGACGTACTGGGTGTACAGCGCCAGGATCTGCTCCACCTTGTGCTCCTTGCCCTGGTACGCCGGCACCGCAGCCGCGAAGGTTTTCGCCGCCTGGGCCGGGTCCTGGAGAATGTCGCGCAGGCCCATCAGGGTGGCGGTGACCATCTTCTGCACCAGCTCGGGGTGCTGGGCGATGGCGGCATCGGAGGCCAGGATCGACTGGGCCATGCCGTCGAACATCTGCGCCTGGGGAATCAGCTGCAGCGTGCGCCCGGCCTCCTCGGCGTTCACCACCCAGTCCGGCGAGCCGGCCATGGCATCGGCCTTGCCTTCGGCCAGCAACTGCCACACGCCGGCCGGCCCTGCCGCCTGGATGTTGACCTCGTCTTTGTTGATGCCGGCCTTGCGCAACGACGCCAGCAAGGCGTAGTACAGCGAGTCGGAATAGGACATGACCGTGACCGTCTTGCCGCGCAGTTGCTCGATGCCGCCGATGTGCTGCGCGGCATCGGTGGCCAGCAATGTGTAGCCGTGGGTGCCCAGCACCGCGACGTTGCGCACCGGCACGCCGTTGGCGCGCACCACAATGGGCACGTCACCGCTGGCGGCGCCAAACAGGGCATTGCCGGCGCCCACCTGCTTGGCCACGTCGACGCCGCCCTTGGCGGTCACCCAATTGACCCGCAGGCCAAGCTGGGCATAGTAGCCCTTCTGTTGGGCGATGATCCACGGCGCGAAACCGGGCAGGTTCGGCGGCGCGGGCATCAGGAAGGTGACGTCCTGCACCTCGGCCTGGGCCATGGGCAAGAGCACAGGGGATATCAGCAACGCAGACAGACACCAACGCATCAGACGCTTCATGAAGTACACCTTTGGTTGAGGAAGTTGGAGGGTTCCCGGGGCGGCCCGGGAACCTGCAGGCATTAGCGGCGGCTGCCATGCACGACGAAGAATTCCGCGCCCTGCATGGGCTGCCCCACCGCCGCTTCATAGGCGGCGCGCACGTGCGGCGGCTGGCCGGCCTGGCCGAAGAAGTCCTTGAGGTACGGCCCCAGCAACGGGTGCGCGGCCAGCTGCTCGCGCGGCAGGCCCTTGATCAGTTCGTCGCGGCAGGCCGAGGGCAGGAACACGTTGCGGTTCTGCGCAGGGTCGAGGATCAGGCCCTTGGGCACGTGCGCAGGGTCTTCGCGCAGCGCGTCCAGTTCCTCGAAGAACCGCCGGCGCATCATCACGATGCCGCGGTCGCTCTGGCCCAGGTGTTCGCGGGTGCGGTCGGTGATCTCGCCCTGCCCCACCCACACCACGAAGTCCTGGTTGGCCACATGGCTGGTGATCCAGCGGCCGGTGACCGGGTCCTTGATGGGCCCGTACCAGGTGGGGATTTTTTCCTGGACGTAGGGTTCCTGTTCGCTGGGCACGCGGCTGAACACCCACAGGATGCTGAGGGTGCGGTAGTCATCGATGGGCACGCGCCATTCGAAGTGGTGGCCCAGGTAGAAGCCATTGGGCCACAGGGTCACGCGGCCGACGTTCCACATCACGTCGTCCTGGGCCTCGCCCTCGCGCAGGCGGCGGTAGACGAAACCGTGTTCGAATTCGTCGAACGCCAATTGCAGGTGGGTGGGCACGTAGTCGACGTCATCGCTCTGCTGGCGCAACGTCCAGTTGTTGTGGGTCCATTCGAAGTGCACCGGGTCGATGGAGTTTTCCTGGCACTGGAACCAGTTGCACGGGATCTCGGCGCAGACAACCTGGGCAAAGCCGTTCTTGTAGTTGAACAGCTCCCAATCGGGCAGCTGCGGCGCCGGTGCCGGGCCCAGGTAGGCCCACAACAGGCCGGCCTTGGCCACCACCGGGTAGGCCTTGATTCTGGTCTTGTTGCGCATGCGCCCGCTGGGGTCGCAGGTGTCCTCGTAGGGCTGGTGCAGGCAGCCGCCGCCCTGGTCGAATTGCCAGCCATGGTAACTGCAGCGCAGGCCCGTCTGCTCCACGTAGCCGTAGGACATATCGGCGTTGCGGTGCGGGCAGCGGCGGTCCATCAGGCCGTAGGTGCCGCTCAGGTCCTTGTACAGCACCAGGTCTTCGCCCATCAGGGTGAGGGTCTTGATGGCCTTGTCGTCGAACTCGCTTTCGCCGGCGATGGGTTGCCAGTAGCGGCGCAGGTAATCGCCCATGGGGGTGCCCGGGCCGACCTGGGTCAGGGTCTTGTTCTTTTCTTCACTGAGCATGGGAATGCCTCATCAGGGGGTGCAGGTGGATGGCCGTGGTTCAACCCAGCGCAACGTTCCAGGCGTCGTAGCCGTAGACCCAGTCGGCGTTGCCGCCGGCCTTGAGCCACTGGTTGCCGCGCGAGCCGATCTGGATCTGGCTGGCGCGTTGCAGCCGCGCCTGCTGGTAGGTGTGCAGCGCGCTGGCAAGGTCTGTGTCCGGCAGGCTCAAGGCGCGGGCCAGCACCACCGCATCCTCGATGGCCTGGCCGGCGCCCTGGGCCATGAACGGCATCATCGGGTGGCAGGCGTCGCCCAGCAGCGCCAGGCGGCCCTGGGTCCAGTGCGGTAGCGGGTCGCGCTCGTACAGGGCGGTCTTGAGCACTTCGTCGCAGGCCGTGAGCAAGGCCACGGCATCGGGGTGGAAACCTTCGTAGGCGCTTTGCAGTTCGCTGACACTGCCGCGGGTGGTCCAGCTTTCCAGGTGCCAGGTGGCCTGGGCGGTGGTGGCGAAAATGAAGATGTCGCGGCCACGGTTCAGCGGGAAGGTGACGATCTGGCTTTCGGGGTTGGGGCCCCACCATTTGGTGAAGGCCTGCAGGTCCGGCACGTGGGCCAGCTTGTGCGCGGGCACCACGGCGCGGTAAGCCACCACGCCGGTGAAGCGCGGCTGCTCGGCGCCGAACATCGCCGTGCGCACCGCCGAATGAATGCCGTCGGCGCCAATCACCAGGTCGACCTGGGCCTGGGTGCCGTCGACAAAGGTCAGGGTCACGCCGGCGGCATCCTGCGCGATGGTTTCGCAGCGCTTGGCGAACTGTACGTGCTCAAGCGGAAAGGCACCGGCCAGGGCGGCCAGCAGGTCGGCGCGGTGGATGGTCAGTTGCGGTGCGCCGTACTGCTGCTCGGCGCTGTCGCCCATGGCCAGGCGCGAGGTTTCCTCGCCGCTGTCCCACAGGCGGCTGATACGGTGGCTGGGGCGCGCGGCCGGCTCACGCACGGCGGCGCCCACGCCCAGGCCGTCGAGAGCGCGCACGGCGTTGGGGGTCAGGTTGATGTCGGCGCCCACGCGCATGAAGGCCTGGGCCTGTTCGTAGACGCTGACGTGGTGGCCGGCGCGCTGCAGGGCTATGGCGGCGCACAGGCCGCCGATGCCGGCACCGATGATGGCAATTTTCATGGGTACTGCTCCTTTCTGGTTGACGGGAGCAGCAATGCAGAATGAATGCCATTAATTCCTTTTTTAAGGAATTAATGTAAATACGTTATTTTTCAATCGATTAACCGGTTCCACGGGCGAAACATCCACCGGTGAAACACGGCATGCACCACGATGCTGCGCGTTGTCACTGCGCTACCCAAAAAGGTGTTCCCACGGGGTATGATTGCCGCCCATGGACACTTCACCTGAAAAGAAACGACGCGGGCGCCCTGCCCACACCGCCGCCATCGGCCGGGAAGGCCTGATCGAAGCCACCCTTGGCCTGTTGCGCACTATCGCCCCCACCGACCTGACACTGCTGGACATTGCCCGGCAGGTGAATGTCGACCCGGCGCTGATCCGCTACTACTTCGGTGGCAAGGACGGCCTGCTGCGCGCCGCCACCCTGCACCTGATGGACGTGACGCAGCTGGGCGCCCAGGCGTTGGCCGAAGGCCAGGGCATCGAGACCATGCTGTACGGGCGCATTCGGCTGATCATCGACATCGGCCGGCAGAACCCGCACTTCGTGCAGATGGTGCTGCGCGAGATCTACCAGGGCGACGACCCCGAGCCCGGCGCGGTGCTGGACCTGATTGCCCAGCGCGGTGTGGCGCTGAGCGCGGCGATCCTTGAGGCCCGCCCGCCTGCACCGGGCTTGCCGGTGATTGACGCGCGCATGCTGCACGTCGCCCTGGTGGGCGCGTGCACCTTCTTCGCCACGGCCCAGCCGTTGTTCGGGGTGCTGTTTACCGGCAGCAGCGATGAAGCGTTGGCCGAGCAGTATTCGCGGTTTCTGACGGGGTTGTTGTTGCGCGGTATCGGCGCGGCCCCGTAGCAGCGGTGTCTTTGTGGGAGCTGGCTTGCCAGCGAGCTGTTGGGGCCATAAAAGCTCGCTGGCAAGCCAGCTCCCACAAGAAGCAAAAAAAGGGAGGCGACCTTGCGGTGCCTCCCTGTTCTGGTGCTTGCAACTATAAGGGTTACTGCCCTTTCACCGCCCCCGGCAACGCGTAGGCAATAATGTAGTCGCCACGGTTGTCGTTGGTGCCGGTACGCGTAGCGCCGCCGACGGTGATTACCACGTACTGCTTGCCGTCACGTGCCACATAGGACATCGGTGCGCCCTGCCCGCCTACGGGCAGGCGGCCGCGCCACAGTTCCTTGCCGCTGTCGTTGTCCAGCGCGCGGATGTAGTAGTCCAGGGTGCCATGGAAGAAGGTCAGGCCGCCCTTGGTCACCAGCGGGCCACCCATGGTCGGCATGCCCAGCGGCATGTTCACGCCCGGCACGATGCCGTGCACCGGCGCGTCCTGGATGCTGCCCATCGGCACTTGCCACTTGGTCTTGCCGGTGGTGAGGTCGATGGCGGTCATGGTGCCGAACGGCGGCTTGAAGCACGGCACGCCCAACGGCGAGACGAACATCGAGCGCTCGACGCCCCATGGCGTGCCCAGCTGTTCGGAGTACTCACCCTCGGTGCTCGGCTTCAGGCCGACGCGGGCGGCTTCTTCACGCTTGATGAAGCGGCCCCACTGCGCCATGCGGATGTCGTTGACGATCAGCGTGCCGGTGGAGGCGTCGATGGCGCCGCCGCCCCAGTTGATGCCACCGTAGTAGCCTGGGTAGATCAGCGTGCGCTGGCCGTCGGTGATTGGCGTGAACTCGCCTTCCCAACGCATTTCCTTGAAGTCGATGCGGCACATCAGCTGGTCAAACACGGTGGCGCCCCACATGTCCGACTCTTTCAGGCGCTCGGCGCCTACCGACAGTTGCGAGTACGGCTGGGTGGGCGAGATGTGCATGCCCGGCATGCCATCGGTGGCCACCGCGCGCTCTTCCACCGAGAACACCGGTTTGCCGTCGCGGCGGTCGAGCACGAAGATCTGCCCGCGCTTGGTCATGGCGATGATCACCGGCGTGGTGGTGCCATCCTTGCCCGGCAGGTCGTAGAGGATCGGTTGCGCCGACACGTCGTAGTCGAACATGTCGTGGTTGGCGGTGCGGAAGTGCCACTTGTCGACGCCGGTTTTCACGTCGATGGCCACGATGGAGTCGTTGTATTCGTCCGAGCCTTCGTGACGGTTGCCGTTCCAGAAGTCGGGGGTCTGGTTGCCGGTGGGGATGTACACCAGGCCCAGTTTGTCGTCATAGGCGGCGGTGCCCCAGAAGTTCGGCGACTCCTTGGGGTACAGCTCGCCATCAGGCAGCGGCACGCCGCGCTTGGGGTTGCGTGCATCCCAGGCCCACAGCAGCTCGCCGGTGCGCACGTCGAAGCCGCGGGTCACGCCCGAAGGCTCGTCGGTCTTCAGGTTGTCGTTGATCTTGCCGCCTACCACTACCACATCACCGGCCACCAGCGGCGCCGAAGTCAGGTAGTAGGAGCCGTCGGTGTTGGGGCCGATGCCTTTCAACAGGTCGACCACGCCGTGGTCACCAAAGCTGTCGCACAGCTTGCCGGTGTCGGCGTCCAGCTCCAGCAGGCGCGCGTCGACGGTGGTGGTGACGATGCGGCGGCGGCACTCGGCGGGCTGCGCGGGGGCCGCGGCAGGCGCGGCCTGGGCAGCGCTGGCGGTGGCCTTGTCGGCGTCGTAGTAACCCACGCCGCGGCAACGTTTCCACCCCTTGTTGGACGGGGTTTCCTTGATGTGGGCGTCGAACTTCCACTTCTGCTGGCCGGTGACCGGGTCCAGCGCGAACACGTTGTTCAGCGGCGAGCACAGGTACACGGTGTCGTCGACCTTCAGCGGCGTGCCCTGGTACTCGGCGCCGTTGATGGCCATGTCGCCGGTGTGGAAGGTCCAGGCCACCTGCAAGTCCTTGACGTTGGCCTTGTTGATCTGCTCGAACGGGGCAAAGCGCTCGCCATGGGTGTTGCGCCCGTAGGCGGTCCAGTCATTGCCGTCGGCCTTGCCGGCGTCCGGCGCGATGACCTTGGCGGTGGCGCCAGGCTCGGCCACCACGGTGGGGTGCGGCTGGAACATGCCGTAGGCGATGCCGGCGACGCTGGCGAACAGCGCCAGCGAGATGCCGGTGCGCGGGCCAGCGGTGAGCAGGCGGCGGTTGCCGTCCAGCAGTGGCACCAGCAGGGTAACCACCAGGGCAATGACGATGAAGGTCATCAGCCGCGGCACCAGCTGCCAGAAGTCGAAGCCCACTTCCCACAGCGACCACACCAGGGTCACGGCCAGCAACGCCAGGCCCAGCCAGGCGGCCACCACCTTGCGGCGTACCAGCGCCACGCCGCACGCCACCATCAGCGCACCGGCCAGCAGGTAGTACCAACTGCCGCCCAGGGACGCCAGCTTGCCGCCGCCTGCCAACACCGCCAGCCCCAGCACCGCCAGTATCAGGCCGATGGCGATGGGCACGATTTGTCTCGCTCGCATAAATATTCCCGTTTCGAGGTTCAAGAGGCGCAGCCGCGCCCACGGCGCCTGCGGACAACCCCGCCGCACCCTTGAAGAATTGATTTTCCCGAAGGCCCTGAACCAAGCATCTCAAGGCCGAAATTTATGGAAGCGCTTCCATTTTTTGTCGCAAAAAAATCAGCTCGCCGGCGATAACCACATGAAAAATATGGCTGTTTGCCAGCTGCTGAATGGCGGCGAGTCTATGGGCGGGCATTCACTGCGTCAATACGCCACATAACAAAAGAGAACAATTATCATCATTCATGAATCCTGCTTCGCCCTGCCCTGGCATCCGCAGAGCCCGTGGAAATAGGTATCATGCCCGCGACAATGACCGTGAAGCCCCCTGCCCCATGAGTAAGAATTTCTTCACCCTGGACGACGTCGCCGCCGCTGCCGGCCTGAGCCGCGCGCAAGTGTCCCGGGCCCTGAGCGGCGGCCAGGGCGTGCGCGCCGAAACCCGCAAGCACGTCGACGCCATCGCCGCCCAGCTCAACTACCAGCCTAACCTGGCGGCGCGCAGCCTGGCCTCGGCGCGCTCCTCCATCGTCGGCCTGGTGATTGGCGACCTGAAGAACCCCTTCCACATCCAGCTGGCCGAAGCCGTGGACCGCGAATTGACCGACGCCGGTTTTGACCCGGTGACGTCCCTGCGCGCCGCCGAAAACCCCAACGTCATCGCCGACCGCCTGCTGCGCCTGCGCGCCACCGGCGTGGTGATGATCGGCACGCACCACACCACCAGGGCCATCGCCGACATTGCCGAGCAGATGCCCTGCGTGTACATCGGCAGCAAACGCATCAACCACCCCCGCGTCACCACCATTGCCGTGGACGACGAGTCCGGCGTGCGCCAGGCCATGGCGCACCTGCTGGCGCTGGGGCACCGGCGTATCGTCAACCTGGGCGGCAGCAGCATCGAAGCCTCGGCGCGCCAGCGCACCAAGGTCTACAGCGAAGTAATGGAAGCCGCCGGGCTGGTGCCGGTGTCGTTTCCCGGCTTCCATGACGCCGCCTCCGGGCGACGTGGCGTGGACCTGGCGTTCGCCGAGGGCCAGCGGCCCACGGCTATTTTCGCCTCCAACGACTGCATCGCCCTGGGCGCCATCGACCGCCTGAAAAGCATGGGGCTGTCGGTGCCGGAGGACGTGTCGGTGATCGGTTTCGATGATATTCCCGATGCCGGGACAGAGGTGTTCTCGCTGTCCACCATCCGCCAGGACTGCGACCAGCAGGCCAAGGCCTCGGTGGCGGCGCTGAAGGCCATTCTGCAAGGCGGCAAGGGGGTGGCGCGCCAACGCATCATGCCGGTGACCATGGTGGTGCGCAGATCCACCACGGCCCCGGCCGCCTGACGCTAGTGGCTCATTTGGAGACGGGCATGGCGAACTCGGCGCCCTGCTCGATGCTTTCCGACCAGCGCTGCATGATCGACTTCTGCTTGGTGTAGAAGCGCACGCCTTCGGTGCCGTAGGCGTGCATGTCGCCGAACAGGCTCTTCTTCCAGCCGCCGAAACCATGCCAGGCCATGGGCACCGGGATAGGCACGTTGATGCCGACCATGCCGACCTCGATGCGCCGGGCAAACTCGCGGGCGATGTTGCCGTCACGGGTGAAGCAGCTGACGCCGTTGCCGAACTCGTGGGCGTTGACCAGTTGCAGCGCCTCGGCGAAATCGCGCACGCGCACGCAGGCCAGCACCGGGCCGAAGATTTCCTCGCGGTAGATGCTCATCTCCGGGGTCACGTGGTCGAACAGCGTGGCGCCCAGCCAGAAGCCGTTCTCCAGCCCCGACTCGCTCGGCGTGTAGTCGCGGCCGTCGAGCAGCAGTTGCGCGCCCGCCTCCACGCCCTGGCCGATGTAGCCCTTGATGCGTTCCAGGGCGGCGCGGGAAACGATGGGGCCCATCTCGGCCTTGAGGTCGCGGCCGTCGGTAATGCGCAGCTCGCGCGCACGCTGGGTCAAGGCGGCGACCACCTTGTCACCGACGTCACCCACCAGCACCGCCACGGAAATTGCCATGCAACGCTCGCCGGCACTGCCGTAGGCGGCGCCCATCAGCGCGTCGACCGTGCGGTCTATATCGGCATCAGGCATCACCACCATGTGGTTCTTGGCGCCGCCCAGGCCCTGCACGCGCTTGCCGTGGCGGGCGCCGGTCTCGTAGATGTACTGGGCGATGGGGGTGGAGCCGACGAAGCTGATGGCGCGCACGTCAGGGTTTTCCAGCAGCGCGTCGACCGCTTCCTTGTCGCCCTGCACCACGTTGAACACGCCCTTGGGCAGCCCCGCTTCACGCAGCAGCTCGGCCATGAACAACGAGGCGCTCGGGTCGGTGGGGCTGGGCTTGAGAATGAAGGTATTGCCGGCGGCGATGGCGATCGGGTACATCCACATGGGCACCATCACCGGGAAGTTGAACGGCGTGATGCCGGCCACCACGCCCAGCGCCTGGCGCATGGTCCAGTTGTCCATGCCGCGCGAGACCTGGTCGGAGTGCTCGCCCTTGAGCAGGTGCGGGATGCCGCAGGCGAATTCGAGGATGTCGATGCCGCGGTCCACTTCGCCCTGGGCGTCAGTGAACACCTTGCCGTGTTCGGCGACGATGATCTGCGCCAGTTCGTCCTTGCGCTCGCGCAGCAGGTGCAGGTACTGGAACAGCACGCGGGCGCGGCGGATAGGCGCGGTCTCGCTCCAGTCACTGAAAGCTGCCTGGGCAGCGGCGACGGCTTCGTCGACGGTCTGCCGGCTGGCCAGCGCCACGCGGCCGGTGACAGCGCCGGTGGCCGGGTTGTAGACGTCCTGGTAGCGGTCATCGCGCGACACGCGCTGGTCGTTGATGTAGTGCTCGATAGTGGTGGTCATGGCAGTTGATCCTGGGTGAGGGACAAGGCTGGCAGCCCGCGTTGAACACACGATAGGCTTTCACTTTGTTCCAGACCAGAGCAGAATCCAGAACTTATTGTCCACACAGGCGAACAATAACCCCATGGAAAAGTCCGAGATCGAAGGCTTGTGGACGCACATCCACTGGCTGTCGGTGCTGGAGGAACACGGCACCTACACCGCCGCTGCCGCGCGGTTGGGCGTGAGCAAGTCGGCCGTCAGCCAGCGCATCAGCGACCTGGAAAAGGCCACCGGCACCCGCCTGGTCACCCGCACCACGCGCAGCGTACGCCTGACTGACGCTGGCCAGTCGCTTACCCGTGAGGTGCGCAGCGCCTACGAGCACATTGCCCGCAGCTTTTCCTCGGTACGTGACTCAGCCGGCGAGATTCGCGGCCTGGTGCGCCTGACCGCGCCGGTGGCATTCGCCCGCCAGCAATTGGTGCCGCACCTGTCGGGGTTCCTGCGCCAGTACCCGCAGGTGCGCATTCAACTGGACGTGTCCGACGCCCTGAGTTCGTTGGCCGCCGAAGGCTACGACCTGGCCGTGCGTCACGGCTTCCAGGTGCCCGAGACCCATGTGGCGTGGAAGCTGTGCGACACCCATTCGGTGCTGGTGGCCACCCGCGATTACCTGCAGCGCGAAGGCCAGCCCCGCGATCCCGAAGCGCTGGCCGGGCACAATTGCCTGTACTACCCGCGCGGCAGCGACCAGCCGGCCTGGACCTTTGAACACAACAAGGGCGGCGAGCGCATGACCGTGCCGATTGCCGGCAGCTTCGCCACCAACAACAGCGAGGCCCTGCGCGACGCCGCCCTCAACCATTTGGGCATCGCCCTGCTGCCCGACTTCAGCGCCCAGGCGGCCCTGAACGCCGGGACGCTGGTGCACGTGCTCAAGGACTGGACGCTGAAAGGTGCCTTCGCCAACGAGATCTACCTGATACGGCCGTATTCGCCGCATGTGCCGAAGTCGGTGACGGCGTTGGTGGCGTACCTCAAGGCGCGGCTGGCGGGCGGGTTCACCGCCAGCCCGTAGCAGCGACTGTCTTGTGGGAGCTGGCTTGCCAGCGAGTTTTTAGGGCCCCAACAGCTCGCTGGCAAGCCAGCTCCCACAGTATGTAGCAGCAACTGTCTTGAAACCGCGATGCAGGCAACGCGGTTTCAAGACCTGAGAACGCGTTACAGGCGCCACGCTTCAGCAGGCACGGCACAGGCACTCAGGGCCGCTTGCCGACCTCCACCTGCTGGGCGGTCCAGGCCTTGACCTGCTCGCTCAGGCTCAGCCCCAGGCCCGGGCGCTTGGGCACCAGCATGCGGCCGTCGCGGGTTTCCAGGCGCTCGTTGAACAGCGGTTCCAGCCACTCGAAATGCTCCACCCACGGCTCGGTCGGGTAGGCGGCGGCCAGGTGCACGTGCAGCTCCATGGCGAAATGCGGCGCCAGCATCAGCCCGGCCTGCTCGGCCATGGCGGCCACCTTCAAGTACGGGGTTATGCCGCCCACGCGCGGCGCATCGGGCATCAGGAAGTCGGCGCCGCGCAGCTTGATGAACTCGGCGTGCTCGGCCACGCTGGTCAGCATCTCGCCGGTGGCGATGGGCGTGTCGAACTGCTGCGCCAGGGCGGCATGGCCTTCGGCGTCGTAGCAGTCCAGCGGCTCCTCGATCCAGATCAGGTTGTACTGCTCGAACTGCCGGCACATGCGCTGGGCGGTGGGCCGGTCCCACTGCTGGTTGGCGTCGACCATCAGCGGAAATTTGTCGCCCAGGTGGCGGCGCACGGTGCTGACGCGCTCGATATCGATGGCGCAGTCCGGCTGGCCGACCTTGAGCTTGATGCCGCCGATGCCCTTTTCACGCGACAGGTCGGTGTTCTTCAGCAACTGGTCCAGCGGCGTGTGCAGGAAGCCGCCCGAAGTGTTGTAGCAGCGCACGCTGTCGCGCTGGGCACCCAGCAGGCGCGCCAGCGACAGGTTGGCGCGCTTGGCCTTGAGGTCCCACAGGGCCACGTCGAAAGCGCCGATGGCTTGCGTGGACAGGCCGCTGCGGCCCACCGAAGCGCCGGCCCAGCACAGCTTGGTCCACAGCTTGGCGATGTCACTGGGGTTTTCACCGAGCAGCGCCGGGGCGATCTCCTGGGCGTGGGCAAACTGGCCCGGCCCCCCTGCCCGCTTCGAATAGCTGAAGCCCAGGCCGCGGTGGCCATCCCTGGTCTCGATCTCGGCGAACAGCATGGCGATCTCGGTCATCGGCTTCTGCCGGCCGGTGAGCACCTTGGCGTCGCTGATGGGATTGGCCAGCGGCAGGAACACCGAGGACACGCGCACCCAGGCAATGGCGTCGTCATCACCCGTGGGCAGGTCTTGTTGTTGTGTGAGCATGAACGCTCTCCTTGTTAGCGGGACAGGAAGGAATCGGGAGTTGCCACAGGCGTGGCCTGGGCCTGCGGTTCGGCACAATCGTCGAGCTCCAGGCGTTTGAGCGGCCCGACGATGAACAGGTAGGCAAAGGCCCCCAGCAGGCCCATGGCGGCCACGTACATCAGCGCCACGTCGAAGGAGCCCAGCTGGTTGATCATCACGCCGATGGCAATGGGCGTGACAATGCTGGCCAGGTTGCCGCAGAAGTTGAACATGGCGCCGCTGATGCCCATGGCCCGCGCCGGTGACACGTCGCCGACGATGCACCAGCCCAGGTTGCCGACACCCTTGGCGAAGAACGCCAGGGACATCACTGCAATCACCACGGTGAGCGAGGCGCTGTAGTTGGCGACGACGATGCTGCTGGACAGCAGCAGGCCGCAAATGATCGGGGTCTTGCGCGCGGCGGTGAGGCTGAAGCCCTTGCGCAGCATCCAGTCAGACCACACGCCGCCCACCACCCCGCCCAGGCAGCCTGCGACGGGCGGGATGGCCGCCACCAGGCCGACCTTGAGCAGGGTCATGCCCTTGGCTTCGATCAGGTAGGTGGGGAACCAGGTCAGGAAGAACCAGGTGATGGAGGTGAGGCAGAACTGGCCCAGGTAGATGCCGGCCATCATGCGGTTGGCGCCGATGGCCTTGACGCGCCGCCAGCTGAACGGGGTTTTCACGTCGCCGATGGTGGGCAGGCCGCCGCCGGCCTCGATGTAGTCGATTTCGGCCTGGTTGACGCGGTGGTCCTTGCGCGGCTCGCGCACCAGGCGGAACCACAGCAGGCCGATGAAAATACCCGCAAGCCCGGTGACCCAGAACACATGCTGCCAGCCCCAGGTGCTGACCAGCCACACCATCAATGGCGTGAACGCGGCCAGGGCAAAGTATTGCGCCGACTGGAACACTGCCGTGGCCAGGCCACGCTCCTGGCGCGGGAACCACATCACCGTGAGGCGGTTGTTGGCCGGGAACGCCGGGGCCTCAGCCACGCCCATCAAAAAGCGCAGGCCGAACAGCACCAGGAACGCCGAGGCGAAATAGTCCACGTAGCCCTGCAGGAAGGTCAGTGTGGACCACAGGATCAGGCTGGCGCCCAGCACCACCCGCGAGCCGTAGCGGTCGAGGATCACCCCGCCCGGCAGTTGCATGGAGGTGTAGGCCCACCCGAAGGCGGAAAAGGCGATGCCCATGGTCATGGCGTCGAAGCCCAGGTCGCCGCGCATGCTCGGGGCGGCGATGGACAGCGTGGCGCGGTCGACGTAGTTGAACACCGTGACGATGAAAATCAGGCTCAGGATCAGGTAGCGGACGCGAGTCCTGGCGATGGGGGGCGTGGCTGGGTTCACTTGTTATTTTCCTTGTTGTGAGTGGTGCGGTGGATCGGTGCAAGCTCCTTTGATACATCAATGATTGCGCAATCATTTCCATCGATAAAAACGGCCACCTGCACCGGGGTGCCTGTAGCCACTGCACCTGAGCTTACACTGATTGCGCAATCATTCAAGCCATTCCGACGAAGAGGTATGATGACCTTCAACGCCTGTGCAGCCCATACAAACCTGTCGCCACAAGGTAAGATAGCGGCCTCTCCCACGCTGGAACCCGCCCCCTCGATGGCCAAGAAGTCGAACAAGGACCTTTCACTTTCCGCCAGCGGCGCCGCCGGCGTGCCCGGCTACACCCTGATCGACGTGGCGCGTGTGGCCGGGGTCTCGCCCATCACCGTGTCACGCGCCCTGCACCGCCCCGAGCTGGTCAGCGAGCGTACCCGCGACAAGGTGCGCGAGGCCGCGCGGGCCATGGGCTATGTGCCGAACATGCTGGCCGGCGGGCTGGCCACCAACAAGAGCCGCCTGGTGGCGATTTTCCTGCCCACCATCGCCAACTCGATCTTTGCCGACACGGTGCAGGCGGTGATGGACCGCCTCACCACCGCCGGCTACCAGACCTTGATCGGCCTCACCGGTTATAGCGCCGAGCAGGAAGAGGCGCTGCTGGAAGCCGTGCTGGGGCGGCGCCCCGACGGCATCGTGCTGACCGGCACCCTGCACACCGAGGCCAGCCGCCAGCGCCTGGCTTCGGCGCGCATTCCGGTGGTGGAAGCCTGGGACCTGGGTGAGGCGCCCATCGACATGCTGGTGGGTTTCTCTCACGAACAGGTGGGCGTGGGCATTGCCCGCAACCTGCTGGGCAAAGGCTACCAGCGCTTCGCCGTGGTGACCCTCGACGACCCGCGCGGGCTGCGTCGTGTGGCCAGCCTGAAGGCGGAGTTGCAGGCCCACGGCATCACTCACACCCCCACCCAGATACTGCCCGCCCCCGCCACCCTGGCCTCCGGCCGCCTGGGCCTGCAGGGCCTGCTGGACCAGGGCCACACCCCACAGGTGGTGGTGTGCAGCTCGGACACCATCGCTCAGGGCGTGCTGGCCGAAGCAGCCAGCCGTGGCATCCGTGTGCCGGAGGATTTGGCGGTGATGGGCTTCGGCGACCTGAGCAGCGCCGCCCACGTGCACCCGCCATTGTCCACCGTACAAGTGAACGGCGCGTTGATCGGCCAGCAGGTGGCCGACGCCCTGTTGGCACGGCTGCGCGCCACGCCCGGCGCCGAAGCAGTGGCGCCGGTGTGCATTGATACCGGGTTCAGCATTATCGACCGGCAGAGCACGCGCGATATCAGGTAGAGGCCGAAGGTTGCGTCCGACGACCTAAGCATAGACCCATTCGGTATTTGGTATATACCAAATACCCGATTATAAAAGGCCATCACTTCACACCGAACAAGGCCTTCCCCTTCATGCTGCCACTGCGGATCATGCTCGAATACTTCCACCCCTGGCCGAACTCGGCGGGTTTCTACCTGGCGCGCGAACGCGGTTGGTACGCCGACGCCGGCCTGGACGTGGAGCTGTGCGTGCCCGACCCCGAGCGTGGCGACAGCCTGCAGCACCTGCTGGACGGCGCGGTACAGTTGAGCGTGTTCCCCAGCAACCGCCTGCTGGTGCGCCGCGACCAGGGCCAGCCGTTGAAGGGCGTGGCGGCCATCAACCATGACGGTTTGGAAGCTTTCCAGACCCTGCGCGAATTCGCCATCCAGCGCCCCCGCGACCTGATGGGCAAGCGCCTGGCCATGAACCCTACCCCGCGCGGGCTGGCCATGGTGCGCGACCTGGTGCGCCAGGACGGTGGCGACCCGGATGCGGTCATCATCGTCGATGCCGGCGCCCGCGAGCTGCGCCCCGAGGAACTGGCTGCCGGCGTGGCCGATGCCAGCTTCGGTGGCTACTGGGCCTGGGAGGCGCTGATGGACAGCCCGGTGGCAGCCGAACGCCGGGTGGTGCACCGCGTCAGCCACTGGGGCGCACCGGCCTACCACAGCTACCTGCTGGGCGCCCGCGAGGACTGGATCGACGCCAACCCGCAGGTGCTGCGCGCCTTCCTCGCCACCACCGCGCGCGGCTTCGAAAGCGTGGCTGCCGAACCGCAACTGGCGCGCCAGGCGTACGAGCGGGTGATTCCCTATTTCCCCGGCGCCCTGATCGAGCATTCGCTGAGCCACATTGCCCCCACCTGGCTGCACCAGGGCCGGTTTGGCCAGCAGCGCCAGGCGCTGCTGGAACCCTATGCCCACTGGCTGCACCAGCATGGCATCCTGACGCAGCCCGATGCCTGGGCCAACGCCACCACCAACGACTACCTGCCCGGGGAGGCGCGATGAGCCAACTGCTGCACAGCCACGGCCTGGCCGGCGAGGTGGTGGCGCCGGTATGGGCGCCGTTGACCGAGGCCGAGTTGCAGCCACTGCTGGCCCAGTACCCGCAGCTGGGCACCTTGCAGCACATCGACTGGCACAGCCCGCGGCCCTTCTCCGCCGCCGCGCTGATCAGCACCGCGCACGGCGAGTGGTTCGTCAAACGCCACTTCCATCAGGTACGCTCGCAGCCTTGGCTTGCGGAGGAACACCGTTTCATCCAGCACCTGCGCCGCCATGGCGTACCCGCCCCGGACGTGCAGGTGAACAGCCACGGCGCCACGGCTGTCGCCCACGGGCAGTGGACCTACGAGGTGCACGCGCGCTCACCGGGTGACGACCTGTACCGCGACGCGCAGTCCTGGTCGCCGTTCCACAGCCTGGCCCATGCCCACGCCGCCGGCACGGCGCTGGCCCGTCTGCACCTGGCAGCGGCAGGTTTCGACGCTGCGCCGCGCCAGGCCTGCGTGCTCACCAGCCGCTGCCACGCCTTCACCCAGCCCGAGCCATTGGCCGTGCTGGCGCAGCAGGTAGCCAACAGCGCCGCGCTGAGCGGCTACCTGGCCGGCCGCGACTGGCGCAGCGAACTGGCCCACGCCTTGCTGCCCGCCCATGCCGCCCTGTTGCCGCACCTGGCCACGCAAGCGCCGCTGTGGACCCACAACGACTGGCACGCCTCGAACCTGCTGTGGGCCGACGGCGAGGTGCGCAGCGTGCTCGACTTCGGCCTGTGCGACCGCACGTTCGCGCTGTACGACCTGGCCACCGCGCTGGAACGCAACGCCATCCCCTGGCTGGACCTGGACGCAGGCGGCGTGGCCCGCGCCGACCTGGCCACGGTAGATGCGCTGCTGGCCGGCTACGCCAGCGTGCGCCCGCTGTCCAGGGCCGACCTGCAGGCACTGGTGGCCTGGTTGCCGCTGGTGCACGCCGATTTCGCCATATCCGAAACCGAATACTTCGCCGGCATCCTCGACGACCGCGCCAGCGCCGACATCGCCTGGGACGCCTACCTGTTGCGCCATGCGCTGTGGTTCCAGGGCAGCGAAGGCCAGCGCCTGATCGAACATTTGCGGAGCGGGTCATGAACACCTTGCTGGTAGACCCTGCCTGGCTGGCAGAACACCTGCACGCCGGTGACCTGGTGGTGCTGGACGCCACCGTGGACCTGCGCGCGCCGCGTTTCGACGGTGATTACCAGGCCTGCAGCGGCGAGCCCGGCTGGCGCGCCGAGCACATTCCCGGCGCCCGCCACGCCGACCTGCTTGAACGCCTGCACGACGCCCAGGCCAGCTATAGCTTTGCCATGCCGCCGCTGCCGCAACTGGCTAGCCAGTTGCAGGCCCTTGGCATCGGCCCGCAGCGCCGCGTGGTGATCTACGACCGCACTGACGGTTTCTGGGCGGCGCGGTTGTGGTGGATGCTGCGCAGCGTGGGCCTGGCAGCGGCGGTTCTGGACGGTGGCCTGAATGCCTGGCGCCAGGCCGGCCTGCCATTGGCCAGCGGCGCTACCAGCAGCCCCGGGGCCGCAGCGCCAGTGACCTTGCACGCGCAACCCGGCTACTGGGCCAGCCTTGCGCAGGTGCGCGCGGTAAGCGATGGCAGCCTGCCCGGGCACCTGATCTGCGCGCTGGGCCAGGCCGTGTTCGAAGGCACCGCCGCCACCCGCTACAGCCGCCGTGGGCACATTCCCAACAGCCGCAACCGGCCCGCGCGGCAGCTATTCGACGCCAGCGGGCGCTACCACCCGGCCCCGCTGCTACGCCAGGCGCTGGCGGTGGATGCCCTGCCCGACCCCTTGCTGTTGTACTGCGGCGGCGGTATTTCCGCCGCGGCCACAGCCTTTGCCCTGGCGTTGCTGAGGCGCCACGATGTCACCCTGTTTGACGGCTCGCTGCAGCAATGGAGCGCCGACCCCGCCTTGCCAATGACTACCGGAGCAGCTCCGGCCTGAAAAACCAATAGGTCAGGTAATGACCCATGCGCGTGGCTTTACGGCCCCGCGCAGGGTAGCCTGCACCCAAAAAAAATCATGTGCGACAAGGAGCTGCCCCATGTTTCCCCCTATTCCCTTCCGGGCCCGCGTGCTGGCGACGAGTATTGCACTCGCCTCGCCGTGGGTGGCCGCGGAAGAACCCACCACGCTGAGCGCCGTTACCGTGGTCGGTGATGCGCCTGACAGCTACCGGGCCAACCACGCCTCGGTCACGGGCTTGGGCGACACCCCGCTGCTGGACACGCCTGCCGCGGTGTCGGTGTTCAACACGCAATTGCTGCAAGACCAGCAAGCGCGCCTGCTCAGCGAAGTACTGCGCAACGACGCCGCCGTGGGCGACAGCTACGCGCCCATCGGCTACTACGAGAACTTCGTGGTGCGCGGTTTTTCCCTGAACGCTGCCAGCAGCTACAAGATCAACGGCCGCACCATCACCGGCGAGCAGAACGTGGCCCTGGAAAACAAGGAGCAGGTGGAAGTGCTCAAGGGCCTGGCCGGCCTGCAAAGCGGTGTCAGCGAGCCGGGCGGCGTCATCAATTACCAGACCAAGCGCCCCACCGACGTGCGCGCTGTCACCGTGTCCACCGACGAGCAAGGCGGCCGTTACCTGGCCACCGACCTGGGCACCTGGTTCGGCAGCGAGCAGCAGTTCGGCATTCGTACCAACCTCGCCCACGAGGACATTCGTTCCTACGTCGACCACGCCGACGGCAGCCGCGACTTCGGCTCGGTGGCCTTCGACTGGAACATCGACCCGCGCTCCAGCCTGCAACTGGACATCGAATACCAGCACCGCGAACAACGCTCGGTGCCCGGCTACCAGTTGCTGGGCGGCACCGAGGTGCCCCACCACGCCGACCCGCACGACCTGCTGGGCTACCAGAGCTGGTCGAACCCGGTGGGCATCACCTCGCTGAACATGGAAGGCCGCTACCGCTACCAATTGACCGATGACTGGAGCGCGCAACTGAGCCTGTCGCGCAGCCGCGTGATCATCGACGACTACAGCGCCTTCCCCTATGGCTGCTCTGGCAACAACTGCGACAACGGCTCTGTGCTCAGCCATTTCAGTAGCACCGGCGACTACGACATCTACGACTACCGCAACCCCGACGACACCCGCCGCAACGACGAGGCCGAGGCCTCGCTGAGCGGCGAGTTCAACACCTTCGGCCTGCGCAACGAATTGGACGTGGGCGTCAGCGCGTTCCGCCGCACGGTGGACCAGCGCGACGCCGTCAATGACCCGGTGGGCAGCGGTAATATCTACTCCGGCCCCCAAGCCTCGGCCCCCTCTTCAAGCGAGCCAAGCCACACCTACCGCCACCTGGACAGCCGCCAGTACGGCCTGTTCATCAACGACCGCCTGCACCTCAACGAGCAGTGGCAGCTGGTGCTGGGTGGCCGCGAGGTGCGCCTGGATGAAAAGGCCTTCGACGCCGACGGCGACACCACGCGCCACACGCAAATGTGGGAGTTCCTGCCCAACCTGGCGGTGGTCTACAAGCCCACCGACGACCTGTCGCTGTACACCCGCTACAGCAAGGGCCTGTCCCTGGGTAGCGAGGCGTCGTGGTTTGCCAGCAACGCCGGCGAGACCCTGGCGCCGACCCTGTCTCGGCAACTGGAAGTGGGCATCAAGCAGGACTGGCAACGCCTGAGCCTGGGCGCGGCATTGTTCCAGATCACCCAGGGCTACCAGTTCTCGCGGCCCAACGGCGACGGCACCTTCACCTACGTGCAGCAGGGCAAGCAGAAGAACATCGGCCTTGAGCTCACCGCCAGCGGCCGCGCCACCGACCGCCTGCAGCTCAACGCCAGCGTCGCCGCCACCCGCGCGCGGGTTGTCGACAGCGGCGTCGACGCCTATGAAGGCCACCAGGCGATCAACGTGCCCACCCTGCGCGCCAGTTTCTACGGTGACTACAGCGTGCCGGGCATCGACGGCCTGGCACTGTTGGGCGGCGTGCAGTACAGCGGCAAGAAGTACGCGAACCGCGAAGGCACGGTGCAGGTCGGCGATTACGCGGTATTCAACGCCGGCAGCCGCTACACCACGCGCATCGAAGGGTACGATACGGTCTTTCGCCTGAGCATCGACAACCTGTTCGACAAGCGTTACTGGCGCGACGTGGGCGAATACGCCGGCGACGACTACCTGTTCCTGGGCGCCCCGCGCACCGCGCGGCTGTCCGCCACCGTCAACTTCTAAGGGCAATAACCATGTCGAACCTGGAAATACTCGCGGTCATCGTCAACGTCATCGGCGTGTGGCTGACCGCCCGCCGCACCCCCTGGTGCTGGCCCGTGGGCGTGGTGGCCGTGCTGCTGTACGTGTGGATTTTCTACGACGTGAAGCTGTACTCGGACATGCTGCTGCAGCTGCTGTTCGCCGGCCTGCAGGGTTACGGCTGGTGGCGCTGGCGCACCGGGCGCCTGGCCCAGGGCAAGGTGCGCATCGAGCCGTTGCCGGCGCGCGTGGCGCTGCTGAGCCTGGCCGCAGGCGCCGTGCTGTCGGTGCTGCTGGGCACCGCCATGGCGCACTTCACCGACGCCGCCGTGCCGTGGCTGGACGCTACCCTCACCGGCTACAGCCTGGTGGCCAGCTACTGGGCGGCGCGCAAGTTCGTCGCCAACTGGTGGCTGTGGATCGCCCTGGATGTGGTGTACACCGGCCTGTATTACTACAAGGGCCTGCCGTTGACGGCGGTGCTGTACGCCGGCTTCATCGTGCTGGCGGTTTACGGCCTGCGCGCCTGGCAGCGTGACCTGGCGCAGCAGCCCCATGAAGCCGCGCTACAGGCTGTGGCATGAGCATCCGCCCTGCCCAGTCCCAGTATTTGCGCATTGGCGACCAGTTGGCCGAGGACATCGCCAGCGGCCGCCTGGCGCCGGGCGCGCGCCTGGCCACCGAGCGCGACATGGCCGAGCAGTTCGGCTGCACCCGCGTCACGTTGCGCCAGGCGCTGCAGCGCCTGGAAGCCCAGGGTGCGTTGTACCGCGGCCATCGGCGTGGCTGGTTCGTGTCCCCCGTGCCCATCCGCTACGACCCCACGCGCATTACCAGTTTCATGGAGTACGTCAGCGCCCAGGGCCGCGAGCCGCGCACCGAGTGCCTGCTGGCCGAACTGCGCCCAGCCGATGCCTGGCTGGCCCAGCGCATGCAACTGGCGCCCGGCGAGCCGGTGTTCCAGTTGCAGCGACGGCGCTGGGTAGACGGCCGCCCGGTGTTGCTGGAGACCAACGTGCTGAACCCCAGCTGGTGCCCAGGTTTACTCGACCACCGCCTGGACGGCTCGCTGACCACCCTGCTGCGCGAGCACTACGGCCGCCGGCAGGCGCGCAGCCAGATCAGCCTCAAGCCTTGCCTGCTGGACGAGCAGCAAAGCGAGCGGCTGGAAATCGCCAGCGGCTCCAGCGGTTTGTACCTGGAGCGGCTGTGCTATGACGAGGACGGCAGCGTGGTGGAGCTGGACCGCGAGTTCTGGCGCCCCGACGCGGTGGAAGTGACGTTGGCGGTGGGGGGGTGAGCCCACCGGACGCGGCCTGCGGCCGCTGCTACGGGTTCGGGGCGCACCACAACCCTGTAGCAGCGGCCGCAGGCCGCGTCCGGGCCCCGTGCGGTAATCAGTGGCTCAACTGACTGCTGAACTGCCCCACCGCATCCACCACCTTGCGCGCGCCATCCTGGATCTCGGCAATCACCTCGCCCGACTGCGCCGCCAGGGCCAGGCCCTGTTCGGCCTGGCGCTTGCCCTGCTCGATGACCTGCACCGCTTGCGCCGCCAGCTGCTGGTTCTGCAGCACCACCGTGACAATCTCGTCGGTGGCGGTGCTGGTGCGTGAGGCCAGCTGGCGCACTTCATCGGCCACCACGGCAAAACCACGGCCCTGCTCACCCGCCCGCGCCGCCTCGATGGCGGCGTTCAGCGCCAGCAGGTTGGTCTGGTCGGCAATGCTGCTGATGCTCTTGATGATGGTGCCAATCACCTGGGACTGCTGGTCCAGGGCGGCGATGCCGTCTGCGGCCGCCTGCATCTGCGTCGCCAGCTGGCGCATCACCTCGACGGTGTCCTGCACCACGCCGCTGCCCCGGCGCGCGGCCGCGTCGGTGTCTTCCGAGGTGCTGTAGGCGATGTCCGCCGCCTGCGCCACGGCCTGCTCACGGTTGACCAGGTCGGTGATCACCGTGGCGAACTTCACCACTTTGTACAGGCGGCCCTGCACGTCGGCGATGGGGTTGTAGGAGGCTTCCAGCCACACCACGCGGCCGGCGCTGTCGATACGCTTGAAGCGGTCGGCGACGAATTCGCCACGGCGCAGGGTGTCCCAGAACGCCTGGTACTGGGCCGAGTTGTACTCTTCAGGCTCGCAGAACATGCGGTGGTGCTTGCCCTGCACCTGCTCCAGGCGGTACCCCATGCCGCTGAGGAAGCGGCTGTTGGCCACCTGCACATTGCCGTCCAGGTCGAATTCGATCACTGCGGTGGAACGCTGCAAGGCGTCGATCAGGTTCTGGTGCTCGCGGGAAGTCTCGATGGTACGCGTGAGGTCATTGGCGTACACCTCGCAATGAATGACTTTGCCTTCGCTGTTGCGCACCGGCTGCACGATCGCGCGCAACCAGGCTTCGCCACTGTCGCCGCGCATCAGCTGCAAGGCCCCGGCCCAGTGGGCGCCGGACTGGATGGCCGCTTTCATGCGGTTGAAATGCTCGGTGGCGCGGGCGTCGTTGGGCACCAGGTCCACCAGGGCGCGGCCGCTGAGCTGCTCGCGGCGGTGGCCCAGTTCCTTGTCGAAATTGGCGTTGGTGTAAAGAACCCTGCCTTGGGGGTCAAGCGTCAGCACCAGCATCTCGCTGTCCAGGCTACGTTGCACCTGCTCCATGGAGGACAGCTTCTCGCGCAGGCGCGCCAACTCTTCTTTCAACCGCTTGTTAAACATCATGATGACCGGGTTCCAGGGCTCATTTGCTCGTGGCACCACTATCGGCTTGAAAATGAACCGCTTGAGTTAAAATAGTGGCATTGTCCGACAATAAATCGGATCCTTTCCGCCCGCCCTTTTCCCGTTGGAGTGCAGCGTGCCCGAACTCACCCATTGGCTGGCCTTCGCCCTGATTTCATTGGGCATGGTGCTCACCCCCGGGCCCAACATGGTCTACCTGATTTCGCGCTCCATCTGCCAGGGCCGCAAGGCCGGGCTGATCTCGCTGGGCGGCGTGGCGCTGGGGTTCGTGGTGTACATGCTGTGCGCCGCGCTGGGCATCACCGCCCTGCTGATGGCCGTGCCGTTCGCCTACGACACCCTGCGCCTGGGCGGTGCCCTGTACCTGCTGTACCTGGCCTGGCAGGCGGTGAAACCGGGCGGCCGCTCGCCGTTCCAGGTGCGCGACCTGCACGCCGACAGCCCACGCCGGCTGTTCGCCATGGGCCTTGTGACCAACCTGCTGAACCCCAAGATCGCGGTGATGTACCTGTCGCTGCTGCCGCAGTTCATCAGCCCCGTGGGGCATGGCAGCGTGCTGGGCCAGTCGCTGGTGCTGGGCGCCACGCAGATCGTCATCAGCGTCAGCGTCAACGGCCTGATCGCGTTGACGGCAGGCAGCATCGCGGTATTCCTGGGTGGCCGGCCGCTGTGGCAGACGCTGCAGCGCTGGCTGATGGGCACCGTGCTGGCGGGGCTGGCGGTACGCATGGCACTGGAAAGCCGCCGTTGAGAGGTTTACGTAACCTTTACGAAATGTAGACGTCCGCTGACACGAATCCGTTGTTTCATAGCTCCATGGCGAACCCATATCCGCCTGAGGAGACACCCATGATTTCGAAGATGACCCAAGCCCTGATCCTGTCCGGTTGCCTGATTGCCGCCGGTACCGCCAGCGCAGGTGAGCGCAACGTGGTCGTGCCCGTCATCGCCGGGGCCGTGGTAGGCGCAGTCGTCGCCGGCGCGCTGAGTGGCCCGTCGTACCATGAACACTATTACCGCCCGGCGTACCAGCAGGGTTATTACCAGCCGGTGTACCAGCCAGTGACGTATGTACCGGTGGCCCCGCGTCCTTACTACTATGGTTATGGCGGTCACTACCGCCATGACGGTTACGGCTACGGTTACGACCATGGCCGGGGTTATGGCCGCTGGTAAGCGACGCGCCTGACGCGGCCAAAAGCCGCGTCCGGGCTCCCCACAGACACTTCGCGCACGCCACGGACACATCGCGCTGCCATTCGCAACGTACCTGAACTTGTCACAATCGCGTCCCCGGCGATACCGATAGTAGCCACCTTGACTTGTATCCAAGGAGCTACACCGTGTTGCACCGCATTGTGTTTTCGCTGTCTGTGTTGAGTCTGTCCATCTCCGCCGCGCAGGCCGCCGAGACCTACGCCCTCGATACGCCGATCCTGTCGACCATCGACAACTTCCGCGACATCGCCGGCACCACCACCGCCTACACCACCGCCAACGACGGCACCATGCGCTCGGGGGTGTTCTACCGTTCCAACGCGCTGTCGGGCTCGGCGGCCGACATCGCCACCCTCAACACCCTGGGCATTACCGCGGTGTATGACCTGCGCACCGCCAGCGAGATCGCCGCCACCCCGGACTCGCCACTGACCGGCGCCACCTACACCAACATCGACATCATCGGCAGCGCCACCTCCGGCGCCGACATCACCACCGTGTCGGTCACCAGCGCCGCCGCAGCCGTGGCCATGATGCAGGACACCAACCGTGCGTTCGTCAGCGATGCCGGCATGCGCAGCCAGTTCGCGACGCTGTTCAACGACCTGGCGTCCACCGACGGCGCCGCGCTGTTCAACTGCACCGCCGGCAAGGACCGCACCGGCTGGACCGCCGCCGTGCTGCTGAGCATCGCCGGCGTCGACAGCGCCACCATCATGGCCAACTACCTGGCCACCAACGACTACACCGCCACCCGCGTGGCCGCGACCCTGGCGGCGCTGCCGTCAAGCATGGCGGCCATCTACGAGCCGCTGCTGACCGTGGACGCCAGCTACCTGCAGGCAGGCCTCGACGAGATCACCGCGCTGTACGGCAGCATGGACAATTACCTCAAGGAAGGCCTGGGCCTGTCGCAGGCCACCATCTACGTGCTGCGCGGCAAGATGGTGTACTACAACAGCCTGCCCGGCCAGGACGCCATGGTGGGCAACGCCGCCGCTGGCGCGCTGCTGCTGCAACGCCTGCAGAACGGCAGCCTGTCGGGCGCCTACACCGACTACAACTACTACCTGCAGGCAGCCATCGACGCCGGCACCCTGAGCGGCGTGCAGAACACCATCGGCGGCCAGGTGCACGCCGATGCCGCTGCCTACCTGCTGCGCCAGAACGCCTTGATCGACGCCGCCGCAGCGCCCTACACCAGCGGCACCGACCTCAAGGTCGGCCAGCGCAGCCTGTGGACCGCAGGCCTGGCCGGCTACCTGGGCACCGACGGCTCGGCCCACGCCGACAGCAGCAACGAGCACACCCAGGGCACCATGGTCGGCCTCACCCAACGCTTCAGCGAGCAGCTCAGCGGCCACGCCAGCTTCGGCTACAGCCACGGTAGCGTAGGTGGCGCGGGCGGCGACGTGACCACCGACTACACCTTCCTCTCCGCCGGCGCGCGCCTGGCCGCCGACAGCCTGGACCACGGCCTGTTCGTGGCCGCCGACGCCAGCACCGGCTATGTCGACTACGACAGCAAGCGCCAACTGGGCGGCGGCCTGGGCTCGACCAAGGGCGACACCCACGGCACCCTCAGCGCCGCCAGCCTGGCCCTGGGCTACCGCCTGCCGATCAGCGCGGTCACCCTGGAACCCAGCGCCGGGGTGCGCATCAGCCACCTGAACCTGGCCGGTTTCGACGAGAAAGGCAGCGACCTGGCGCTGGACGTCGACAGCAACCAGCAAACCCGCCGCAGCGCCTTCGCCAACCTCAAGGCAGCGTTGACGCCAATCGGCATCAGCGGCGGCTGGAGCCTGGTGCCGGGTGTGCAGGTGGGCTACGAGCATGTGCTGGGCAACGCCCATGTCGACAGTTCGGCGAGCATCCTCGGCTTTGACGTAGACCAGCGCGCCGCGTTCGCCACTCGCGACCTGTACAGCGGCGCCGTGAACCTGACCGCCAGCCTGGGCAACGTCAGCCTCGGCGCCGAAGTGGGCGCCGTCAGCGGTGGCGACAGCCAGGGGGCCAGCGGCAGCCTGAAGGCCAGTTACCGCTTCTGATGCAAGGGGCCGGTAGCCAGCGCTACCGGCCTTTGCGCACGTCCTGGGGGGTAACGCCGTAGGCGCTCTGGAAGTACTGGCAGAAGCGCCCGACGTTGGAGAAACCCAGCCCCAGGGCAAGTTCGGTCACCGATGCCACCGGCCCTTGGCGCAACGCCTGGTACGCCCGCTCCAACCGCACCTGGCGCTGATAGGCGACGATCGAGGTGCCCATGAACCGCCGAAACCCTTCCTGCAACGCGCGCAGGCTGACGTTGCTCAGCTGCGCCAATTCCGTGCCGCTGACCAGGCAGTGCGGGTGCTCCTGAATGTACTCCATGGCCAGGCGCACGTGGCGGGGTGCAATGCTCGGCCCCGGCCGCTGCAGCGCTTCGCTGTAGGTGTGCGGCCAACCTTCCAGCAGCGCGTCCACCAGCATTTCCTGCAAGCGCGTGGGCATCAGCACACTGGCGCTCATCAGTGCGTCCAGCTCGGCGCCGGTGGCGAAATCCACCAGCGCGCGAATGCCCTTGAAGGCGGGGCGGTTGAGGTCCACCACCGGTTCGAACTGGATTTTCTGCTGCACGGGCCGCCCCAGCAACGTCGTCAGGCGCTGGGTGAACAGCCCGCGCCGCACCGAGATGCCGTGCTGGCCATGGCCGTCGACAAAGGTCACCGAGCGCACCGCACTTTTTTCCACCGCCAGGCCCACCTCGGGCCGGCCCACGGCGTCATCACCAATGTTGAAGATGATCTTCCCGGCGGTGGGGATGACAAAGGTGATCTCGTCGTTCAGGTCGGGTATCTGCACGGTGAAGTCGCCGCGGTAGCTCATGCGCCGGAAGCTCACGCCTTCGTAGCGGCCATACACCCCGGCCACGCCCATCAGCTGGCCGAAACGCGGGACGTCGGCGTACAGGTCGCCGAACACCCGGCTGAACAGCGCGCCAAATTCGTCGCTGCCCATGGCGTCCGAGCGGATGATGAACTGCTTGCGCGCAAGG
The DNA here is from genome assembly GCF_056175065.1 of Pseudomonas sp. JC1203. Lineage (NCBI taxonomy): Bacteria > Pseudomonadati > Pseudomonadota > Gammaproteobacteria > Pseudomonadales > Pseudomonadaceae > Pseudomonas > Pseudomonas sp. JC1203. The sequence continues at coordinate 48,694 of NZ_JBWCAM010000028.1, forward strand.
GTGGGGTGCATGGCGGGCTTCCTGATGTTTCATTGTTGTATTGGCGGCGGTACAGACGGCCGCGCGCAACGCTAGCAATGAAACATGACAGGTACATGACCGGCATTGGGGCCAGGACGCGGCCTGGCGGCCGCTGCTACAGGGCGTGGGCGCTGGCATTTCCTGGGCGAGGCAGATACCATACGTTCCATATGCACTTCATATACGGACCCTTTCCCCATGGGCATCGTGAAAATCTCTGACGTGATGCACGAGAACCTGCGCATTACCTCCAACGCCCTGAGCCGCTCCATCAACGCCCAGGCCGAACACTGGATGCGCATCGGCATGCTGGCCGAACTGCACCCACACCTGCCCCACAATGAACTCACGCAATTGCTGATCCGCGCCGAACAGGCCGGCGGCTTCGACCTGCAGACGGTCGCGACCTGCATGGACCAACGCCAACTGGCCGGGAACGCACAATGAGCAAGAAAGTCACCCTCAACACCGCCGCCGATATCGAACAATCGCGCATCGCCGGCAAGCTGGCAGCCGATGTACTGCACATGATCGCCCCGCACGTGAAGCCGGGCGTGACCACCGATGAGCTGGACCGCATCTGCCACGACTACATCGTCAACGTGCAGAAGGCCAAGCCGGCCAACATCGGTTACCACGGTTTCCCCAAGACCATCTGTGCCTCGCCCAACGAGGTGATCTGCCACGGCATTCCCAACGGCAAGGTGCTGGCCGACGGCGATATCCTCAATATCGACGTGGCGGTGATCAAGGATGGCTGGTTTGGCGACACCAGCCGCATGTACCTGGTAGGCAATGTCGATGCCGAGGCCCAGCGCCTGGTACGTATTACGTATGAAGCCATGTGCGCCGGCATTCGCCAGGTGCGCCCGGGTGCGCACCTGGGCGACATCGGCCATGCCATCCAGACCGTGGCCGAAGGCGCCGGCTTCAGCGTCGTGCGCGAGTACTGCGGGCATGGCATCGGCAAGGTCTACCACGACGAGCCGCAGGTGCTGCACTACGGCATGAAGGGCCAGGGCATGAAGCTGGTGAAGGGCATGATCTTCACCGTCGAGCCGATGCTCAACGCCGGCAAGCGCGGCACCCACACCCTGGCCGATGGCTGGACGGTGCTGACCCGCGACCGCTCCTGGTCGGCGCAGTGGGAACACATGGTGGTGGTGACCGATGACGGCTTCGAGATCCTGACGCCGTGGCCGGAACCCTTCGGCGACTACGACGCTATCGTCTGAGCCGCTGTTTTGCGCCGAATCTGCCGCTGGTATGCGAGCAGATTTGGCGCCATGCTGGTGCCCCTCTCCCCCGCACCGGCCCGCCATGAAACGCTACGAACAGCTTGCTGACGAAATTGCCCTGATGATCCGCACAGGCGTACTCAAGGCCGGTGAGAAAGTGCCGTCGGTGCGCACCGCCAGCCGTACGTTCGTGGTCAGCCCTTCAACCGTGTTTCAAGCCTATTACCTGCTGGAAGACCGCGGCCTGATCCAGGCGCGGCCGCGTTCGGGGTATTTTGTGCGCGAGCAGCAGGCGCGGCCGCTGACCGAACCCGCGATTGCCAACCGCCAGGCTGACAGCACCGATGTCGACGTCAGCGAACTGGTGTTCTCGGTGCTGGGCTCGCTCAAGGACCCGAACACCGTGCCATTTGGCTCGGCCTTCCCCAGCCCGCACCTGTACCCCCTGCAACGCCTGGCCCGCTCCATGGCCCGCACCGTGCGCGACATGGCGCCCCAGGCGGTGATCGCCGACATGACCGCCGGCAACCCCGACCTGCGCCGGCAAATTGCCCTGCGCTACATGCTCAGTGGGGTGCACCTGGCCATGGATGAACTGGTGATCACCAACGGCGCCATGGAAGCGCTGAACCTGTGCCTGCAATCGGTGACCCAGCCCGGCGACCTGGTGGCCATTGAGTCGCCGGCGTTCTACGCCACCTTGCAGGTGCTGGAGCGCTTGAAGCTGAAAGCGGTCGAGATCCCGGTGCATCCGCGTGAAGGCGTCGACCTGGCCGTGCTGGAAGACCGCCTGCAACGCCTGCCCATCAAGGCCTGCTGGTTCATGAGCAGCCTGCAGAACCCGCTGGGCGCGAGCCTGCCGGGGCCGGCCAAGGAGGCCTTGTATGGCCTGCTGCAGCGCCACCAGGTGCCGCTGATCGAGGACGACGTGTACAGCGAACTGCACTATGGCCCGCAGCCGCAGCAGCCGGTGAAGCGCCTGGACCGCGAAGGCCTGGTGATGCACTGCGGCTCGTTTTCCAAGAGCCTTGCGCCTGGCTACCGGGTGGGCTGGGTGGCCGGCGGGCGCTTCGCCCAGCAGATCAGCCGGCTGAAACTGATGACCACGATTTCCCCCTCGGTGCCGGCACAGGCGGCCATCGCCGACTACTTGCAGCATGGCGGCTACGACCGCCACCTGCGCAAGCTGCGGCACAACCTGGAGATGCAGCAGAGCGCGATGCTGGCCTCGGCGGCGCGGCACTTCCCCGAAAGCACGCGCGTGACGCGGCCCGATGGCGGGTATTTCCTGTGGTTCGAGTTTCCCGAGAAAGTGGACGCGCTGCAGTTGTTCCAACTGGCGTTGGCCCAGGGCATCAGCATTGCCCCGGGGCCGATATTTTCCGCCACGCGCGGGTTCAGCCACTGCGCACGCTTGAACCATGGGCAGCCGTGGGACAAGCGCAACGAGGACGCGATGGCGATGCTGGGCCGCATCATAGCGTCCTTCTGACGCCCCGGACGCCGCGAATCCCCATAGCAGCGGCCAAAGGCCGCGTCCCGCCCCCCCCACGACGCATCAGGCAAACACCTCGCGGTCCTGGATCTTGCGGGCGTCACTGTAATCTTCCTGCCACCACGCAGCTTCACCGGCCAGCCGTGGCGGGCGCTGCAAGGTCAGCGCCTTGCGCGTGCCGGCGGCGGCGCCTTCCTGGGCCACGCGAAAATGGTAGTGGTCCAGCAACCGCACGGCCTCCACCATGTAGGCCACGGCCACACGGCGGTCGCGGATCACCAGCAGGTTCTCACCATTACTGCGGTCGGCCGCATCGGCAAAGTTGTAGGAGCCCATGTACACCCGCGCGCTGGGCTTGTCGAAGTCGATGACCACGAACTTGTGGTGCAAGCGCACCCCGGCGCCACCGATCAGCCCGGTGGGCTCGGACTGGAACGGCGCGGGAATGTTCTTGTTCAGCGCCGCCGCGTGCAGAATCGCGCTCTCGCCGCCCGGTAGCAGCACGTCCAGGCCTTGCTGCATGCGCCGGTCGGAGATGCCGTAGACGAACACCCGGGGGTTGGCCGCCACCTGCTTGATCGCCGCCTGGATGGGCCCGTTGGTCTGGTACAGGAAGGCCAGCGAGAACAGCAGGCTGGAGCCGGTGCTGGCGATGTCGCTGCCCACCCCGGCCAGCGCGGCGTTGTCCAGGGCGTGGGGCGAGAACGTCACCTGGGCGTCGATGTTATCCAGGCCCAGGCTGTGCCACTGGGCTGGCGCCTGGGCGCCGAAGTCCTTGGCCGAACTGCTGGCCCAATATTGCGCGAAGGCGGCCTGGAACAAGCCCAAGGCGGTCTGCCCTTGCAGCACCAGGGCGTTGTTGGCCTGCACGTACAGCCCGCGCCAGCTGAAATTGGTGGAACCGCACACCACGGTTTGCTGCGCCGTGCCGTCCAGCAGAATGACCTTGTTGTGCTGCAGGCTGGCCATGTGTTCACGCCTAACCGTGGCGCCCGCCTGGGTGAGCCGCGTGGCCGCCAGGGTTTCGGCGGAATCGCCGGCACCGTGGTCGCTGCTGTCGTCGATGATGATCTGCAGGCGGCTGCCCAGCTTTTCCAGGCGTTCCACTATGTTGGGCTCGTTGAGGTCGTAGGCAATCACCTGCACCTTGGCGCCGCTGTCGGCGACCGCCTGGTCCAGCACCGCCAAAATCGCCTCGCGCGCCTCGAAGCCCATCCACGCAAGCGCAGCGCTTGCGTCAGGGTTGCTGGGTACGAATGCCAGGCCGTCGTCAGCCTTGCGCGGCAGCAACGTGGTCAGGTTGCGATCGTTCTTGCCGTAGCGCTCGGCAAACGCCTGGGACGACACGTAGCCACGGGTAAAGGTAACGTTGAGCTGGCCCGGCCAGGTGTCGCGCTGCAGTTCGATGTCGCCACTTTGAGCTTCGCCGTAGCTGAGCTGGTCCTGGGCGTTCATGAACACCGGGGTCACCCGGTAGGTGAAGGCGCCGGCCAGCCCGGCGTTGCGCGGGAAATGCACCCAGCGAAATTTCTGGATCGGCGACAACAGGCTCGACAGCGCCGTGGTGGGCACGCTGCTGTCGGCGGTGGGGAATGTCAGGCGGTTGTTGAGGGCGTAGAAACGGTCGCCGCCCGGCTCCTTGTATTCAATGCCGAAGCCGACGAAGTCCGCCGGTGGCGGGCCATTTTTCCAGTTCATGGCCAACAGCAGCATGCCTTCGCTGCGGTGCAGTTTGAGGCTGAACAGGGCGGCGTCATTGGCGCCGCTGACTTGAAAATCCGTGGGCATGGCCTGCGTTCCTTCGGCTGCGGGGCCTGCAGGTTGCCAGATTCATCCAGCGCGGCATAGCCAGGTGATAACCTGCGCACGCCCCTCGACGAGTGCCCACCATGCGCCACTGGCTCGCCCTGCTGTTCGCCCTGCCCGCCTTTGCCCACGCCAGCCAATGGCTCAGCGTGACGCCCGTGCCCGGCCAGGGCCAGTTGCACTACTACGCCTCGCAGGCAGCCAACGCCCAGGCGCGTTCGGCGCTGATTGTGGTGCATGGCTTTCACCATGATGCCAAGGCGACCTTTGACGCCGGCACGGCGGCAAGCCCCGACGGGTTGGTGATTGCGCCGTTGTTCGCGGCGCGTTCGGGCAAATGCCGGGGCGATGAGCCTGATGCGCAACCCGGCGACCTGGTGTGGAGCTGCGGCGGTTGGGCCCAGGGCGAGCCGGCGCTGAATGCGCCGCAGGTCACGGCGTTCAAGGCCATGGACGCGCTGATCGCGCAGGTGCACCAGCAGTGGCCGCAGGTGCAGATCATCACGGTGGCGGGCTTTTCCGCAGGGGCGCAGTTGGTGCAGCACTACATCGGTTTCGCCGCGCCACAGCCGGGGCTGCGGTACGTGGTGGCCGACCCGGGAAGTTGGCTGTACTTCACCGCCGAACGGCCTTTCCCGACAAAGGATTGCCCCGCGCTGAACCAGTGGAAATATGGCACTGACGCCTTGCCCGGCTGGTTGCCCGGGAATGCCGCCAGCGCGCAACGGCAGTATGCGGCTGCCGAAGTGCATTACCTGGTCGGCGGCCTGGACACCGGCACCGGCAAGGGCACCGCCTACTCAGTGCTGGACCGCTCCTGCGCGGCCCAGGCCCAGGGCCCGTACCGGCTGGAGCGCGCACAAGCCTATGCCCGCAGCCAACAGGCACCGTTGGTGGTGGTGCCTGGCTGCGGGCATGACGTGAGCTGCGTGTTCGGGGCGGAGCCGGCGCGGCGGCTGTTGGCGCCCTGATGCGACCAGCGCACCGTTCATCGCCCACTTGCAATCAGCGTAGCTGCGCGTACGCTGAACTCACAAAAGCAGCGCACTCGTCTGCCACCTTGACCAGCGCGGCGAAATCACGTGCGTCCTGGTTCAGCATCATCTGCAGGCCGAAGTGCTCGAGCACCGCGGGCACTCGTAGCAGTTCGCGGCGCAAGGCCTGCTTCTGGTAATGCAGGTTCAGCACCGCACGCACGCAGCCCTCACGCCGCACATGTTCTTGCTGGGTTGTAGCCTGGTATTGAATGGTGGCCTCCAGCCTGTCGCGATCCATCCGCAGCTCATCGCGCTTGCGAATCGCGTCTCGAAACGCCATGGCGCCGCCAACTATTTCAAGCAGTTTTCCAAGCCGATTGATGCCCACCATGATCGCCGCTACCTTGGTGGGGTCGGCGACCACAACTGCCAGCTCTGCTTCGGTGGGCAGGATCATGCGCAAGTCTGTCCAACCTAATTTGTCCAACGCATCGATTGTCTCATCCAGCAACGCGATATCGGCGAGCAACTGCGCCTGTTCGACTATTTTCTTCGCACTGGTTTCACCGAGGGTGCTGATGTCCGCTTTCAGCCGCACGCTCAACACGTTGGCCCGCGCGCTGAGGTTCACACGCTCCAGGTTGCCAGCACATTCGGTTACCAAAGCGGACAGGTGCTCCATTGAGGCCCGGTAGTTATTGACCTCCCGGTTTATGTGCTGCCAGACCACCTCAACCGCACGCTCACGTTTTTCCGGGGTGCTGCGCGCATGCGCCTGGTCCAGCCACGATTGCAGGGTGGTTTTAAGGCTGTTGCTCTGCAACAAGGCCAGCAGCGTCACCAGCCCCGAGCGAAGTTCATCGCCTGACGAAACACTGCTGATAAACAACGATTCCACCGACTCGTGCAAGTTCAAATCAAACTCGACATCCAACGAGCCAGAGCCTTCGCGAATGGACTTGAACAGGTCCTTTATTTTTCCAACATCAATATCGGGTGCCGACTCAACCGTTGTGATAAAAGAGACGTTCATATTTTAGCCCCGCTGTTCCAGTCATTGATGGCGCGATTGAAGGTGACGGCCAGTTCATTCGATTGCTGCTTGATCTGTTTCCAGGGGTCAAGTACCAACGACAACTCCAGCGCAAACTCCGCCATGGATGTTCGGTTTTTGATCGACTTCAATTTCGTGTCGGCGTTATCCATCCAGGCGTCCAAGACATCCCATAGGCTGCGCAGGTTTTGCGCACCCGACAAGGCGTCGGACAACGTCAACTCCAAATGTTCCAGATAACCCAGCAGGCTGCCGACCGCCTGGATCATGGGCGCCTTTTGTCTAGTCTCGGCAATTTTCCCGTCGCGTTCCTCAATCAGGCTATTGCGTTCCGCGCGGACTTTTTCCGCATCCGCGCCGAAAATGGCGCCCATGACCGCGGCACCAAAACCGCCTGCCACGAAGCCTGCCAAAATGTAGATAACCAGTTGTTGATACTCTTCCCGCTTAGCCTGGATATCGACAGCAAGGCGCTTGATGTCCTTATCCAGGCCCTCGATCTTGCCTGCCAGGCCATGGCTGCGGGCCAGCTCGATTTTCGCATTGACTGCAGGAATCAATCGTTTGCTCAAGCCGTCGGAAAAGCGGCCAACTCTGCTCTGTACTTCTTCGACAACACGCTGTTGTTCGCCCACGGACCTGCGAACCCGGCGCAGGATAATTTGCAGCTTATTCTTTGCCTTGTGGTCTGCCGGGGACAGCAGCTCCGATCCAAAACCCTCGATTTCCTCCGGCGTCAGGTCACGAATAGCGGTTTCGAAGGGGTCCAGCCAATCCATTTTGTCCAGGGCCTCAAGCATGCGAGTACCACTGGTCACGAATTCCTGGGCGAAGATTCCCAGGTTAGTGTTCACCAACTTGATTTGCTGTTCGATGGCCGACCAACTATTGGCGTGGGCGTAGACGGTTCCGTACAACACCAGGATATCGTCCGGTTCAAGCCCCTTGAGGCCCGTCTTGCCGACGCCCAGCATTTGCTCAAGCTCCTCCTCGGTGTCTGGCAGTGACAAGCCGAGGCGCTCATAACGCTTGATCTTGAAAATATCATCACGGGTAACCAGCAACCCCGAGCCCCGGCCGCCTGGCTGACTGTTTGCGGCCAGGTTCAAGAACGTCGACGGTAGTGTCTTGGCCGCCTCGCTCAATTGGTCTGCCTCAATTTTTACCAATTCCATTGGTCTACCTCACTCCACATGAACGTTATGCCGCTGCAGCGACAAACCCACCTTACGGCGTCATGCGAAGTGCGATAACCGGGAACCTGTACAGCCGGCGAAACAGCTCCTTGCTGGCGTTCGGATAAGGCTTAGCGAATACCCGGCACCCTGACTTCATCCTGCGCGCATTGCATCTTCACGCCGCGCCCGCAGGAAACGAAGCCAAGGTCCTTGCCCAGGCACACTTTCACTTCGGCCAATTGCGGGCCACTGCACCGCACCACCACGCCGTCGGCCGGCATGCCAGGGTTGGCCTGGCGGAACAGATCGACGATCAGCCGGGGCGCGAATGTCTGGGTGGTTTCCGACGGCTGCAATTGCGCCGGCACCTTGACCTGCCCCAAGGCCTTGTCGGCGGTGCCCAGGTAGGCGGCGGCATCCAGGCCGCTGCAGGTACCATGACGCTCCCATTCGTGGGCCAGCAACTGGCGGCTGGGGAACAGCGTGGCGCCCTTGTCGCGCTGGGCTGCCGTCAACGGTGTCACCGGTTCGCAACGCTGTGGCCAGCCACCGGCCTGGTATTGCGGCCACAGGCCGTGCAGGACGAAACCGTAGCCCTTGCCGCTGCACTGTTCGTTGTTGCCGTGGGTGAGGCAGAAGGTCGGCGACCAGGACAGGCTCAGCAAATAATAATCGAACACACCTGCCTCACCCCGGGGCTGGGTGTTCTGGCGGGCCTGTGCGGTGCCGAGGGTGCACAGCAGCATCAAGGCTAGCGCGGCGATCCTGGTCATGGGGTGGTTCTCCGTTGAGGTGCGCGAACAAGGTTAGGGGTTGTGATGGTGGTAGATAATTAGGAACTTGTGCCGCAAGGCAACGCTAGAACAAACCCATCTGCCCGCCAATCAACGTGGCAAAATCGTCGTCCACGAACGGCAGGATGCCGTCCGCTACCGGCTGCAGTTGGCGGCTGATGTAGTGGTCGTAGTCGATGGCCGCATCAATGGCCTCCAGCGGCTGCGGCCCGGCCAGGGTGATGACGTAGCTGATCCAACCACCACGCTGGTACTGCAATGGCCGGCCATGGCGGGCATTGAACTCGTCGGCCAGGCGCGCTGCGCGCACGTGGGGCGGCACATTGCGTTCATAGTCGTCCAGTGGCCGGCGCAGGCGCTTGCGGTACACCAACTGGGCGTCCAGCTCGCCGGCCAGGGTGCGCTGCACCACGTCGCGCACGTAATCCTGATACGGGCGGTGGTGGAAAATACGCTCGTAGAGCTCTTGCTGGAACCCCCGCGCCAACGGCGACCAGTCGGTACGCACCACCTCCAGGCCCTTGTAGATCATTTCGTCACTGCCGTCGGCACGCCGCACAAGGCCTGCGTAACGTTTCTTGCTCCCCTCCTCGGCACCGCGAATGGTCGGCATAAGAAAGCGGCTGTAATGGGTCTCGAACTGCAGTTCCAGGGCGCTTTCCAGGCCGTACTCCTCATGCAGGTGCGTGCGCCAGAAATCGTTGACGTGAGCCACCAGCCCGCGGCCGATATCGGCCGCCTCCTGCTGGCCGTGGGCGCGCTTGAGCCAGACGAACGTCGAGTCAGTGTCGCCGTAGATGACTTCATAGCCTTGTGCTTCGACCAACTGGCGGGTGCGCTGCATGATCTGGTGGCCACGCAGGGTGATCGACGAAGCCAGGCGCGGGTCGAAGAAGCGGCAGCCACTGGAGCCGAGCACGCCATAAAAGGCGTTCATGATGATTTTCAGCGCCTGCGACAGCGGTTGGTTGTGCTGTGCTTTTGCCGCTTCCCGCCCCTGCCACACAGTGCGCACGATGGCCGGCAGGCAATGGCGCGTGCGCGAGAAACGCGCGCCGAGGAAGCCGGGCACCGAGTATTCGACGTCGGGCTGGCGCAGGCCTTCGACGAGGCCGATGGGGTCGATCAGAAAGCTGCGAATGATCGACGGGTACAGGCTCTTGTAGTCCAGCACCAGCACCGACTCGTACAGGCCCGGCCGCGAGTCCATGACGAAGCCGCCGGGGCTGGCCTGGGGTGGGCGCTCGCCCAGGTTGGGGGCGACGAAGCCCTGGCGGTGCATCAAAGGCAGGTACAGGTGGGTGAACGCCGCCACCGAGCCGCCGCTCTGGTCAGCGGGCAGGCCGGTGACCGTAGCGCGTTCGAGCAGGAAGTCCATGATGCGGGTCTTGTCGAAGATGCCCAGCACCAGCTCGCAGTCCTTGAGGTTGTAGCGTGCCAGCGCCGGCTTGTCCTCGGCGAACAGGCGGTTGATCTCGTCCATGCGCTGGTACGGCGTGGAAATGTCCTTGCCCTCGCCCAGCAGCGTTTGCGCGACGTTTTCCAGGCTGAACGAGGGGAAACTCCAGGTGGCCTGGCGCAGCGCCTCGATGCCGTCGATGATCAGCCGGCCGGCGGCGCTGGCAAAGTAATGCCCGTTGCCGCTGCCGTGTTCGCGCCACAGCAGTTCGCCACCGTTGCGCCCCAGGCGCAGCTGCACGCCGTGGCGGCGGGCCTGTTCGTGCAGCACGCGCAGGTCGAACTGCACCACGTTCCAGCCGATGATGGCGTCGGGGTCATGGTCGGCCATCCACTGGTTCAGGCATTCCAGCAGCGCTACCCGCGACTCGCAGTACTGCAGGTCGAAGTCCAGGCCCGAGGCGTCGCCATTGGCCGGGCCCAACATGTACACCTGGCGCTGGCCGCAACCCTGCAGGCCAATGCAGTAAAGCTCGCCATGCTCGGTGGTCTCGATGTCCAGCGACAGCAGCTTGAGGTTGGGGCGGTAGCCGGGCGCCGGCTTCAACTGGGCGTCCAGCAGCAGGCCACTGCCGTCGTCGCGCCCGGTGATGCTGGCCGGGGCATTGATGAAGCGCTCCATCAGGTAGCGTTCGGGCGGGCGGATATCGGCTTCATAAACGTCGATACCGTTGCGCCGCAGGCTTTTTTCCAGGTCCAGCAGGTGGCGGTACTGCTGGCAGTACAGGCCCTGCACCGGGCGGTGGTGGAAGTCCTGCAGCGCCAGTGGCCGCAGCTCGGCGCCAGCCTGCGCGGCCACCAGCGCCTGGGCCCGTTCGGCGTGCTCGGCCGGCACGAAGGCCACCGAGGGCTGCACAGGCAGGCGCACGTGGCGGGGCCCAGCGTCGGTGGCGAGCCAGAACTCGACCTCCGTTCCCGCCGGCGTGTCGCGCCAATGGCGGGTCAGGATAAAACCTTGCTGGACATGCACTGCACTGACCTCGTCGAACCGCTGGATAAACATCCATTATACCTGCTTGCCCGACGATTTGACGCCGCGCCCGCCTTTGCCCAAGCTACGCCCCTTTCCACTCGTATTGCGGACACCCCCTGAGTGAAGACTTCAGCGATCAAATGGCCACGCCTGCTGCTGGCCGCCACCGGTGTGCTGGCGCTGCTGGCCGGCTGCGACTTCGGCAAGCCCAAGCCACCGCCGCCCACCACCTATATCAGTGTCGACTGGAGCGCCCTGCCGGCGGTCAGCGACGCCGACCTGATGGCCGGTTATACCGCCTGGAACTCGGCCTGCAAACGCCTGGCCAAAGACCCCACCTGGGGCGCCACCTGCGCGGCCGCCGCCCAGGTGCCGGCGCAACCGGCTGACGTGCGTGCCTTCCTGCAGAGCCAATTGCAGGTCTACAGCCTGCGTTCGGGCCAGGACCAGGACCGCGGCCTGATCACCGGCTATTACGAGCCGGTGTACCCCGGCAGCCTTGAGCGCGACGACCAGCACACGGTGCCGGTGCTGGGCGTGCCCGATGACCTGATCGTGGTGGCGCTGGACAGCATCTACCCCGAGCTCAAGGGCAAGCGCCTGCGCGGGCGCCTGGACGGTCACGTGCTGCGCCCCTATGACGACGCTTCCGCCATCAACCAGAAGCCGATCAACGCCCCCACCCTGGCCTGGTTGACCAACCCCATGGACCTGCAATTCCTGCAGATCCAGGGCTCGGGCCGCATCCAGCTGGACAGCGGCCGCCAGCTGCGCATCGGTTATGCCGACCAGAACGGCTGGCCCTACAAGCCGGTGGGCCGTTGGCTGGTGGAACAGGGCCTGCTGAAGAAGGAGGAAGTCAGCATGGGTAAGATCCGCGACTGGGCCACCGCCAACCCTGCGCGGGTGCCGGAGCTGCTGGCCAGCAACCCCAGCTACGTGTTCTTCTCCACCCGCCCGGACAGCAACGAAGGCCCGCGCGGCTCGCTGAACGTGCCGCTGACCGCAGGCTACAGCGTGGCCATCGACCGCAAGGTAATCCCGCTGGGCAGCCTGCTGTGGCTGAACACCACCAGCCCCGACGGCAAGACCATCGTGCGCCCGGTGGCCGCCCAGGACACCGGCGGCGCCATCGCCGGCGAAGTGCGTGCAGACCTGTTCTGGGGCACCGGCGACAAGGCCGGCGAACTGGCGGGCAACATGAAGCAGCAAGGGCAGATCTGGCTGCTGTGGCCCAAGGGTGCGCAACCGCCGAAGCTGCAATAGCCCGCACCCGGACGCAGCCTTCGGCTGCTACATCCTGTGGGAGCTGGCTTGCCAGCGAGCTGTTGGGGCCATAAAAGCTCGCTGGCAAGCCAGCTCCCACAAGTCAGTTGCTGCTACGCTGTGCGTATAACCAGAACCGCAGAGGCTGTGATGAAGACCGTTGCCGAATTACTCAAGCTCAAGGCCCAGCAGAACCAGCAGGTGCACACCATCGGCCCCGACCAGATGGTGGTCGAGGCCTTGCGCCTGATGGCCGAGAAAAACGTCGGTGCCCTGCCGGTGGTCAAGGACGGCGCCGTGGTGGGCATCGTCAGTGAACGCGACTACGCCCGCAAGGTGGTGCTGGAGGGACGTTCGTCAGTGGGCACGCCGGTGCGCGACATCATGAGCGCCAAGGTGGTGACCGTCGATACCCACAAGAACATCGACGCCTGCATGAACATGATGACCGACGGCCACCTGCGCCACCTGCCAGTGGTGGTGGACGGCCAATTGGTGGGGCTGCTGTCCATCGGCGACCTGGTCAAGGAAGCCATCGCCGAACAGGCCGACCTTATCCGCCAGCTGGAGCAATATATTCGCGGCGAGTAGGCGCGCCCGCGCAGCCGCGCAGGTATACTGCGCGGCTCCCGGGGACGGCCCCGGACACTACCTTGCACGCCCGGAGTTTCAACATGTCTGTCGACCAACAACCCCCTGCCCCCGCCCTGCCCGAAGAAACCGGCAGCGACAGCCAGCCCGCCGTGCCTGCGTTCAGCTTCCCGTTCAAGCCAGGCGCCTTCGCCGCCGCGAAAAAAGCCGCCACCTACCCGGGCGCCGGCAAGTCCAACCACGACAAGACCCCGGGCCGCGCGCCCAACGGCACGCGTCGCTCGATGGGCAAGCGCTGATAGTCAGCGGTTGACGTCAACCACCACGCGCCCACGCACGGTGCCGGCCAGCAACTGACTGGCCACTTCCACCGCCTCGCTCAAGCCGATTTCACGGCTGATCAAGGGCAACAGCTCGCGGTCCAGGTCGCGGGCCAGGCGGTCCCAGGCTTCGATACGGTCGGCCTTGGGCCGCTTGACGCTGTCGATGCCCAGCAATGCCACCCCACGCAGAATAAACGGTGCCACCGAGCCTGGGAAATCCATGCCCTGGGCCAGGCCGCACGCGGCCACCGCGCCGTGGTAGCGGGTGCTGGCGCAGACGTTGGCCAGGGTGTGGCTGCCCACCGAGTCTACCGCGCCAGCCCAGCGTTCCTTGCCCAGCGGCTTGCCCGGCGCCGACAGGCTGGCACGGTCGATGACCTCGCTGGCGCCCAGGCGCTTGAGGTAGTCATGCTCGCTGCTGCGGCCGGTGGACGCCACCACCTTGTAGCCCAGCTTGGCCAACAGGGCGATGGCAAAACTGCCGACCCCGCCGTTGGCGCCGGTCACCAGCACCTCGCCTTTTTCCGGGGTGACGCCATGGCGCTCCAGGGCAATCACACACAGCATGGCCGTATAGCCGGCAGTGCCGATAGCCATGGCCTCGGCGGGCGTGAAACCCTGTGGCAGCGGGATCAGCCAGTCGCCGTCCAGCCGTGCCTGCTGCGCCAGGCCACCCCAATGGCCCTCGCCCACGCCCCAGCCGTTGAGCAGCACCGCGTCGCCAGGCTTGAAGTCGGCGTGCTGGCTGCTGTGCACGGTACCCACCAGGTCGATGCCCGGCACCATGGGGAAGCTGCGCACCACGGGCCCCTGGCCGGTAATGGCCAGGCCATCCTTGTAGTTGAGCGTGCTGTACGCCACCGCGACGGTGACATCGCCCGGCGGCAGCTGCGCCTCGCCCAGCGCCTGCACGGCGGCGCGCTGGCCCTGCTCATCCTTCTCGATCACGATAGCGTTGAACATGGAGCTCTCCCTTATATAGACCGATTGTCTTTTAATGGCGCTGAAAAAGCCGGCAGCGCCGGCTTGATCAACCTCAGATCTGGAAAAACGCCGAGCGCAGGAAGCCGCTGACGAACACGCGCATGGGCTGCGCGCTGCGTACCAGCCGGGCGCGCAACACCGCGCCTTCCCAACCGGTCCAGAAAAACGCCGCCAGCTCGTCGCAGTCGGCTTCCTTGGGCAGGTCACCGGCGGCCTGGGCGGCCTTGAGGCAGGTGCTTAAACGCTGTTGCCAGTCCCGGAACACCGCGTCGATGGCCTCGCGGTAGCCCTCGGGCAGCACCGAGATTTCCTGGCCCAGGTTGCCCACCAGGCAACCACGGCGGTATTCGTGCTTGGCCATGCCCTTCTGCGCGTCCTCGGCAAACGCCAGCACGCGCTCCAGCGGCGCTACCGACTCGTCCAGCAGCCAACGGTCCAGCTTGGCGGCGAAGTACTGCGCATAGTTGTCGAGCAAGGCCCGGCCAAAGGCGTCCTTGCTGGCGAAGTAGTGATAGAACGAGCCCTTGGGCACCCCGACACGTTTGAGGATCATGTCGATGCCGGTGGCGCTGAAGCCTTGCTCGGTGAGGATTTCAGTACCGCAACGAACCAGCAGCTCACGGGTGTCGTAATGCTCGCGAGGCACCTTGGGGGGGCGGCCGGGTCTGCGGGGGACGGGTGCTTGGGTTGGCGTAGTCATGAACACCGATATTAGACTGGCCGTCTCGATTGTCAACCATTGTCGAACGCGCACCCGTAGCAGCTGCCGAAGGCTGCGTCCCGCCATCACTGGGGGGTAGGCACTTATGGCGCTTCGCTATATATTCGCGCACATAACGAAAAATTCAAAAAAGGAGTTTCAGCATGTCTGTCCGCACCCCTCGCCTGGTCCTGCTCGGCCTGTTCGCCGCCCTGGCCTTCAACGCCCACGCCGATGAAGTGCAGGTGGCCGTGGCCGCCAACTTCACCGCGCCCATCCAGGCCATCGCCAAGGGCTTCGAGGCCGACACCGGCCACAAGCTGGTCGCTGCCTACGGCGCCACCGGCCAGTTCTACACCCAGATCAAGAATGGCGCGCCGTTCGAGGTGTTCCTGGCCGCCGACGACACCACCCCAGCCAAGCTTGAAAGCGAGGGCGACACCGTCAAGGGCTCGCGCTTCACCTACGCCGTGGGCACCCTGGCACTGTGGTCGGCCAAGGACGGCTACGTCGACGGCAAGGGCGAAGTGCTGAAAGCCAACCAGTACCAGCACCTGTCCATCGCCAACCCGAAAGCTGCGCCCTACGGCCTGGCCGCCACCCAGGTGCTGGACAAGCTGAACCTCACCGAGGCCACCAAGGCCAAGGTCGTCGAAGGCCAGAACATCACCCAGGCCTACCAGTTCGTCTCCACCGGCAACGCCGAACTGGGCTTCGTGGCGCTGTCGCAGATCTACAAGGACGGCAAGGTCACCAGCGGCTCGGCGTGGATCGTGCCGGCCAACCTGCATGACCCCATCAAGCAGGACGCGGTCATCCTCAACAAGGGCAAGGACAGCGCCGCCGCCAAGGCCCTGGTGCAATACCTGAAAGGTCCGAAAGCCGCCGCCATCATCAAGTCCTACGGCTATGAACTCTGATGCCACTGGACGCAAGTGACCTGTCGGCCATCTGGCTGACGGTCAAACTGGCGTCGCTGACCACCCTGTTGCTGCTGTTGATCGGCACCCCGATCGCGTGGTGGCTGGCCCGCACCCGCTCGCGCCTGCGCGGGCCGGTGGGGGCCGTGGTGGCACTGCCGCTGGTGCTGCCGCCCACGGTCATCGGTTTCTACCTCTTGCTGGCCATGGGGCCCAACGGCTTCGTCGGCCACGCCACCCAGGCCCTGGGCCTGGGCACCCTGACCTTCAGCTTCGCGGGCCTGGTCATCGGCTCGGCCATCTATTCCCTGCCGTTCGTGGTGCAGCCGTTGCAGAACGCCTTCACCGCCATCGGCGACCGCCCCCTGGAAGTGGCCGCTACCCTGCGCGCCAGCCCCTGGGACTGTTTCTTCAGCGTGGTGGTGCCCCTGGCCCGCCCTGGCTTCGTCACCGCCAGCATCCTGGGCTTTGCCCACACCGTGGGCGAGTTCGGCGTGGTGCTGATGATCGGCGGCAACATCCCCGACAAGACCCGCGTGGTCTCGGTGCAGATCTACGACCACGTGGAAGCCATGGAGTACGCCCAGGCCCACTGGCTGGCTGGCGCCATGCTGATTTTCTCGTTCCTGGTGCTGCTGGCGCTGTACGCCCGCGGCCACGCCAAAGCCCGTTGGAGTTGACCCGTGGCCCCGACCCTCACAGCGCGTATCCGCCAGCGCTTTGCCGACTTCACCCTGGACGTCGACCTGCAACTGCCCGGCCGCGGCGTCACTGCGCTGTTCGGCCAGTCCGGCTCGGGCAAGACCACCTGCCTGCGCTGCCTGGCCGGCCTTGAGCGCGCCGCCGACGCTTATATTGAAATCAACGGCCAGGTCTGGCAGGACAGCCAGCGCGGCCTGTTCCTGGCCCCGCACCAGCGCCCGCTGGGCTACGTGTTCCAGGAAGCCAGCCTGTTCGCCCACCTCAACGTGCGGCGCAACCTGGAATTCGGCTGGAAGCGCATTGCCGCTGCCCAGCGCAAGGTCGAGCTGCAACACGCCTGCGAACTGCTGGGCATCGGCCACTTGCTGACGCGCATGCCTACCCACCTGTCCGGCGGCGAACGTCAGCGCGTGGGTATCGCCCGCGCGCTGCTGGCCAGCCCCGGCCTGCTGCTGATGGATGAACCGCTGGCGGCGCTGGACAGCCAGCGCAAGGCCGAGATCCTGCCGTACCTGGAACGCCTGCACGACGAACTGGAAATACCGGTGGTGTACGTCAGCCACGCCCAGGACGAAGTGGCACGGCTGGCCGACCACCTGGTGCTGCTGGAACACGGCCAGGTGCTGGCCAGCGGCCCCATCGCCCAGACCCTGGCGCGCCTGGACCTGCCGCTTGCCCTGGGTGACGACGCCGGCGTCATCATCCAGGGCCTGGTGCAGGCGTACGACCCCGGCTACCAACTGCTGAGCCTGGCCCTGCCAAACGCCGACCTGCACATCCGCGTCGCCCACGGCCCGCTTGCCCTGGGCAGCCCGCTGCGGGTCAAGGTGCAGGCCCGCGACGTCAGCCTGAGCCTGGACGGCCAGGGCCAGAGCAGCATCCTCAACCGCCTGCCGGTGACCGTCACCGGGCACCGCGTGGCGGACAACAGCGCCCACGTGCTGGTGAGCCTGGACGCAGCCGGCACGCCCTTGCTGGCGCGGGTGACGCGCTATTCGTGGGACCAGCTGGGGTTGGGCGTGGGCAGTGCGGTGTGGGCGCAGATCAAGGCGGTGGCGGTGCTGGCGTAAGCCCCGCTCGCAGGGGTGGCGCGCAGGCCTTCACCCTTGCTGGAGATCTCCAGTGCACTCAGGGGCCAGCGCAGCCTGGCGGCAGCGGCTACGGAAACCTGCGCACGCCGCAGCTGTAGCAGCGGCCGCAGGCCGCGTTCTGGAGCAACGCAGGACCGCCGCCGGACGCAGCCTTCGGCAGCTGCTACGTCCTGTGGGAGCTGGCTTGCCAGCGAGCTGTTGGGGCCATAAAAGCTCGCTGGGTGCCAGCTCCCACGAGACAGTTGCTGCTACGTGGGCTGCTTGCGGCGGATCAGCACCCTGCCCTCGGGGCCCAGGTGCATACCGAACGCGGCTTGCGTGCCGCCCTTCAACTGCACGCTCAGGCTGTACTCCAGATGCCCGGGATGGATTTGCGGCAACAGCTGAATGTCGATGGCCGCCAGCCGCGGTTCATACCTGAGCAACGCTTGGGCCATGTTGCCGATCAGCCCGTGGGCGGTAGCCGGCAGGCCTTGCAGGATCAGGCCCATGTCCGGCAAGCCGTAATCGGGCAGGTGGCTGAGCGTGCCCGCCCGGCTGTTGAGGATGCGTTGCAGGTTGTCCAGCACTGACAACGTCGCCTGGTCCTGCTCGCAGATGGCGCTCAAAGCCAGCTCGCCGTCGAAGTTCTGCAGCAGCCGTTCATACAGCGAAGCGCCCAGGTCCATGGCTCACTCCTCGCCCAGCGGGCGCAACCTCAGGCGGTTATCCCCCAGTTCCACCACCCGGGCCTGATCGGCCTGCAACTGGTCACGCCGCAGCGTCAGGCGCCAGGTGTCGAGGCGGTTGTCGGGCTCGCGAAACAATGCCACCAAGGCGATGAATTGGGTGTCCTTGGCCAAGGGCACATTCAGCTGCACGCCTTGGCCAGGCTTGACCACCAGCGCGTGCTCATCCAGCAGGTCATCACGCAGCAGGGCGTCGCTGTCGGCGGCGATGCCGTCGTAGCTGGCCTTCTCCATTGCCGTGCGGCTCCGCAGTTGGTAAACGCGCACCTGGGTCGGCACAGACAGCCCACGCATGTCGCTGCCCTGGGCATTCATCGCCGTGCGTGCGTCGAGGTCCAGCCGCAGGATTTTCACCTGCGGGTAGAAGATCGCCCGCGCAGTGGCCGCAGTACCGTCGCTGACCGCCCGGGTCAGGCCGCAACCGCCCAGCAGCGTGGCAAGGGCGGTCATCATCAACACGCTAGAAAGGGTACGCAACATACTGGGTCATCCTGTGGTTCGGGTTGGGATGCAGGCCGTGGTAACGGCCCAGGTTGATGGTCACGGGTGCAGGGTTGGTGCTGCCCAATACTGCGGTCATGCCCAACAGCACGCCGGCCTCGCCCAACACCGGGGCAGGCAACAGGTGCGGCGCCAGGCTCAGTTGCAAACGGGCGGTGCAGCGCCAGCCCAGGTACACGCGCAACAGCACCAGCAGGTCGGCGTGCAAGGTTGCGCCTGGCAGCCAGCCACGGGCCTCCTGCGGGTCGGCTGTAGCCAGCGTCAGCAGCGCCTGGCTGTTGGCGTCATGGCCGACGCTGCCCAATGGCGTGCCCTGGCCCAGGCGCACCGGGTGCTGGCGGCACAGCTCTGCCGGTTGCGCCAGCGCTACCGGCAGCGGCCAATGGGGCGTCACCCGCACCTCGGTGTTGGGCGCCAGCAGCTTGACCAGCGCGCGGATGCCCTCGGCATTGCGCGTGGGCAGGCGCATCACCCCCAGCAGCGCCAGGAAGCGCGACACCGGTGTGGCAATGCCGCGGGCCGTGCCGGGAATACTGAGGCCAACCAGGCCCAGCAGGCACTGGGAAGTGGCATCACTGCCACCCGGTTCGAAGCTGGCCGGGTACGAATACTTGCGCCAGATGCGGTAGAACTGGGTAAAGATGCGGTGGTTGAAGATGTCCAGGAAGCCTTCCAGCGCTTCGTGCCCTTCGCGGCGCTGGGCAATATCGTCGAGGTAGGCCGTGGGCAGCGGCGAGTCCACTCCATACAGCCCCAGCACCCTCGTGCGCACCGTGGCCGGGCGCAGCGGGTGCTGGGCGCTGGTCTCGATGGCCTTGAGTTCGCTGGCCGGGAAGCCCATACCCGGGTCGGGACACAAGCGCACCGCGTCATCGCCCGGCCGCGCCGTGCTGCCCAACGGCGGGCGGCCCGGCGCGGCGCGTTCAAGCAACTGGCAGAAGCGGTACACGGTGGCCTCCGATACCCGCCCGCGCAGGGCTTCCAGCAAGGCTTCGACGCTCACCCCGGAATCCGCTGGCTGTGGTGTTCGTTCCATCGCAGGCACTCCCCGGTGGGTTGCAGAATCAGCGTCAGCTGAATAAACAAGTGAATGTCGGCATACAGCGCAAAGAAGCGGTTGAGCATTTCGCCAAACAGGCTGATATCGCCCTCACCGCAGAAGCCGTTGCTGTCCAGGGTCACTTCAATGTCTACACCGCGCCGCAGAAAGCCTTTTTCAAAACGCTGGATCAACTGGTGGCGCACCTCGACGATGGCTTCCAGGCGCCGCCGGTTCAGCTCGCTGCCGGTCCACTCGTAAAGCGCCAGGGTTCCACGCAGCACTTCGGCGCTGTCCAGCATCGGCAGGAAGTTGGAGCCCAGGTGGCTGAGCACCCGCCAGTGGAAACGGTCACGGTTGGGCGGGTAACACGGCAAGGTAGGCGCACACAGGTTGCGTACCTTCAAGCCCACGTGGGCGGCGTGCACGGCGGTGTCCAGCAAGGTGCTCTGCAAGGCCTTGCGGGGTAGTTGGCCATGAGTGCCGGTCAGCAGCAGGGACAAGCTCTCGTTGCTGGTCAGCTGCGCCTGTTCGAAGTCTTCTCCGCCCAGCACCAGCCAGGTGTCATGCAGGCCGTTGGCGCCGAGCTTCAAGCGGGTGTGGTAATAGCGCTCTGGCGCCTGCTCGCGGAGCATGCCGCCCTTGTGGCGGAAACTGCTGAAGGGCACGAACACCTGGCGTTCGCCATTCAAGGTGCTGCTCACCTCGTCCACTGAATAGATTTCCGTGTGGCCGTCCTGCACCCGCTTGGCGCGCAACAGGTAATCGGTCTGCAAGGGGTCCACCAGCAACGGGTCCGACTCCAGCACGAACAGGTTGATCACCGGCACCGCGTGCAAGCGCAGGTGGTCGCGGTTCACTTCCAGGTGCCGGGCCCAGGGTTGCTTGAGTTCCACCTCAAGCTCGAACCACGGCGCCTCGGCCGGCAGCACCAGTTGCTGCAGGCCGCGCAGGGTGACGAACATGAATTTCTCGCGGAAGGTGAAGTACTCCAGCAGCAGTTGGTAGCCACTGAAGGCACTGTCCCCCTTTGGCCACAGGCGATCCTGCTCGGCGAACCCCTTGGCGGCGAAATACACGTCCGCGGCCTGGCGCCCCGGCTGGCCTGGCAACCGCAGGTAAACGCCGCCGGCGTTGAGCGTGAACGCTTGATGCAGCGCGGTTGCCAGCGCCGCATCGCCGTTGAGGTACAGCGGCAGCTCTGCCAAATCCATGCCCGCCCAGGCCGCCATGGCGCCGCGGGCAAAGCGCAGGCGCAGCAGCGAGCGGCCGTCGGCGGCCTGGGCGAGCTGGAACGCCTCCAGCGTCAGCGGCCGCAACGTCAGCGCCTGGGTGGTGGTGTAGCGGCAACGGGTGCGGTGGGGGCCGATCGGCTGCGACAGCACTTCAAAACCTGCCGCGAGCGCCTCGCTACGGTTCATCTGCCCCAGGTCCGGCGCCAGTTCCACAATCGACAGCGATGGAATGGTGCGCAGGTAATGCGGCCACAGCAGGCTGACCAGCCCCTCCGTCAGCTCGGGCAGGTCGTCGTCGAGCTTCTCGCGCAGGCGCCCCATCAGGAACGCGAAGCCTTCGAACAGACGTTCCACGTAGGGGTCCTGCGCGCCGGGGTGGTCCAGGTTGAGGTGCGCGGCGCGGTCGGGGAATGCGTCGGCGAATTCCTTGCCGGCCTCGCGCAGGTAGCGCATCTCGGCATCGAAGTAGTGCAGGGTCAAATTGTCCAGGCTCACACTCTGTATCCTGTTCTAAGGTCAACCGCACAGCACAGCGGCGCGGACCGGGTCGATGGCCACCAGAGACGCCAGCAAGGCCTCCATGCGGCGCGCCAGGGCAGGTTTGTCGGCATCGCTGCGCTGGGTTTTCATGCGCAGCAGCTTGAGCAGCCGCGCCTTCACCTCGAAACTCAGCTGCGGCTCCCACTGCGCCAGGCCTTGGCGCTGGGCCACCTGTTCCAGCTCGCCCAGCAGGTGCACCGCCAGCTCGTTCTTGCCACACTGCTCGGCCACCCGCGCCATCAGCAGCCGCAGCAACCAGTGCTCGCGGCCGCTGTGCAGCTGCGGCCTGGCGGCCAGCCAGGCCAGTGCCTGCTCCACGCCATGGCTGTCGGCCTGGGCCTGGGCCTCGTTTTGCAGCGCCAGCACGTCGTCGTGCGCTGCCGCAGGTGCCACCGGCAACCATTGGGCCGGGCGGTTGCCAATTACCTGCTGGGCGATCCATTCGCGGGTGGTTTCATCCGCAAACGCGCTGCCATCGTTCCACTTCAGGTGTTCCAGGCCCGGCAGGCGTTCAAGCAGCATGCCCAGGTCGCGCTTGACGATGCCCGCCCAACTGTCCCGGGGCGCCGGTTGCCCGGCCAGCGCCTGGTACAGGTACCACTGCAGGTCCAGCCAGAAATGGTTGACCGCCTCGGCGTACACCCGCTCCACCAGGTCCAGCAGTTCACCCCAGCGCTGCTGTACATGCAGGCGCTTGAGCTGCACGCGATAGTCCCCACGCGGGGCGGCCAGGCGGGTATTGCCGTGGCTGTCCTCGGGGGGTGTTTCATGCACCGTGTCCCAGCGCAGGCTTTTCATCAGGTGGTGCGCGGCCAGCCAGCCGCGGGGTTGGTCGCGCAGGTAGGCCCCCAAGGCCCGGCCGCTGTCCAGCAAGTCGCGCCCCGACTTGATCGCCACCGGCGGCGGCACGCCCCCTGCCCCGCTTGGCTCGGCGCTGGCGCTGTGCTGCGGCACCAGCGCATCGGCGCCGCCGGAGCGCGCCAGGCGTGCCGACAGCGCGCCGTACAGCGGCCCCAACTGCGGGCGCTGGTCTTCAGGCCAGGCCAGCAGGCCATGCTCCAGCCACACCAGCGCCGCCACCGTGCGCTCGGCCTCGGCTTGCACCACCTCGGGGTACAGCGACAGGCTGCCCAGCAACTTGTCCGCCGCCAGCCATTCCAGGGCCAGCCTGCGGCTGTTGGGCCGGGCCGGCAGCAGCTGCGCGCCAAACCGCTCCACCAGCGCCGCCAGCAAGGCCAGGCCATCGGCAAGCCCCGCCTCGCCGTCACGCTGCAGGCGCGCCCACAGGTAATACGTCACCACGCGCAGGTCCTTGCAGGTGTGGGTCAGCAGCTTCTCCGCCAGCCGCACGACCTGCTCGGTGTCGGCGCCGGACAGCTTGTTGACCTGTTCGCGCAGGCACTGGAAATCATCCTCGTAACTGGGGTCGTCGCCCGTGGGTTGCTGCTCATTGATGGGTTGCAGCCAGTCGCTCCAGGCGCCGCCCTGTTCACGGCCGAGGGCCAGCGCATCCCGGTCCCCCAGGCAAGCCAGCCGTAGCTGTTGCAGGCTCATTCAACACCTCCCTTGGTTGCCTGGCCGTTGTCCGCCAGGAAAATCCGCGACGGCAAACTAAAGCCCCGCAGCTTCAACAACGCCAACGGCCCCGCACCCAGTTCCGTGCGCAGGTGCCAGGTCAGCGGGATCTGGTCCGGCGCCGTCAGCACGATGCGAAAACGCGTGTCGCTGTCGTCCAGCGGCGTCACCCTGGCCTGCTCCAGCAGGCGGATCAGGCCCCAGGCGCCGTAGTAGTCGCCGAACAGCCGCTCGCCGGTCCTGACGCTGGTCCAGCTCAGGCTGACGCCGGGGTAGTCGCTGCGGCCCGGCCAGTCGAAGCGCCGCCAGCTTTCCTTCTGGTTGTAGTACTGCATGCGCTCGCCGTTGAGGATGAAGGTGGTCTGCACCAGGTCCTGCACGGCCTTGGCCTGCAGCTCGAAGCCCAGGCCCATGCCGCCGTCGGTGTACAGCACGTCGGCCAGGTGGCCGAGGCGGTTCACCGCCGCCAGGAACGCCGGGTTCACGCGCAGGCCCTGGCTGTGGCGCGGGTCGGCGACCCAGCGGTTGCCCTCCTTGCGCAGCACGCCGCCCAGCTCCTGCTGCAAAAACTGGTCGATGCGCCCGGTGCCGGCACGAATCATCTGCCCCAGCATCGGCAACGACGCGTCGCTGCCGGTGGCGGCGAACGGGTAGCGGCCGTTGAAGGCGCCGTCCCAGTGCTCGACGATCGCCCGCTGCCACTGCGCATTCAGCGCCGCCGCCGAGGGTTGCAGCACCTGCTGCCAGGACTGGGCCAGGGGTTTGACGAACAGGTTCTGGGCAAAGCCGCTCCAGTGCCCGCCCAGGCTGGCGGCGATCAGGCTGCCGTAGTCGCGGCTTTGCGCAAGGTCGAGGGTGCGGCCCTGGAACACTGATTGGGCCAGCGCCTGGGTCATGGCTTGGGGGTCGGTTGCGTCCTCGATCTGCTGGAGTTGCAGGCGCACGCGGGTGATGCGGGTGAGGTAGGTTTGCAGGCTCAGCGGGTTGTTGTCCTTGGCCAGCAGCTGCAGCAGCGGCGCGAAGGTGGTGTCCAGTGGGCCTGGTGTCTGTGCCTGGTAGGCGACGGTGTTGACCAGCGCCAACAGCGGCGATTGCTGCGGGTCGCTCATCAGCGCGAGCTGCTCGACCGCCTCGCCAAGGTCCTTGGCCTGGCGCCAGCGCACGCTGTTGAGGAAGGTCAGCCAGGCGCTGCTGAAATCCTTGAAGTAGCGGGCAGTGAGCCTTGCCTTGAGCGCATCGGGGGTCAGCTCGCTGTCGATTTTTTGCGTTGGGTCGGCAAGCACCCAGTCGATCCTTTCCCGGCGTTTCTCGGCGATTTCATCGATGGCCGCGCATATCTGCCCGTCCCAGGCCTGCCGGGTAAAGATGCCCGGCACGCTGCGAGGCGCGCCGAACAGCGCCGACGCCTCGGTGTCGCCAAGCATGTCTGCCAGTCCCAGCGCCGGGAAGTGCGTGCCGGCGCGGTCCAGCACCTGCTGATAGAGACTCAACTCGGCGTTGCGCTGGCCCAGTTCGCTGAGCAGGATGTGCCGCACCTGGGCGATCAGCCGCGGGTTGGCGTCGATGCGCCACTCGGGGTGGCTGGGCAACTGCTGGGTGTAGAAGGACCATTGGCCAGGCAGATCGGGCACCCGCGCCAACAGCGCCTGCTCCAGGAACGCCGGCTCGGCCTTTTCCGGCTGCGCCAGCATCAGGTAGGCCTTGAGCGGCGCGTAGGCCTCGCGGGCCATCTCGCTGCGCGCCTTGCTGCCGGCAGGCTGCGCCACCAGGGTCCACAGGGTTTGTTCCAGGCTGGCCACGGCCCTGTCGCGCAACCGCTCATGGGTGGCTTTCAGGTAATAGGGCCACAGCTTGTCGAGCATGGCCTGGCCCTGGCTGAGGCCGAAGCCCAGGTACCACGGCTCGCCGTGCACGCGCCGGTACTCCAGGCGGTCCACCTCGCGGGTGAGGTCGCTGAGGGTGATCAGGTCGGTGATCGGTTGTTCGGCGACATGCGCCAGGTGCACGGCCTGGTGGCGGTTGGTGACAAACGACAACAGCGTGCCGGCGCTTGTCACGCCGATGGCAGCCAACGTCGCCACGTACAGCACCCGCCGCGCATGCCAGCCACGCCGCCGCGGGCGGGTCTTGCTATCCGCCAGCAGCGTGGCCCACGCGCCATCGAGCTGCAGCAGGTGCTCGCTGCCAGGCACCGGGCCGTCGCTGCGCGCCAGGCTGAAATGCATGCCGCGCAACGGCGTGCTGCGGGCAAACTCCGCCAGCAACGGCGCCAGCACCTGCGGCCAATGCGCCACACCGTGGGTGCCCAGCTGGTGGCCGAGGTGATAGAAAAAACAATGGGTGCGGTGCACCTGGATGTGCTCCATGCCCTGCTGGTTCAGCGGCGCTACCAACTGCTGCAGGGCTGCGCCCAGGTCCAGGTTGCGGCCGAGCAGGCAGCCTACCGGTTGGGCAGGTTCCAACGGCGTGATCCAGGGTTTCGGGCACACTTCCCAGAGGTACAGCGGCAGCTGCCAGCCCAGCGCCTGGGACAGGTCGCGCAGGTAGCGGCTGGCGGCGCTCATGGCCTTGACGTCGTCGCTTTGCGGGGTGGTGAGGGTCCAGATGATGGCGTCGAGGGGGCGCCGGCGGCACAGGCGCTTAAGCGTTTCAAGGCGCTCGACTTCCAACAGCCCGTGGGCACTACCGCCCCACAACAGGACCGTGCCCTGCCCCTCAAGCCAGCGCTGCTCCGTTAGCCCGGGTGCAATCGCGTTGACTTGCTCCGCCTCGCCCACCACCCACAACAATCGCACTTTATGCCGCCAGAACAGGCCGTAGTGGTCACGCAGGTGATTGCGCAGGATGGCCGCGCGCTGCCCAACCTCCGCGCCCGGCTCAGGCAGCACTACAGGCCGCGGGCCCGCGACATCGTCGCCCGTATTAGCAGCGCGACCCATTTGCCGCCCCAGCCAGGTAAACCCGCCAAGCACCAGCATGACCAACCCGGCGATCACGGGTACCACCTTGAACGCCAGTGCCTGCCGATCATCGCTGCCATGCAGCCCCAGCCATTGCGGGTAATACCACAGCACCGCGCACAGCAGTGCCGCCGCCAGCAACAGCACGCCAGCAAGGCCACCTGCTTGTACAACGCGTCGAATTTCCATCATGTATCCCTACGTCAAAAGCGGCGGCGCGAGCATCAACACCCTGCACCCGAGCCCCGTCTCGGCGGAGCTGTTACCACTGAAAATGAATGGCGACCCAGCGCCGTACTTGAACGCTTGCGCGGTCATGGCACCACGCGGGTGATCCACCCCTCCTGTCTCACTTGCATGGTCAGTTGGTGCTGACGGTGCGCGCAAAGGAAAACCTGCTCATCCGATTAGCCCCCACTCAACCGCCTCTTCACGGAGCGTGGTCTTGTCACGCAGCGGCCACGGGCGCAGGTGGTAGCGTTCCACCGTTTGCAGTGGAAAAATATCGCCTTCATTGAAGTGACGGATCACCTCTTTCGGCCTGACGTTACGCAACGAAGGCCAAATGACTTTCCAGTGCCCGGCCTGTGGGCAGGCTTGGCCGGGGTAGCAGATTTGCTGCGGGAAGTTGGCCTGGGTGAAGTCGGGCGAACTGGGGAGTGGCTTGCCGGTGGCCGGATCGAGCTTTTTGGCGTTGGCCAGGCGCAGGATCAGTTCCTCGCTGGGTTTTGGTGGCGGGATGTTGGCGAGGCGATCCTCAAGCCATTGGATCTTTCCGTTCCACTCGGGTAATTCTGCAGGCGGTAAAGGAACAATTTCATTTATCTCCGGAATCGTTGGATTTGCGTAGGAATACCCCGCCAAAAACCTCCAGATTTTTTCATAACGCTCAGCACGCTCCAGATCTTTATCTTGACCTAAGTAATACAGCTCGTCTGATATGTGAGGCCCGCGAAATGCTGATTCCAACCGCCCGGCAGCACCCTCATCTCCTGACGCTACGCCCATCTGCAATATTTCAACGGCATCGCGAAACTGGTTATTATCTTGTAGATCAATCGACAGCATCACCGCAGCTCTTCCCTGCCCTTGCGCTGCGGCACAGCGGCGAAGTTGCCTTGTGACATCTGGGGCAATGGACGCTAATTTTTCTCCTATATACGCCTGCCCCTGCCCACTGCCTGCATCGGCGGACTTACGAAAATAACGAAGCGCCATCTCATGGTCCATCTGTAGCCCCGCCATTCCTTTTTCAAGATACACACCGATAAAATAATAGCCAGATGCCACGCCCACATCGATCAACGCTTGACTAAACCGCAATCTATCGCCACCAGCTAATTCAAACTGACCGCGCATCGAGCCATTCTGCAGATTAATATTCGCTTTATAGTGATCATGCTCACTGGCAACCCTGTACAGCCTTTCCACTTCTCGGTATACCACTTCATCTTGATTCAATTGATTATTTCTTTGCAACCAGCGTGCGTACCGAAACAAAATACTTACATCAGCCGATGCTTCGGGGATTTTTTCTTGCACGCAAGAAAAAGCCACCTTAGCTTCCACATCAGATACATAGCTCAAAATATAATCCCTCTCGATAAAAGGCTTGCTTTCGGAGTCACAACCCTGCAAGGCTACAAGCAACACCAAAATCAGGTGACGCATCAGTCGAGATCCTTAAGCATTCTCGCAGCGTAAAAAAAACCAACCAAAGGAGCTACAGGCCGCTTACTCTTTGTTTTGTCTTCCGCTCGACTTTTATTGCTATCAATAATAACCTGCCATTCCTTGAAGGCCAGCTCCGGACTATCCTGCGCCCCTTTATCACTAGTATGAAGCCCCCACAATTTACGCCGCAAAGCCTTTGTAACTTCCACCCACTCGTGAGCAATGTTCAGTTCACTGTCAACCTGCATGCTGCGAGTATTAATATTTGCCGAGCCGTGAGTGGTAAATACATCATTAACAATCATCAGTTTAGAGTGAATATAAACCGGCATCCAACCAAACCCACTGAGTGAATCCTTAGCAACCAACGAGCACACATGAACCTTCAAGCCAGGGTTATCGGTAATCCTTAGCGCTTCATCAGGAATCTCATTTATCTTCTTGATATTCGTCTTGAGCTGAATTTCAGAAATCCGATCCCGTGGGTCGGCACCCCGGCTAGTCACCCTCGATTCTTCGGCGACCTGTTTAATCCGCCGTAGCTTAGTGACTTCGGGGATAGTGTCGGCACGCCCTAAGCTCTCCAACATCCTCTGAGTATTCACAACCCCGGCCCCGACACCCTCATCAGTCACATTCGTAACAACAAACAAATGCAACGAACCATACAACCCCGGATCGCTCCCTTTCTTTACCAACCTTGACGCCGCTTCCTTGATTGCTTCCGCCAGCGGCGGCCAACGGAAATACTGATTTTCAATATAAATAAAATCTGTTGCATTGTTGATCGCTTGCAGGTAAAGCGTCTCAATATCCCGCCTGCCGGTCTGAGGTTGTGTGCGCAACAACTGCACCATCTGCGGCGAACCTAGAGGATACAGTTGCTGCCCTATCTTTTTAGCTGCCCGAAGGTCCAACAGATTTTCACCCGTCTCTTTTTCCCACGCAGTCGCGAAGTTATGGTGCAAGTGCTCCAGCACCGGCCCTGTCACTTGACAGGAAATATCCTGGCGGGGCTTGTCACCTGTTGGCCCCTTGTTTCGCGCGAGCTTTTCCTTTGCCCCGCGATTCTTGGCTGAATGCGCATTGGTGTCCCAATACTCGTCGAGCATGTTGTGCCCCATGACGAAACCGACAGCGCAGTCCGGCAGTTCGTAATCGACCAAAACACTTTTCTGATGGTGCGTGACTGTCGTGGCTAATATCAGCCGCATCTTTTCGCTGATCTCTGGGTCGAGAGCATTATTTTTTACATCATCGGCGATGCGAAGGCGTTCACTTCCGCTGAAGCCGCGGCTGACAAATAAAGGGATGCCTTCCTTTACTCGCTGGGCAGCCTTGCTGCCCGCAACAGCACAGTTATCAAACCATTTGCGGTCAAGGTGCCTTTGGCCGAAGGTTGAAGTTTGCCCCTCCATGTCCCAACTTCCGCCTTTACCAGGAAGGTTGGCCTCTCCTGCGACACCCGCAGAATTACCGGGCATCTCCCAGCCCAGCACGCGCACCTGAATACCCTCCTTGGCTTTCATTCTGAGTAAATCGCCCAAACAAGGCGCCTTGCCATCCCTAATGAGAAACATCGACGGTTGAAAGCCCCAACAGATAATGTCGATGGTTTTCTTTGCTTGAGCGATAGCCTCATGCACCGCGCGGAAAGTCTCTTCGCCATTGACTAACGGAAGGTAGGTTGCCGCTACTGGGTGGTATTCACTTTTCTGGACATACCACCGAGGGGTGCATGACACCTCATTCGTATACTGCAGCGCCGCGGGTGAGACGATCGGTGGATTAGCCATGATCATTTTCCTTTCTTGGTGTCGGATTCATGCATCACTTCCGCGTAGGTGAGCCGGTTGGTGGTGTGCTCCGCAGGTGCGTTGACGCCATCCACCGTGTCCGAGTGGTGGTGGTGCATACCGCGATTCGCGATGTGGGCTTGCTCAGGGTTGCGGTAATCGGTGGGTGTGGGAATGTCGTAGACCTGCTGATTAGCCAGCACGATGCGATAGCTAGTCGTTATTGCCTGATGATCAATGTGCAATTTCTCGCCATTGACAATTACGCCTTCCTTCAGCAGTACCCCGTCAGCAAAGAGGGAGTACGGCATGCGGTTCCAGCCGACCGTGGGAGCGTTGGGAGTCTGCGAAAGGTTTACGCTCAACCGCTCCTTGGAAAGCCCCACCGGATACTCCGGGTGCCCGGCCTTCATGCTCGCCGCACCGCTGTAGTTGAAATGCGCCGACTTGACGAAACAGTCCCCCTCCGTCCCTGCTTCAATGCGCGACGGGTCCAGGGTGATGTAGCTACCACCGGCATTCAGGGTGATTTTCTTTTTCGCGGTGATATGGATCTCGTCTTCGGTGCTGGTGATGTCCAGCCCATGGCGAGCCATGAGTTCCAGCCGGTCGTTCTGCGCCTGGACGCTGACCGGGCCTTGATTGGCAATCAGCTTGATGCCGACTTTGCGCACGAACACGCTCAGGCCCTGCCCTACCCCCATGAACAGGCGCTTGACCACGCTGATGTCGGCATTGGCGCCAGCGTTGGCCATCAGGTTGGCGTGCGCGGCCAGCTGCAGGTGTTTGCCGCTGGTGAGGGCGATGCCTTGCGGGGCGCTGACCAGCACGGTGGCGGCCTTGAGCTGCTCCAGTTCGTCACGCAGCAGGTTGAGTTGCGCCTGCAGATCGGCCGGGGTTGCCTTGGCGGCTTCGGCGTCGCTGGAAAGCGATTGCAGTTGCTCGCCGGCCTGTTGCAGGCGGCCGACGGCGGCCGCCATCTC
>NZ_JBWCAM010000029.1:0-77119 GCF_056175065.1 Pseudomonas sp. JC1203
GACTCGCTTCGATCTCTCGTTAGCGGGAGGCGAATTCTACAGCAACCTGCGTTACTGTCAACCACCTTTTTCACCGCTTTCGACGTTAAGATCGAAACCTTTCGGAGCTGCTTACTTCGGTTAACTCATTGAAACTCAAGGAGTTTTCCGTTTAGGTTGCGCCGGAAGTGGGGCGAATTATAGAGAGATTCGGAGGCAGGTCAAGGGTTAATTTCGAGGAATTGTCTTTAAAGTCAGAAGCTTCCCCGCGGGCGACCGTGTGAAGGCCACCAGGTGCATGCCTGGGAATCTTCAAGCCTCACCACACCGAGCGCCGCCCGCGCGGCGCGACCCGGCCTCTGGCCGGTGCTACCCATTTGTTTCGGGCCAGTTATGTCAGTGGTATCTCCCGGGGCCGCTCTGTTTGCACCAAAGGAGATTTGCAGTGGGCAAACAAAGCGGACCCGGGAGATGGCATTGGTGTGATTGGCCCGAAACAAACGGTAGGAGCGGCCTGCGGCCGCGAAGCGCCGCGCGGGCGGCGCGCGATTGCATGAACACCATCAAAACAACGGCATGCACCCGGTGGCCGTTACGCAATCCAACCCCATCACGGATAACTGAACCTGCGCACCAACGTCAGCTCCCCCGGCGCACGCATTGGCACCAGGAACGTTTCCATCTTCTCACTCGGCGTGCCCTCCTCCGTGATCATCGTAATCTGTGCAGTGGTCAAGGGCTTCACCGCACTTTCCCCCTCTTCCCCTTCGCGGTAGCCACCGCCGAAGTAGTTCACATATATAAGGTACTGGCCTTTCTGCGGCGCCGGCATGGCGAATATCTCCGGGCCGTAGCCGGTGGTCACGTCGACGTCCAGCGCGGCGCCGTTGGGGGCGGTGCGGTCGCCGTACCAGATGTGTGCGCCATCCGGGGTGATGACGTGCAGGTCGAGGTCGGTGTTATCGCTGTCCCATGACAGCAGGATGCGCAGCCTGGCCGGGCTGGCGCTGCCGGTGTTGAGGAATTGCACGCGGCGCTTCTGCTGGCCGTCGGGGCTGCGCACTTCGACGCTGTTGGTACCGCTGGGGAATGAGAAGGGCCGGTCGAAGTGGCCGTTGCCATCCAGCTTCAATGGCATGGCGACACCATTGACGATGACCTTGCCGGGCTGGTCGGCGCTTTTCGGCATGCCCTTGATGTCCCCCATGATGCGTGCGGTATCCGCCTGGTCCGAGGCTGTGTTCACCGACGAGGCCGGGTAGTTGACGGTCTGGCGAAAGTGCTCGCCCTCTGGCGTGCCGCTGCGCCAGCCGCCCACAGGTGTATCCATGCTGATGGGATTGCCCGCCTGGGCGGCCGGCAGTGCCAGCAAGGCACCCAGGAACAGGGCAGTGGTAGAGATGCGCGGTGTCATGGCCTAGTCCAGGAGCAGGTGGCGGGCGAGCCCTTCGATGTAGCTTTCATCCTGGCCGTTGGGGTGGGCCTCAAATGCCAGGTGCAGGTATTCATGAGTCAGGTCGAGGCGGTCTTGAAGGGTAAGCACGCCACGTACGTAGATACGCTGGCGTTCACGGTCCACATGAGGCCGCCCGTACGCCAGGCGGCAAACCGCGAACGTACTGATTTCGTTGTAGCCCACTTCGTTATCCAATGTAGGGCGCCACTGGCGGCGTTGAGTCACCAGCCAGGCCTGGGCGGCAGGCAGCGCCTCGCAGGAAGCCACGGGATTGTCCTAGCGGCTGAGGCTCGCGCGCGGATAGGCACGCTGCAGGATGGTGTCGTAGCGCAGGCCGCTGTTGGCCTGCTGCACCGCCTGGGCCCAGGACAGTTTGTCGGGCCCCGGCGTGTCGGAATGGTAAGTAACCGGGCTGCCAGCCAACACTAGGTCGCTGGTCCAGGCGACGATACGGCGCGCATCATCACTGGCCGCACCCGGCGCTACCCGTTGCCGGCTACTGCTGTCCTCGATGCTCAGGCAATCGCCATTGCGCCCGGCGTTCTGCAGCAGGTAGGTGCGAATCGCCACCGCCAACGCCTTCGCCGCTTCTGCGGGCTGGCTCCTGGCTTCGCGCTGTAGCACCCGGGCGACGTACTCTTCCCGATCCAACCGGGCGACAAGCCGGGGCTGGCCGTTGCCTTGTTGCAGGTATAGGTCGCCGCTGCTGTTGATGTCCAGGTTATTGCCGTTGCTAAAGACCGCGCGGTAATGCCCTTGCAATACCCCGTCAGGTGCAGGGCTACCGGCAGCAGCAAGCACACTCTTGAGAGGGTACCGTGCAAACAGGTCAACCTCCACGCAACGACCAGTGTCCCGGGCCCATGGCGCGGGCAGGAACGCACCGAGCACTTCGGCGTAATGACCAAGGACCATCTGGCTGGTGCCAGTGCCCCCGACCCACACCGGCGTGCCATCCTGCAACCACCCGGCAAAGCCACCCTGCCGCGCCTTGGCGTCGCCATCTGCCAGCCAGCTCCAGGTCTTGACCCTCAAGCGGCCACCGAGACTGCCCACTGCCTGGCCATCGCCAGCATTGAGTACTACGTCCAGCAACAACTGCCTGGCCTGTTGCTGGGCGGGCAGCACGCGAAGGCTATCGAGCAACTGCGTGACCGGTACGCGGGTTTGCGGTTGCAGCTGGGCAATGTCCGCAAGCCAGGCCGGCGCATTGCGCGCTTGCCAGTAGCTGCGCCATTTGGACGGGTCTATGTGCAACCGCGCAGGCGCAAAGTACAGGCCGCAGGAATGCACCAGTGCCTGGTCCCGAGCGACGTTGCCGCCCGGGGTGCAGCAGTAGACTTCATCGCGGTCATGGCCCTGGCAGTCGTAGGCAGCTTCATCCTGACCGGTGTCTACCAGCCAGGCGTAGACAAACAGTTTCCACAAGCTGCCCAACGGCGTTTGCAGGCCGCTGGGCAAAGGCTCGCGGCTGACGACTTGGGTGCGGTTGAACTGCACCAGCTCATACCCCTGCCCATTTGACCAGGCCAGGCGCAAGGGTGCCTCTTCTGCCTGCGACAGCAAAGAGCACAGGCACAGCAGCACACCTATATAGAAACGCATCACTTGACCGTGACCTGGCCAAGCGCAACTTTCTTCTCTTCGGCTTTGTGCTGGGGTGCATACAGCTGGGTGTAGCGCACTGGCGGCAGGTTGAACTGGCCCTTCTGGGAGAAGCGCACCAAATGGCGGAACCGCAGCTCACCGCTGAGACTATCCACGGCGATACCGTAGGCCAACTGCCCCGGCTCGAAGCGTGCCTTTTCCAGCGGCGCAGCATCGGCAGCGCCCTGCCCCGTCAACTTGATGCCCCAGGTGGTTCGCTCTATGTCGGCGCCCGGCGGCAACGGCACTTCGAGCATGCCGTAACGCAGCGGCTGGCCCTTGGTGCTGACTGTGATCTCGTCCAGGTAGAGGCTGTCACTGGCCAGTGGTTTGTTGCCAACCGCTTCCAGCTTGAAGGTGAAAGCCTGGTCGCCCGGCACCAGCCGCAACAAACGGCGCTTGACCATCACGGGCAGGTCGTCGGGTGCGGCCTGCTTGCTGTCGAAGGTCAACAGCGCTCGCACCGGCCGCTCGCTGCCACCGTTCAAGGTGAGCGTGGTCGGCACCGCCTTGCCCTGCCACTGCCAGAAACCGCTGCCGGAAACACCCTGCTCCGCGTGCCAATCCGTACTCGGCGTCAACGCGCTGCCTTTGGCCGGCTGGGCCAGGCCATTGTGCAACCAGGTCAGCGCCAGCGCGCGCTCCAGGGTGGACTGCTGTGGTAGCAGGCGTTGCAGCAAGTCGCGCGTCTGCTCGGCATTGGCGGGTTTCAACGACAGGTCTAGCGCCGCGGCAAACGGCTGGCCGCTTGTAGCCACCCGCTGACGGGCATCCTCCAGTTGCCGGGTAAACGCTTCGGGCTGGGCAACCTTGCTCTGTTGCGCCAACGCGGCGGTCAGCACGCGAGCGCAGGCCAATCCCAACGCCGAGTCCGGGGCTTCCATCACCACGCTGTCTTCACCATCATCCAGCAGGTTGGCATTGGCACCCGGGCCCGCCTTGGCCAGGTCATCCATGAGGCCGCTGACCAGCGTGGCGACCGGCAGCTGCATTTCCCTGGCGAACGACAGGACCAGCGCCCGTTGCAGCAGCGGCGTATTGGCCGCCTGTTTGCCATACACGTCCATCACCCGCTGCCAGTGGCCCGGCGGCAGGGCCAGGCCCAATGCCTTGCTGGCGTGCCAATCGGCATAGTAGGCGTAGGCGGTGAGGAAGGCGTCCGGTGCCAGGTCCTCGCCCCACCAGGTGAACGCCGCTTCCGGGCCGGCCATCTGGATAAGGCGCAGGCGGCTGTTCTGCAGGATCAGGCGCAAGCGGTCACGCACGCTGGTATCGGCCGAGAGCGACGGATAAGCGATGCTCAAGGGCAGCAGCTGGCTGGCAGTCTGCTCCACCCCGCCCCACGGGTATTCCAGCAGGTCGTCGAGGCTGGCGCGGAACAGCGCTTGCGGGCTGTCGTCCAGGCGCAGCCGCAGGTTGCTGGCGTCCAGGGGCAGCGTCAGCGGTACGTCCCCGGCGCTCACATCCAGCGCTTGGGTATGTACCGTCTGCCAGCCGTCGGCGACGGTGTCGATGCGCACAGCCAAAGCGTCCTGGGGTTTGCCGTCCTGGTGCAGCTCAGCGCTCAGGTCGGCACTGCCGGCCGTACCCGTGCTGGCAAAGGTTGGGAGCGGGATATAGTTGATGCCCTTGGCGAGTGTGAGTGGCACCCGCTGCTCCTGGCCAAAGGCATGCACCAGCAGCTCGGCCTTGACTGGCTGCTCGGCCTCACTGAAAGCAAACAAGCCAAGGTCTGGATGATCACCGGCGCGGAAACGAGTGGGTCCGCTCCATTTCAGGTACAGCGGTTTTTCCGAGCGCAGGAACTGCTGACGCTGCCCGACCTGGCCATCATCGGCAATGGCCCGCGCAGTGATGCGCCAACGGGTCAGCGAGTCGGGCATGCGGAAGGTGAAGCGTGCGTGGCCGTTGGCATCGGTCACCAGCTCCGGCTGCCAAGCTGCGGTATCGACGTCTTCACGGCGCGGACGCTCCAGCACCTTCACTCCGCGTTCACTGCGGTTGGCCTTGCCCGGCGCCGCGGGGCTGCCGGGTAACGCCACGTCGTAGCTTATAAAGGAAAGGCTGGCGCTGGTGCGCACATTGTTACGGCGCGGATGGTAGAAGAACTGGTCAATACCCGGGGCAATTTCCGGCTGCAGGGCATAGACCATTTCATCGACGACGCTGACAGTAAGGTGCGCCGAAATCGGCTTGCCGACGAACCGGGTACCCAGGTCGACGGTGACGGTGTCACCTGGCTGGTACTGCGCCTTGTCGGTAGCAATGGCGATATCGATCTGCGGCGCCACTACCTTGATACCGGCGTTCTGGAAACTGTATTCCCCACCCTTGGTGTAGAGCACCGAGAAGGTCAGGTTTGGCGCAAAGCTGTCTTTAACCGGGATGTGCACGCGGTACTGAGTGGGGCTGATGGTGTCGACTTTCAGCCAATCGCCGCCTTTGGTGAGCAGCGCGGTAGCCTCGACCTTGTCGCGCTCCAGTGACAGCAGCGCATCACTGACCGGTTCAGGGAAAGTGACCAGCGCCAGCGCCTCATCACCCGCCTTGTACTCGGGCTTGTCGAGGACGATTTCCACGGTGCCGGGCACTGCCTTGACGCCATCGCCGGTCACCGAATGGCCGGTGGCGCCGAGGATGCGCTGGTGCTCGTCGACCAGGCTGAGGTTGTAGGTACCCGGCCGGTCGAAGGCCAGGCTGAAGCCGTTGTCGCCAGCCGCCAGCTTGCCGCCGCCGGAGGTCTGGTCTTCCAGGCGCACCCAGGTGTAGGCCGAAGGCTTGATAGGGGTAGGCTGCTCAGCTTGGTAGCTGAAGGCAACCTTGCCGCCCACGGCGCTGAAGCGCTCGGGCGCGGCAAGCCGGTACTGGGCGGCACCACGCTCGATGAGGATTTCCTTGGTGGTCTTGACCCGGTAGGCGGCGCCGTCGCTGGCAAACACGGTGAGCATGTAGCGGCTGGGTTTCTCGGCGGCCGGCAGCTCGATACTGGCATAGCCGTTGGCGTCGGTGGTCAGCTCGGTGCTGGTCAGCTCCACCGGGAACTGGCCCAGGTACTGCAGCTCGTTTTCCACCATGGACAACTGCTGGGCCCGCAGGCTGAGGGTCAGGCGTGCGTTGGCCACCGGCTTGCCGTCGGGATACATCAGCAGCAGCTTGCCTTTCACGGGTTCATTGGTGCGGAAGTCCTGCTTGACCAGGTCGAGGGAAATCTCGAAGTGCGGCTTGATGTACTCGGCAACCCGGAAGGCGCTGCTGTAAGCCTGGTCGCGGTAGGTGAACCGCAGCTCGTAACCGCCGGCCACGGCATTATCCGGCAGTTGGAAGCGGCCTTGGCTGCCAGCCTTGCCGTCCAGGTTCAAGTCCATGCCTTGCAGGGCGGTGCCAGCAGCATCAATGACGCTGACGTGCACCGCACCGGCAGTAGGCGATACCGAATCGCGAGCGTTCTTGAACTCACGGCCGACGATTTTCATCGACACCCAATCACCCGGCCGGTACAGCGGCCGGTCGGTGAAGGCGTAGAGCTTGGTGTCGTAGATCTCGCTGTCGTAATAGAAGTTTTCGGAGACGAACACGCCACCCTCGGTGTCCTCGCCAATCACGTAGGAACGTTCCGGGCTGGCGTGCTTGAGCCGCAGCAGGCCATCGGCATCGGTCTCGCCACTGCTCATCACGCCAAGGCCGTCAGTCCACAGCACCTTGACCTTGGGTACCGAGCTGCCTTCGTGCTTGCGCGCCGACCACACCAGCAATTCATCACCGGCGATCTTGCTGACTGCCACCGTATTGGAGACGAACACCACGGTGGTGGCGCGGTACTTGCCGATAAGCGCCTCCACCAGGTATAGCCCCGGCTTCAGCTTGCCCAACGGGATGTACACATTGCCCGGCGCCACGCTGATGAACTCGCTGGACGAGCCGGCCAGGTCCACGCCCTTGGGCGGCTGGATCGGCTTGGCTTGCCACAACGGGTAGCGGAATTGGGTGACCAGCGGCAGGCCCGGAATAGGCGCGTACTGCGGTTGCGCATCGTATTGGGTGGGAGCGGCGATGACGTTGCCCATCTTCAGTTCCGGCACCTGGTCGGTGACTTCCTTGCGCGACTCATAGGTAAACGCCCGTTGCATCACACGGCGAGACTTGCGGTACCAGTTGTCCCACAGGTAGGCCAGGGTGTTGGACAACCCTTCGCCCTTGAACTGGCCTTCGCTGGCAACGCGGTGCAGGTTCTTCTGGCGTTTCAAAAACTCCAGCGGCTGGTCGATGCGGTACACACGAATGTCGGCGCCGCCGTAGGGCTCCATGCGAAACCTGCGGTAGTCACGGCCCGGTGCTTCCAGGCGAACCATGGCCTGCTCATTGGTGGCGAAGCTGCTGTCGGCCAGCAGGAAGAAACTTTCACCGGCCAGGGGCGCATAGTCACTGCCCGGCACCGAATCTTCGGCACGCGCCACATTCAAGGGCGCCAGCAGGCACAACAGCCACAGGCACAGGCGCACCACCAGAGCAGCCTTCATCGGAGGAAATTGAGCCGATAGACACCGATGAAATTCGGGTTGGCTGCGTCGGGTATCCATCGGGTGTCCTTCCATGTCATGAGTTGCTGCACGCTTGCCGAGCGCATGCCGTTGTCGGTGGGGGTGGTGGTGCCGGTGTGATAGGCGATGTTGCGGCCCATCCAGATCATCAGGTGCTGGTCGTCGCCCTGGTCGAAGAACATCAGGTCGCCGGGGCGCGCCTGGTTCAGGTCGCGGCCGACCAGGTGGCTGTTGAACTGGATCAGCTTGATGGCGTTGACGTAGGGCCCGACCTTGCCGCCGCCTTGCTGCCACTGTTGCGCCAGGACGCGCTGGGCGTCGCTGAGCGCCAGCTCCGGCGGCAGGTAGCGGTTGGACAGGCCGTTGGCGCGCAGCCATTTGTCGTCATGCACTTTCAGCGCCTCATTCGCAGCGAAGCGCACCAGGCCCGCGCAGTCCTGCTGATACCAGCGCGGGCTGGGGCCCTGGGTCAGTTGCTCCTGGGCGATACGCACGAACCAGGCGCGAAACACCTGGGACTGCTGGGCATCCAGCCCGGGCGTTGGGGCGGCCAGCAACCGGGCACTGAACAATAGCGCCAGCGCCATCACGCCTATGCCTTTCACAAGGCACGCCATTGCAGCGGCAGCCATTGCCAATGCCCGTCGGGCTCACTGCCCTTGGGCAAGGTCAGGGCGTACCGACCATACCCGGCCAGCTTCTGCAGCTTGGGAAGCAGGTGGGTCTGGGCGGCATTGCGAAACACCGGCTCCATGTCCTGGGGCAGGCTGTCGAGGGTCTCCTGCTGCATCAATTGCGCCAGGGAATCGGGCCCCAGGTAAATGGACATCAGCGCGTCTTTGGGCGCTATGTCGGCCAGCGGCGCGACGTGTTTGTCCAAGGCGCCCATCGCCTTGCCCACCAGTGTGTCATCGAGGGAAAACAGCAGCGTCGAGCCATGCCGCGCCAGGCTGACCTTGAAGAAGCCCTTGCCGGTGATGCTGTCGGGCTGTTCGGCATCACGATTGCGATACTGACCGAAGTTGGAGCTGACCAGGCGCTGCCACTGATGGCCCTGGGGTGGCGTCTGTTCGCTGACCGGGAATTGGCCACCAGGTACCTTGCTTTCCCAGGCACCCACCATGCCGCCGAACAGCGCGCCCAGGTTGGCGTCGAGCTTGCTGCCGTCCGCCGTGTCCAGGCCGGCCACGAGTAACGGCGTGTACAGGTGGGAATCCGGGTACCAGCACAGGCCGGCGGCTCCCGTCATGTGCTCGGTCAGTGCCTTGGCGGTTTGCTCGTCGGCACCTAGCTTAACCAACAACGGCTGCTGTTGCTCGGTAGCCAACGGCAAGGCCACGCATGCACTGGCACCTACGGGCATGGCCTGCCAGATGGGATTGAAGTCCAGGTCGGGGGCGTTGTCGGTCTCGTCCAGCGCCAGGTAGCTGTGCCAGCCCTTGTCATCCATGTCCAGGCGGATGCCGGCGAAGGTCGGGATGAAACGCTGGTAGCCCATCGCAAGCACGCTGGCGTTGATGGCGATACGTTGCTTGAGCGCCGCGGCCATGGGCTGCAGGCCGAAGGCTCCAGGGAACAATTGGTTACCGCCGAGCAACGCCGCCAGCGCCTGGTTGGAGACAGCACCCGGGGCTACTTCACCATCGGCTTCCACGTCATGGAGTTTGTCCGGGTTGGACAGCACCACCAGCTTGTCGCCGCGGGACGCAAACAGCAGCGACTTGCTGGCGTTGTACGCCAGGCGGTAAAGCGGCACGTTTTCACTGCCCACCTTCAGTTCACCGACTTTGCTCAACTGCTGGTCATCCAGCGCCACGTGGGCCAACGGTTCAAGCAGCTTGGCCAGCCCGCCGCGGTCCATCACCAGCAAGAAATCCTTGAGGCGGCCATCGCCGCCACGCCACAGCGCCACGGTTGCCGGCTGATCGAAAAGCGCTTCGATGAGGTCATCCTGCAACTTGAGGTCATGTTCGTAGATGATCCGCCGCAGGCTGCCGACCAGCCCCAGGCGGTCACCGTGGGTTTCGTAATAGAAGACGAAGTCTTCGGTCAGCGTCTCGCGCAGGAACGGCACGCTGAGCAGGTCCCGGGGCAACTGGCTGAGCGCGCGGGTTTCCAGTAGCGCGTCGGGGCGGCTGAGGCCCAACCGGTCCATCGCCAAAGCCGCGGCTGGCAATGTGGGCCTGTGCAGGTACCAACCCAGGCCGCCAGCAACGGCAGCTACCAGGCACAAGCCGATAGCCAGCCACGCGTTGCGGCGTCTGCCGGGGGAAGGTGCCGGGGCCGCCGGAATGGCGGCCGGTGTAGCGGTCGTTTCGCTCATGTTCGCAAAGCCCGATTCATCCATGCGGTGCAGGGTTCAATAAGTGAAGGTCTTGACCAGCAGCAGGTCGCCGATGGCTCGCAAGGGCACGATGAAGCTCTCGCGCTTTTCGTTGACGGTGTTTTCGTTGAGCACCAGGTTGATCTGCGAGGTGATGACCTCGTTCTGATTGGCGTGCTCCTCAAAGTTATAGCCACCATTACTGTAGTTGCCCCAGTAGTTGACGTAGACCAGATAGGTGCCGTGCATCGGTGCAGTCATGGTGAACATCTCCGGCCCCGGTCCGTCGACGCTGTCGGTGTCCAGGCCGCCACCATTGCTCAGCACCGGGTTGGCGTAGAACGCGTGCTGGCCGTCCGGGGTGATGATGTGCAGGTCGAGCTCGGCCTTGGGGTCGTCCCAGGCCAGGAAGATGCGAATGCGCGCCGGGGTACGCTGGTCATTGGCTTCGTAGAACTGCACGCGTTTGAGGGATTTGCCTTCGCTACTGCGCACCTCAACGCTGTTGGAACCGGCGCCAAAGGCATAAGGCCGGGCGAAACGTCCGTCTTCGTCGGTGTACAAACTCAACGCATTGCCATTCACCGCAAGTG
The DNA here is from genome assembly GCF_056175065.1 of Pseudomonas sp. JC1203. NCBI lineage: Bacteria > Pseudomonadati > Pseudomonadota > Gammaproteobacteria > Pseudomonadales > Pseudomonadaceae > Pseudomonas > Pseudomonas sp. JC1203. The sequence goes on from NZ_JBWCAM010000029.1 coordinate 10,537, forward strand.
TGTGCGGCTGACGCTGCGCCGAGGTGGCCTTGATCTGGCCTTCGATCATGCTGCGGTTGCGCTGGATGCCACGGTCGATGGGCGGCGTGGGGTACGCCACGCGCGGGTTTTCGCTGCGGTCGAGCAGGCCGAAATAGCGCCAGCCGCCGGCGGGGCCATCAAGCGTGGCGGACGTGTCCGCAAGGGCGGCAGACGCCCAGAGCACAGCGTTCAACCCGATAAGAAATCGCATATGTGCTTCCTGCAATGCGTGGGAACAGGTGTCAGGTCCGTCGACACATTTTATAGCCCGTCTTCAAGGCGCGCGAAGAGTAGCTACCAGGCGTGGGTTTAACAATCAGCCGCAACGTGGAAATGCCAACCAGTGCTCATCGCCCAGGCAGGATACGCTTGCCCTGTCGGTTACCGATGGCGCTCGCCTGCCCGTCACGCTGCTTGCCCGTGCGCGCCTCGCTGATCAGCCCTGGTATCAATACCCCTTCCGGCAGGTGCTTCCAGAACCGGCTGGGCAAATGCCCCTGCATGGCGCGGGTGTTGAGCCGCGCCGGGTTGAAGATATGGCTGTAATACGTCAACCACAGCTCCCCGTGAGGGTCTTCGGCCTGCTGCGCCAGTTGTTGCCAGGCAGGGGGGCACTGGCGCTGGTAGTGCATGGCCTCACCATCGTAGTACACGCCGTCGCGCGGGGTGGCGATCAACCAGCGGTGGCGGCCCATGCGGCCGATGAAATGCGTACTGGCACTTTCCAGGATGTCATGGGCCGGCTCGTGCCAGGCCACGTATTCGGGCTGGCCGGCACTGTTGTCAGCGCCGGTCAGTGCCACGAAGCGCACGAAGGCGTGCAGGTGGTGGGCTTCGCGGGACACCTGCTTGATGCGCCGGTGCAGTTCGCTGCCCAGCCGGTCACCCGCCAGCATGGCCGTGCGGTCGCCGTGGCTCACCCGCCACAACACCTCGTACAGCAAGCTCCAGCGCTGCTCGCCGCGATACCGTGCGGCCGTTTCCAACTGTTCGGCCAGGGCCAGCGGCACCCGCGCCTGAACCGCACCGAGCGAGGCCGGTAGCTCCCGATCAGAGGCGAACAGGTCCGCCACCTCCCAGCTGACTTCACTGGGGTCTACTTGATGACTCAGCAGCCAGCGCGCCTGTTGCCGCCACGTGGCGAACAGGTCGTCGCAGTCGAGGGTGATCATCCCCACAACCCCATCTGCTGAGGCGCAGGCCGATCACGCAGTTGCTCACGCAGGGCCAGGCTGCTGCTTTCCGCCTGGCGTGGATGATAGTCACTGGTGATCAGGAACGGCTTGGCCTTGGCCAGCACGCAGCGCAGGCGCGTCAGGTCCTCGTAGCGAATGCGCCGCTGGCGGCGCAGCTCCACAAGCCGCTGGGTGGTACGGATGCCGATGCCGGGAATGCGCGCAATCAGCGCGGGCTCGGCGCGGTTGAGGTCCAACGGAAACACGTCGCGGTGCTCCAGCGCCCAGGCCAGCTTGGGGTCGATGTCAAGCGCCAGGTGGCCCGGCCCCTGGAATAGCTCGCCGGCCTTGAAGCCATAACCGCGCAGAAGGAAGTCGGCCTGGTACAGCCGGTGCTCGCGCATCAGCGGCGGCGCCGCCAGCGGCACGCTCTTGGGGCTGTTGGGGATGGGGCTGAACGCGGAATAGTAGACGCGCTTGAGCTTGAAATTGCCGTACAGGCTCTCGGCGCTATGCAGGATGGTGCTGTCGTCGGTGTCGTCGGCGCCGACGATCATCTGCGTGCTTTGCCCTGCCGGCGCGAAGCTGGGCGCCTTGGGTTCGTTGGCCACGGCTTCGCGGCCCACGTGGATGGTGTTCATGGCCTGGCGAATGGAAACCACCTGTTTTTCCGGCGCCAGGGTCTGCAGGCTGGCGTCGGTGGGCAGTTCGATATTCACGCTGAGACGGTCGGCGTACCGCCCTGCTTCTTCGATCAGCAACGGATCGGCTTCAGGGATGGTCTTGAGGTGGATGTAACCACGAAACTGATGTTCCTCGCGCAGCAGCTTGGCCACGCGTATGAGTTGCTCCATGGTGTAGTCTGCCGAGCGGATGATGCCCGAACTCAGGAACAACCCGCTGATGCAATTGCGCTTGTAGAAATCCAGGGTCAGGGTGACCACTTCTTCCGGGGTGAAGCGTGCCCGGGGCACGTCGCTGGAGCGGCGGTTGACGCAGTACTGGCAGTCGAACAGGCAAAAATTGGTCAGCAGAATTTTCAGCAGCGACACGCAACGGCCATCTGGCGTATAGCTGTGGCAGATACCCATGCCATCGGTGGCCCCAAGCCCGGCCTTGCCTTCGGAGCTGCGCTTGGGCGCGGCGCTGCTGGCGCAGGAAGCGTCGTACTTGGCGGCGTCGGCGAGGATGCTGAGTTTCTCGATCAGCTGCATGGGGTTTTTCTCTACACTGGTTTTATATACAGTAAAGCCAGAATTGATGCTTCACAAGCGCGTTGCGACAGCCGGAACGGTAAACGACCTCCTGTAGGGGCGCTGCCACGGGGAAACGCAACAGTGTTTTGCACCCACTGATTTGCCCGCGCCGCGCGGCTCTGCTAGTGTCGCGCGGTTTCAACTCCTGTCGAGAGAGCCGCCATGGCCCGTAAGAAAGCTTCCGTGGATTTCGAGCAATCGCTGGCCGATCTGCAAACGCTGGTCGAACGCCTGGAAAACGGCGAATTGTCGCTGGAAGATTCCCTGGCCGCCTTCGAACAAGGCATTGGCCTGACCCGCGACTGCCAGGCCGCCCTGGCCCAGGCCGAGCAGAAGGTGCAAATCCTGCTCGAGCGCGACGGGGAGCTGACGCAAGAGCCCTTTGACGCGGAACAACCTGAATGATCAGCACTTACCAGGCCAGCTGCCAGGCGCGCGTCGATAGCGCCCTGGACAGCCTGTTCGCCGCCCCGATGCCCGAGATGGCGCGCCTCTACCAAGCCATGCGCTACAGCGTGATGAATGGCGGCAAGCGCGTACGCCCGCTGCTGGTGTACGCCGCCTGCGAAGCGCTGGGCGCGCCGGCCGAACAGGCCAACGGCGCCGCCTGCGCGGTGGAACTGATTCACGCCTACTCGCTGGTGCACGATGACCTGCCGGCCATGGACGATGACGACCTGCGTCGCGGCCAGCCCACTACCCACAAGGCTTTCGACGAGGCCTGCGCGATCCTGGCCGGCGATGGCCTCCAGAGCCTGGCGTTCGAAGCCCTGCTGGACGAGCGCCTGAGCCCCCAGGGTGAAGCCGTGCGCCTGCAGATGGCCATGGCCCTGGCCAAGGCCGCAGGCCCCGCTGGCATGGTGGGCGGCCAGGCCATCGACCTCGGTTCGGTTGGCAAGAAACTCGACCAGGGCGCGCTGGAACTGATGCACCGCCACAAGACCGGTGCACTGATCGAGGCCAGCGTGCAACTGGGGGCCCTGGCCAGCGGCTGCGCCACCCCGGCGCAGCGCCAGGCGCTGAAGACTTATGCACAGGCGATCGGCCTGGCATTCCAGGTCCAGGACGATATCCTCGACGTGGAAAGCGACACCGCCACCCTGGGCAAGCGCCAGGGCGCAGACATCGCCCGTGACAAACCGACTTACCCGGCCCTGCTGGGCCTGGGCATGGCCAAGGCCTACGCGCTGCAGTTGCGCGACCAGGCACTGGAAGCCCTGCAGCCATTCGATGCGGCGGCCGAACCGCTGCGCGAACTGGCCCGCTACATTGTCGAACGTCGCAGTTGAACAGCAGCGCTGACCACCCGACGCGTCATCGCGTGGGCAGCCGGCGCTGCATAGGTTAAACTGCCGCCACTTCATATTTATAACGATTCGCCTGATGCCCACGACGTTTCAAGAGATTCCCCGCGAACGCCCGCTGACGCCCCTGCTGGACCGTGCCGACACGCCGGCAGGTTTGCGCCGACTGGGTGAAGCCGAGCTGGAAACCCTGGCCGATGAACTGCGCCAGGAGTTGCTCTATACCGTTGGCCAGACCGGCGGGCACTTCGGTGCCGGCCTGGGCGTCATCGAACTGACGATTGCACTGCATTACGTCTTCGACACGCCGGACGACCGCCTGGTGTGGGACGTGGGCCATCAGGCCTACCCGCACAAGATTCTGACCGGGCGTCGTGAGCGCATGGCCAGCCTGCGCCAGAAAGACGGCCTGGCCGCCTTCCCGCGTCGCAGCGAGAGCGAATACGACACCTTTGGCGTCGGCCACTCCAGCACCTCCATCAGTGCCGCCCTGGGCATGGCTATTGCCGCACGCCTGCAGAATAGCGGGCGCAAGGCCATTGCCGTGATCGGCGACGGCGCCTTGACCGCCGGCATGGCCTTCGAGGCGCTGAACCATGCGCCCGAAGTGAACGCCGACATGCTGGTGATTCTCAACGACAACGACATGTCGATCTCGCGCAACGTCGGTGGCCTGTCCAACTACCTGGCCAAGATCCTCTCCAGCCGCACTTACGCGAGCATGCGCGAAGGCAGCAAGAAAGTGCTGTCGCGCCTGCCCGGCGCCTGGGAGATCGCCCGCCGTACCGAAGAGTACGCCAAGGGCATGCTGGTACCCGGCACCCTGTTCGAAGAGCTGGGCTGGAACTACATTGGCCCCATCGACGGCCACGACCTGCCCACCCTGGTTGCCACGCTGCGCAACATGCGTGACCTCAAGGGCCCGCAGTTCCTGCACGTGGTGACCAAGAAGGGCAAGGGCTTCGCGCCGGCCGAGGTCGACCCGATCGGCTACCACGCCATCACCAAGCTGGACCCCCTGAACGCGCCTGCCGCGCCGAAAAAAGCCACGGGGCCGAAGTACTCCGCGGTGTTCGGCCAGTGGCTGTGCGACATGGCGGCTGCCGATCAACGCCTGGTGGGCATCACCCCGGCGATGAAAGAAGGCTCGGACCTGGTCGATTTCAGCGAACGCTACCCTGAGCGCTACTTCGACGTGGCCATCGCCGAGCAGCACGCGGTAACACTGGCGGCGGGCATGGCCTGCGAAGGCGCCAAGCCGGTAGTGGCGATCTATTCCACCTTCCTGCAGCGCGCCTACGACCAGCTGATCCATGACGTGGCGGTGCAGAACCTCGACGTGCTGTTCGCCATCGACCGCGCAGGCCTGGTGGGCGAGGACGGCCCGACGCATGCCGGCAGCTTCGACCTGTCGTACCTGCGTTGCATCCCGGGCATGGTGATCATGACTCCGAGCGACGAGAACGAACTGCGCAAGATGCTCAGCACCGGCCACCTGTATCAGGGCCCGGCTGCCGTGCGTTACCCGCGTGGCACCGGCCCGAACGCGACCATCGAGGCCGGGCTTGAACCGCTGGAAATCGGCAAGGGCGTCATTCGCCGCGAAGGCAGCAAGACTGCCCTGCTGGTGTTCGGCGTGCAACTGGCCGAAGCACTGAAAGTGGCCGAGAAGCTGGACGCCACAGTGGTCGACATGCGCTTCGTGAAGCCGCTGGATGAAGCGCTGGTGCGCGACATCGCCGCGCGCCATGAGCTGCTGGTGACCCTTGAGGAAAACAGCATCATGGGCGGCGCCGGCGCTGCAGTGGGCGAGTTCCTGGCGGCTGAAAACCTGCTCAAGCCTATGCTGCACCTGGGCTTGCCGGACGTGTACGTCGAGCACGCCAAGCCTGCGCAAATGCTGGCGGAATGCGGCCTGGACGAGGCCGGCATCGAAGCGGCGATCAGCAAGCGCCTGGGCCAGATCGGCCTCTGACCGCATCACCCCATCGCGACCTTGGTCGCGATGGGGTGATCATTGATTCACGCGTTCACACAATCGCGTCAACGCCTCCAGCATCTGCCCGCTCGGGCGCTCTACCCCCGGGTCACCCACTACCACCCTGCCCTTGATCGGCCACTTGCGCCAGGCATCGGCCTGCGCCTGATTGGGCACCACGATCACCTGCGGATCACGTTGCAGCACGCCCTCCAGGCTCACCTGCGGCGCCGGCAGCGCCAGGTCGGCGAAGACGTTGCGCCCACCACAGACGCTCAAGCCATCACTGATGATCTGCCCACCACCCACGGTGTACAGCGGCGTATCCCATACCTGATAGAACACCCGCAACGGCGCGGCCCGGCGGTAGCGCTCGCGCAACGCCGCCAGGCGCAAGCGGAAAGCATCGGCAAGCTGGCGCCCGCGCTCGGCCTGGCCCAAGGGCACGGCGATCTGTTCCAGCGCGGTGGCCAGGTCTTCGAGGGAATGCGGTTCGGCGGTAATCAGCGCGATACCCAGGCGTCGCAGTTGCTCGCGCTGGGCCGGGCCGACACTGCCAGGCCACAGCAGGATCAAGTCGGGTTTCAGCGCCAGCAACTGCTCCATGTCCAACTGCCCGTAATGCCCTACCGACTGCAGGTGTTCCAGGCCAGCAGGCCGCGGCCCGGCATCGAGCACGCCGACCAGGCGGCCTTGGCCACCTACTTCAACTGCAATTTCAGTCAGGGAGGGCGCCAGGCTGACCACCCGCTGCGCCGCGTGGGCAGGCGCGCACAGCACCAGCAGCAGGCACGCGAGCCAGCGAGCCATCAGCTCAGCTGGCGCGGAATACGGTAGAGGCAGAGCAGCAGCACGCTGGACAGCGCCAGCAGGCACAAGGGCACCGCTTCCAGCCCGAACAGCACCGCCAGTGCGGCGATCCAGGCCGGCAGGCCGGCGAACAGGAAGGCCATGCGCCGGGTGGCCGCCAGGGCGATCCAGGCCGCCGGTTCCTGAGCAGTGTCGAGAGCTTGCTGGGTGGTGATCAGCCTGCGCTTGTAGGCGCCGAAGCGCGGCAGGCTGAGGAACATCGAGGCGGCGCCGGCTATGAACATGGGCATGGCCAGCACGGGCATCAGGTCGTCACTCTGGCCGAAAGCCCAGCTCATGACGAACAACGGCAGCAGGGTCAGCGCCAGCTGCTGCCACCAGGCTACCGCCAACCGGCGGCGCACCTGCGAACGGGTCACGCCCGATCGGCCTCGCTTTGGTGTTCGTTGCCCATCATGTGCCCCAGCTTGCCGGCCTTGGTGGCCAGGTAATGCTTGTTGTGCGGGTTATGGCCGGTGTGCAGTGGCACGCGCTCGGCGACCACGATGTTCATGTTGGTCAGGGCCTTGACCTTGCGTGGGTTGTTGGTCATCAGGCGCAACGACTTCACGCCCAGATGCTCCAGCATTGGCAGGCACATGGCGTAGTCACGCTGGTCGGCGGCGAAGCCCAGGCGCTCGTTGGCCTCGACGGTGTCGGCACCGCCGTCCTGCAGCTCGTAGGCGCGGATCTTGTTCAGCAGGCCGATACCGCGGCCTTCCTGACGCAGGTACAGCAGCACGCCACGGCCTTCACGGGCGATGGCCTGCAGGGCGGCTTCCAGTTGCGAGCCGCAGTCGCAGCGCTGGCTGAACAGGGCATCGCCCGTCAGGCATTCGGAGTGCAGGCGGCCCAGCACGGGTTCGCCATCGGCGACATCGCCCAGGCTCAGCACGACGTGCTCGCGGCCAGTGGCCTCATCGAGGAAACCGTGCATGGTGAATTGCGCAAAAGGCGTTGGCAGCTTGGAAGCGGCGACGAAAACGACGGGCACCGGGTGCTCCTATCAAATATCTGACATGAATATTGACCAAGGCCTGCATTGTAACAGCAGCTTACTGGCGGCGCTTAGGCTGAATTTCGCGGCATAAAGATCAGGAAGTTTGATCGCTTATGGCGTAAAGGGATAAGGCTGCTTCCAGCGTTCGAACACTGGCCGCAGTTCACCGCTGGGCACCAGCTTGTCCATGCGCTGGTCGAACAGCGCCAGCAGGGCCCGCCCATTGGGGTTATCGGCGAACCCCACGAACAATGGCAGTTCGGCAATGTGGGTCAGTTTGAACCTGGCCGGTTGCTCGACCTGTTTGAGCACACCGAGAATTTCTGTTTGGGCGTCGATGTAATAGTCGGCACGATCGTGGAGCAGCATCGGCAGGATACCGGTGCGGCGTTGCACTTCGTTGAACTGGTGAATGCCCGGCAAATAGCGCTCGTAGCCGTAGCCGCGTACCCAGGCCAGGCGGTAGTGGCCAAGGGTGCTCAAGACAGGCGCTGGCTTGTCGGCCAGGCCCAGCGCGTAGATATGGTCGGTGTCGTAGTGCCAGCGCGGGTAGAGGGTGTTGGCGACTTCATCATGGTAGGAACCCACCCAGGCATCGGCCTCGCCGCGCTGCACCAGGCCCACCGAGCGCATGTAGAGCGTGGTGCGGGTCTGCACCTTGACCCCGGCAGGCTCGAATACCTTGCGCAGGATATCCCAGGCCAGGCCGCTGCCGTCGGCATTGGTGTAGTCGCTCCACTCCTCGCTGGCCACATGGACCTGCGCCGGGAGCGGCTCGGCAGCCGCGTTGGCGCAGGTGGCCAGCAGGCCGACCACCATCATCAGCATCCTTCCGATCATGACCCGCTCCTTGTCAGCCCCCAGCCGGGATCAAACGAAATGCCACCCCCACACCACCACCTGCATCGCCAGCCAAGCAAACACCCCGGCCAGTACGTCATCGAGCATGATGCCGACGCCGCCATGCACATGCCGGTCGATCCAGCGGATCGGCCACGGCTTGAGTATGTCGAAGAAACGGAACATCAGGAAGCCGACCAGAATCCACCCCCAACCTTCGGGCACCAGCCAGAGAGTGATCCACATGCCGACCATTTCGTCCCAGACGATACCTTCGTGGTCGTGCACGCCAAGGTCCTTGGCCACCTTGCCGCACAGCCAGAAGCCGAACAGCATGGTCACGCCCAGCATCAGCCAGTAGCCCCAGTCGGGCAACATCTGCCACAACGGGATGAACGGGATGGCGACCAGCGAACCCCAGGTACCGGGCGCCTTGGGCATGGTGCCCGAGCCGAAACCGAATGCCAGGAAATGCCAGGGGTTGCGCCAGACGGACGGCGGCACGTTCTCTGCCGGTACCTGGTTGGGGTGGTCTGTCACGGTGTCTCCCGAAAATGTTGATAACCCCGTACAGCCGGGGTGATGTCGCAGCCGTTGCCATCGTGCAGGGTAACGCCCTGCCCTTCGCGAACCTGGCCGAGCACATGGATTGGCCAGCCACCGGCACGCAGGCCGGGCAAATGCCCGGGCGGCAGGCTGAACACCAGCACGTAGTCGTCACCACCGGTCAGGGCTGCCGTTTGCGCCGCTTTCCGGCCCAGCAGGCCAAGCAGTGCATTCGACAGCGGCAGGGCGTCCAGTTCCAGTGCAAGGGCCACGCCGGAAGCCGACGCAATGTGTCCGCAATCGGCCAGAAGCCCGTCGGAAATATCCATTGCAGCCGTAGCCTTGCCCCGCAACGCCTGGCCCAGGCCGAACTGCGGCGGTGGTGACCAGTAGTGCGCCAGCAAAGGGTCGGCGATGGCTGCCTCGGCCTGCGCCTGCCCCAGCACCAGCGGCAAGGCGCCAGCGGCGTCACCCAGCACGCCCCCCACGCATAACAGATCGCCAGCGCGGGCGCCCGAGCGCAGCAGCGCCTGGCCGGCCGGCACGCCGCCGAACACGGTCATGGTCAGGCTCAGCGGCCCACGGGTAGTGTCGCCGCCGATCAGGCTCAGGCGGCATTGCGTGGCCATGCGGTTAAGGCCTTCGGCAAATGCCTGCAGCCAGCCTTCAGCCACTGACGGCAAGGTCAGGGCAAGGGTGAAACCGATGGGGTCGGCGCCCATGGCCGCCAGGTCACTGGCCGCCACCGCCAGCGCGCGCTGGCCGAGCAGGAAGGGGTCGGCGGCGTCGGGAAAATGCACCCCGGCCACCAGGGTGTCGGTCGACACGGCCAACTGCTGGCCGGCTGGCAGGGCCAGCAGGGCGCAGTCGTCACCGATGCCGAGCGCCACCCCGTCGCCAGCCTGCGCACAGGGCGCGGCGGCGAAGTAGTGTCGTATCAGCTCAAACTCGCCCATGGTATGCAAGCGCGTGGATCAGCGCTTGAATGCCTGCACTTCGGCGGCACGCACGTTCGGCGCGACCTTGTCGAGCACACCGTTGACGAACTTGTGGCCGTCGGTGGAACCGAACACCTTGGCAAGCTCGATACCTTCGTTGATGACAACGCGGTACGGCACATCGACGCGCTTCAGCAGTTCCCAGGTGGACAGGCGCAGCACGGCCAGCTCCACAGGGTCCAGCTCTTCCAGGGCCAGGTCCATGCACGGCTTGAGCACGGCATCGATCTCGGTCTTGCTGGCAGGCACGCCGTGCAGGATCTCGCGGAAGTAGGCACCGTCGACGTCAGTGAAGTCGTTGTCGACCCGGAACTGCGCTTCGATCTCGTTCAGCGAGTGGCTAGCCATGTGCCATTGGTACAGGGCTTGGGTGGCCAGCTTGCGGGCTTCGCGACGCTTCATGCTCTTGGAAGGTTTGCCAGCATCCGCAGGTTTTGGATCGCGCGGGTTGAAACGATCGCTTTCGTCGGAAATCACTTGGCCTCCAACTGCGACAGCAGGCTGACCATTTCCAGGGCGGACAGGGCAGCTTCGGCGCCCTTGTTGCCAGCCTTGGTGCCGGAACGCTCGATGGCCTGTTCGATGGAGTCGACGGTCAGCACGCCAAAGGCGACCGGCACACCGAATTCCATGGAAACCTGGGACAGGCCCTTGGTGCACTCACCGGCCACGTATTCGAAGTGCGGGGTGCCGCCACGAATGACCGCGCCCAGCGCGATGATCGCGTCGTACTCACCCTGCTGGGCGACTTTCTGCGCTACCAGCGGGATTTCGAAGGCGCCAGGGGCGCGGATGATGGTGATGTCGCTTTCGCTGATACCGTGGCGAACCAGGGCGTCGACGGCGCCGCTGACCAGGCTTTCGACGACGAAGCTGTTGAATCGGCCAACCACCAGGGCATAGCGACCTTTGGGGGCGATGAAGGTACCTTCGATGGTCTTCAGGGTCATTCGGGTGTGTCTCGTATTAAAGAGCAGGGGCGCCAAGGGCGCCCCATGGGGGTAATGGGCCACGAACAAGAACGTGCGGGGTCACTGAAAACCATAGCGCTGGCCTGGCAATCTGGCGACCCGTTACCGGTGTTTATTCGGAGGGCACGTATTCTACTACTTCCAGGTCGAATCCGGATATCGCATTGAACTTCATTGGCGAACTCATCAGGCGCATTTTGCGCACGCCCAGGTCGCGAAGGATCTGCGAACCGGCCCCGACGATGCTGTAGGTGGTGGGTTTTTTCACCGGCACGCTCTCGCTGGTTTCACGAATATGCGCCAGCAGCACGTCGCCATCCACCGGGTTGCCAAGCAGCAGCACCACACCGCTGCCGGCCTCGGCCACGGCGCTCATGGCGGCCCGCAGGCTCCAGCGGCCGGGCTGCTTGACCATCAGCAGGTCGCGCAGCGGGTCCATGTTGTGCACCCGTACCAGGGTCGGTTCCTCGGCGCAGATGGTGCCCAGGGTCAGTGCCATGTGCACGTCGCCTTCCACCGCATCGCGGTAGGTCACCAGGTTGAACTGGCCCAGTTCGCTGTCCAGCGGCTGCTCGGCAATCCGCTGAACGGTACGTTCGTGGATCATGCGGTAGTGGATCAGGTCGGCGATGGTGCCGATCTTGATGTTGTGCTCGGCGGCGAAGGTTTCCAGTTCCGCCCGGCGCGACATGGTGCCATCGTCGTTCATCACCTCGCAGATGACCCCGCTTGGCTCGAAACCGGCCATGCGCGCCAGATCACAGGCAGCTTCGGTGTGGCCGGCCCGGGCCAGGGTGCCCCCGGCCTGGGCCATCAGCGGGAAGATGTGGCCCGGGCTGACGATATCCTCGGCCTTGGCGTCCCTGGCTGCGGCAGCCTGCACGGTACGCGCGCGGTCGGCGGCGGAGATGCCGGTGGTCACGCCCTCGGCGGCCTCGATGGACACGGTGAACTTGGTGCCGAAACCCGACCCGTTGCGCGGCGCCATCAGCGGCAGCTTCAGCAGCTCGCAGCGCTCGCGGGTCATGGGCATGCAGATCAGGCCGCGGGCGTGCTTGGCCATGAAGTTGATGTGCTCTGGCTGGCAGCACTCGGCGGCCATGATCAGGTCACCTTCGTTCTCGCGGTCTTCGTCATCCATCAGGATGACCATCTTGCCCTGGCGAATGTCTTCCACCAGTTCTTCGATCGTGTTGAGCGCCACGCGGCACCCCCTATATCAGGACTTGAGGTAGCCGTTGGCGGCCAGGAAGCTTTCGCTGATGCCGCCGGCAGTCGGCTCGGCAGCCTTGTCGCCCAGCAGCAGGCGCTCCAGGTAACGGGCCAGCAGGTCCACTTCCAGGTTGACCTTACGACCGGCCCGGTAGTCGGCCATGATGGTCTCGGCCAGGGTGTGCGGGACGATGGTCAGTTCGAACTCGGCGCCGTTGACGGCGTTCACGGTCAGGCTGGTGCCATCGACGGTGATCGAGCCCTTGTGGGCGATGTACTTGGCCAGCTCCTTGGGCGCGCGCACGCGGAACTGGATGGCACGGACATTCTCCTCACGGGAGACCACTTCGCCGACACCGTCGACGTGGCCGCTGACCAGGTGGCCACCCAGGCGCGAGCTTGGGGTAAGGGCCTTTTCCAGGTTAACGCGGCTGCCGGCCTTGAGTTCGTGGAAGGCGGTGCAATCCAGGGTTTCGCGGCTGACGTCAGCCCAGAACCCGTCGCCCGGCAGTTCCACTGCAGTCAGGCACACGCCGTTGACGGCGATGCTGTCGCCCAATTTGACGTCGGCAAGGTCCAGCTTGCCGGTCTCTACGTAAACACGCACGTCACCGCCCTTGGGGGTCAACGAACGGATGCTGCCGATGGATTCGATAATGCCGGTGAACATGGAACCTCCTGGGGAACCGGGCCTGCGCTGGGCGCGAGGCAAAAATTATACGCTTGCCGCCGGGGCAGGTATTGCGATGACTCGCCAGTCATCCCCCACCGCGCGCATTTCAATGATTTTCAGCCGTGGCGCCTCGCTCATGCGCGCCAGCGGCCAGTCCAGCAACGGCCGCGCACTGGAGCCGAGGAACTGCCCGGCGACGAACAACTGGTACTCGTCCACCAGGCCCTGGCGGGCGAAAGCGCCGGCCAGGATGGGGCCGGCTTCCACGAGAATTTCGCTGGCGCCACGGGCGGCCAGCAGTTTCAGCAGCTGGGGCAGGTCAACGTGGCCGTCGACGGCACTCACCAGCAGCAGCTCATGGCCGTGCTGCTGATAAGCGCTGGTGTCCGCACCCTCGGCACAGGTGACCACCAGCGCTGGGCCAGCCTGGAAGAACGGCGCGTCCAGCGGCACACGCAGGCGGCCGTCGATCAGCACGCGCAGCGGTGGGCGGCTGAGCGCCAGCGCCGTGGTCTCGGCGTCCAGGCCCAACTGCTCGGCGCGCACGGTCATGCGCGCGCCGTCGGCCAACACGCTGTCGGCGCCGGTCAGCACGATGCTGGAACGCGCACGCAGGCGTTGCACGGCTGAACGGGCGGCCGGGCCGGTGATCCACTGGCTTTCGCCGCTGGCCATGGCTGTGCGGCCGTCCAGGCTCATGGCCAGCTTGACCCGCACGAACGGCACGCCGTGCTCCATGCGCTTGAGGAAGCCGGGGTTCAAGGCCCTGGCTTCAGCCTGCAGCACACCACTCAGCACTTCGATGCCGACATCGGCCAGGCGCTTCAGGCCACGCCCGGCGACTTCCGGGTTAGGGTCCTGCATGGCCGCAACCACCCGCGCCAGCCCGGCATTCACCAGCGCATCGGCACACGGCGGGGTGCGGCCATGGTGGCTGCACGGCTCAAGGGTGACGTAGGCGGTGGCGCCACGCGCCAGCTCGCCGGCCTGGCGCAAGGCATGCACCTCGGCGTGGGGCTCGCCGGCGCGCACGTGCCAGCCCTCGCCCACCACCTGGCCATCGCGCACGATCACGCAACCTACCCGCGGGTTGGGGTGCGTGGTGTACAGGCCACGGCGCGCCAGCTCGATGGCGCGTGCCATGTAGTGGGCGTCGAGGACGGCTTGCTCGCTGGGCATGGTCACTCCTTGGCGGGTTCGCGGGCCAGGCGGTCGATTTCCTCGCGGAACTCGTCCAGGTCCTGGAAGCGGCGGTACACCGAGGCGAAGCGGATGTAGGCAACCTCATCAAGCTTCTGCAACTCGGCCATCACCAGCTCGCCGACGACCAGCGACTTGACCTCGCGCTCGCCGGTGGCGCGCAGCTTGTGCTTGATGTGGGCCAGGGCCGCTTCCAGGCGCTCGACGCTGACCGGGCGCTTTTCCAGCGCCCGCTGCATGCCGGCGCGCAATTTTTCTTCGTCGAAGGGCTGGCGGCTACCGTCCTGCTTGATCAGGCGCGGCAAAACCAGTTCGGCGGTTTCGAAGGTGGTGAAACGCTCACCGCAGGCCAGGCATTCGCGACGGCGGCGGACTTGCTCGCCCTCGGCGACCAGTCGCGAGTCGATGACCTTGGTGTCGTTGGCACCGCAGAAGGGACAGTGCATGGTGGCAGGCAACAAAAAATGGGAGGGCCATGGTAGCGCATCCCACTGGCAAGACAAGCCAAAGGCTTTACGGTATACAGAGGTTATTTATTGCGATGGATCTGCCGATGCCCCTACGCCCCCTGATTTTGCTGAGCCTGGTAGCCTTGCTCGCGGCTTGCAGCAGCGACAAGCCCAAGCCGGTGGCGCCCGTTGCGCCAGCCCCGAAAGCCGCCATCGGCGCCCAGCAGCCATTGGGCCCGCTGCCCGCCTACCAGCGTGAACTGACCGGCACCGTGCTGGGCGCCCCGGCCGGTGCCGAGGTGGAGCTGGCCCTGCTGGCGGTGGATGAGCGCGGCCGCCCGCAGCAACTGCTGGCCAGTGGCAAGTGGAATAGCACCGGCAAGCCACTGGGCTTCCAGCTGCGCTTCAACCCCGAGGCCTTCCCCGCCAACCTGCGGGTTGAACTGCGCGGCCGCGCCAGCCAGTCTGGGGTATTGATCCTGCACCTGCCGGCCGTGCCGGTGGCCCAACCTGCGACCCAGGCACTGGGCAACCTGCAGCTGCTGCAAGCGCCATGATCCACCTGCAACACGCCTTGAGCGAACTGCTGGGCGACGCGCAATTGGTCAGCACCGCGCTGCCCGAAACCGATATCCGCCTGTGGCTGATCGACGGCGACAACATGGACCGCGCGTTCAGCCCCGAGGAAACCCGGCGCATCCTGCACGAGCCGCCGTACTGGAGTTTCTGCTGGGCCAGCGGCCTGGCCATGGCGCGCTTCCTGGCCGAGCAGCCGCACTGGGTAGCCGGCAAGCGCGTGCTGGACTTCGGCGCAGGTTCGGGGGTGGTCGCCATTGCCGCCGCCAAGGCGGGTGCCGCCGAGGTGGTAGCCTGCGACCTTGACCCGTTGGCCCTGGCCGCCTGCCGCGCCAACGCCGCGCTCAACGGTGTGGAGCTGGGCTACTCGGCGGACTTTTTCGCCGAGGCCGACCGCTTCGACCTGATCCTGGTGGCGGACGTGCTTTACGACCGCGCCAACCTGCCACTGCTCGACCATTTCCTCAGCCGCGGGCGCCAGGCGCTGGTCGCCGACTCACGGGTGCGCGACTTCAGCCACCCGGTCTACCGCCCGCTGGGCCAACTACACGCCTGCACCCTGCCGGACCTGGCCGAGCCCCATGAATTTCGCCACGTCAGCCTCTATCACGCGCAGCGCGGCTGAGGCGCTTTCGGCCAGCGGCGCCAGCCTTTATAGTGCGGGTATTACCGCTTTTTTCGAGATGCACGATGAGCCAGTCCACGCCGTATATTTTCGATGTCACCACCGCCACCTTCCAACAGGACGTCATCGACAAGTCCTTCGAACAGCCAGTGCTGGTGGACTTCTGGGCCGAATGGTGCGCCCCCTGCAAAGTGCTGATGCCGCTGTTGGAAAAGATTGCCGAGAGCTACCAGGGCGAGCTGCTGCTGGCCAAGGTCAATTGCGACGTGGAGCAGGACATCGTTGCCCACTTCGGCATTCGCAGCCTGCCCACCGTGGTGCTGTTCAAGGAAGGCAAGCCGGTGGATGGTTTCGCCGAAGCGCGCCCGGAAGCTGAAATCCGCGCCATGCTCGAACCCCATGTGCACATGCCCGAACCTGCTGCCGCCGACCCGCTGGAAGCGGCGCAGGCGCTGTTCAACGAAGGTCATTTCGCCAAGGCCGAAGAGATCCTGCGCGTGCTGCTGGGCGAGGACAACAGCAACGCCCGCGCGCTGATTCTGTACGCCCGCTGCCTGGCCGAGCGCAATGAACTGACCGAGGCCCAGGCGGTGCTGGACGCGGTCAAGAGCGACGAGCACAAGGCTGCGCTGGCTGGTGCCAAGGCGCAGTTGACCTTCCTGCGCCGGGCGGCCGATTTGCCTGATGCTGCCGATCTGAAGACGCGTATCGCGCAAAACCCGGGCGACGACGAGGCGGTATTCCAACTGGCCATCCAGCAGCTGTCGCGCCAGCAGTACGAAGCGGCGCTGGATGCCCTGCTGAAACTGTTCGTGCGCAACCGCAGCTTCAACGAAGGCGTGGCGCACAAGACCCTGCTGCAAGTATTCGAGCTGCTGGGCAATGACCACCCGCTGGTCACCACCTACCGCCGCAAGCTGTTCGCCGCGCTGTACTGAGTTATTCCACCCAGCAATACAGCGGCGCATCGGCGCCGCTTTCCACCCGCACTTCACGGCAGTGACGCAGGCGCACCAACAGGCGCTTGCCCGCCGCCGTGCTGCCCGCCAGGCCTTCCAGCTGCCCCAGCAGTTCCGGGCCGCTGACCTGCCCCGCCTGCCGCACCAGTTGCAACGTTGCCTGCCATACCGCGTCGTCCTGCCCGGCGGGTTTGGCTGCCGGGGCAACCGGTGCCGGCGCTTGGGCCTGCACGTTCAACTGTGCGCCCAGGTGCTGCCAGTCGGCGGCGTCCATTTCGATGGTCAAGTCAACCGGCCAGGCGCCGATGGTTCCGCGAATTCGTAGCATGGTAAGTCCTCGTCTGCGAATGACCATGTTCCCATACATCTGTGGATAAATTTCATCTGGGCCTTTATGGTGCTGGCACTTTAAAGTTGTTATAACGTTACAATTATTCATTCTCCATCAGGACATTTTCATGCGCCGACTTCTGCTCGCCCTGCCCTTCGCGCTGCTGCCACTGGCCGTTGCCCACGCCGACGACACCCCGGTGAAACACGGCAGCCTGGGCACGCATGAACACGGCACCGCCCGCGTCAACGCCGCGCTGGACGACCAGACCCTGGCGCTGGAGCTGCAAAGCCCGGCCATGAACATCGTCGGTTTCGAACACCTGGCCACCACCGACGCCGACAAGGCTGCCGTGGCCAAGGCCCGCGCCCTGCTGGAGAAACCCCTGGCGCTGTTCAACCTGCCTGCCGCCGCCGGTTGCAGCGTGGCCAGCCAGCACCTGCAAAGCCCATTGTTCGGTGACGTGATGCCCGCCGAAGACGGCGACGATGACGACCACGATCACGACGAGCACGCAGCAGGCGCCGAGCACCACCACAGCGAGATCCACGCCGGCTACGAATTCACCTGCACCGCGCCGGACAAGCTCAAGGGCCTGGACCTTGCGCAGGTGTTCAAGACCTTCCCGGCTACCCACAAAGTGGTGGTGCAGATGATCGGCCCGGCCGGCCAGAAAGGCCTTGAAGCCACCCCGGACAACAGCACCCTGAGTTTCTGATGGCCAGCACAGCCCTGATCGAACTGCGCGACCTGCACTTTGCCTGGCCGCGCCAGCCGGCGCTGCTGGACATACCCGCGTTTCGCCTGGAAGCCGGCGAGACGCTGTTCCTCAAAGGCCCCAGCGGCAGCGGCAAGACCACACTTCTGGGCCTGCTGGGCGGTGTGCAGAAGCCCGTCAGCGGCAGCGTGCAGGTGCTGGGCCAGGAACTGGGCGACATGAGCCAGGGCCGCCGCGACCGTTTCCGCGTCGACCACACCGGCTACATCTTCCAGCAGTTCAACCTGCTGCCGTTCCTGTCGGTGCGCGAAAACGTCGAGCTGCCCTGCCATTTCTCGCGCCAGCGCGCCGCGCGGGCCAAGCAGCGTCACGGCAGCATCGACCAGGCCGCGGCCACCTTGCTGGCACACCTGGGGCTTACCGACCCGGCGCTGCTGCAACGCCGCGCCGACACCCTGTCCATCGGCCAGCAGCAACGCGTGGCCGCAGCCCGCGCGCTGATCGGCCAGCCGGAACTGGTGATCGCCGACGAGCCCACCTCGGCGCTGGACTATGACGCCCGCGAAGCCTTCATTCGCCTGCTGTTCGCCGAATGCCGCGAGGCCGGCTCCAGCCTGCTATTCGTCAGCCACGACCAAAGCCTGGCACCGCTGTTCGACCGCAGCCTGTCGCTGGCCGAACTCAACCGGGCCGTGCGCCCCGCCGCCCCTGGGGAAGTCTGATGTACCTGTTCCGTCTAGCCGTGGCCAGCCTGGCCAACCGGCGTTTCACCGCCTTCCTCACCGCGTTCGCCATTGCCCTGTCGGTGTGCCTGCTGCTGGCCGTGGAGCGCGTGCGCACCGAGGCACGCACCAGCTTTGCCAGCACCATCAGCGGCACCGACCTAATCGTCGGCGCCCGCTCGGGGTCGGTGAACCTGCTGCTGTACTCGGTGTTTCGCATCGGCAATGCCACCAACAACATCCGCTGGGACAGTTTCCAGCACTACGCCCACGACCCCCGGGTGAAATGGGCCATTCCCATGTCCCTGGGCGATTCGCACCGTGGCTACCGGGTGCTGGGCACTGACCAGTCATACTTCGAGCACTACCAGTACGGCCATCACCAGCCACTGGAAATGGCCGCCGGGCGCTTCTTCGCCAGCGACCCGTTCGAAGTAGTGCTGGGCGCCGAAGTGGCCGATGCGCTGCACTACAAGCTTGGCGACACCCTGGTGCTGGCCCACGGCACTGCGGCCATCAGCCTAGTCAAGCATGACGACAAGCCGTTCACCGTGGTCGGTATCCTCAAGCGTACTGGCACACCGGTGGACCGCACGCTGCACATCAGCCTCGGCGGCATGGAAGCCATCCACATCGACTGGCATAACGGCGTGCCGGCCCGTGGCGCCGGGCGCATCAGCGCCGACCAGGCACGCAACATGGACCTCACCCCCACCGCCATCACCGCGGTGATGCTGGGCCTGAACAACAAGATCTCGACCTTTGCCCTGCAACGCGAGATCAACGATTTTGTCGGCGAGCCG
Organism: Pseudomonas sp. JC1203; assembly: GCF_056175065.1. Classification (NCBI taxonomy): domain Bacteria; kingdom Pseudomonadati; phylum Pseudomonadota; class Gammaproteobacteria; order Pseudomonadales; family Pseudomonadaceae; genus Pseudomonas; species Pseudomonas sp. JC1203. Next base: position 29,743 of record NZ_JBWCAM010000029.1, read on the forward strand.
TTGCTGGCGATCCTGCCCGGGGTGGCCCTGCAAGAGCTGTGGGGGTTGATGGGCACAGCGGAAAAGGCCTTGTTCGTGGTGTCGCTGTTCGTGGTGTTGACCGGGCTGATCGGCATGCTCACGGCCATCCTCACCAGCCTCAACGAGCGGCGCCGGGAGATGGCGATCCTGCGGTCGGTGGGTGCGCGGCCCTGGCATATCGCCAGCTTGCTGATACTTGAAGCGTTCTCGCTGGCGTTGTGTGGCATCGGCGCCGGGGTGGCGCTGCTGTACGCCGGTATTGCCGCCGCACAGGGCTACGTACAAGCCAACTATGGGCTGTACTTGCCGTTGTCGGCACCCACGGCCTATGAATGGTCGCTGCTGGGGATTATCCTCGGCGCAGCCCTGGTCATGGGCGCCGTACCGGCCTGGCGTGCCTACCGGCAGTCACTGGCCGATGGCCTGTCCATTCACCTGTGAGCCGTGCCCGATGAAAGCTGCCTTGCTGTTTGTAATGATGATTGCCGCCCCCAACCTATGGGCGGCTGCCGGGCCACGCGAGCTGACCTGGGCGGAGATGATTCCGCCCGACGCGCCGAAAATCGCCCCGCAGATGACACCCCTGCACGACCTGTCGAAGATGGGCACGGACATGGAGTCGGCGCCAGCGGTGAAACAGCAACAGCCTGATGCCCCGGTGGTGAAGGCGCTGGACGGCCAGCAGGTGAAAATGCCGGGGTTCATCGTGCCGCTGGAGGTCAGCGATGACGGCCGCACCACCGATTTCCTGCTGGTGCCGTACTACGGCGCCTGCATTCACGTGCCACCGCCGCCTTCGAACCAGATCGTGCACGTCACCAGCCAGGTTGGGGTCAAGCTCGACGACCTGTACCAGGCGTTCTGGGTGGAGGGCACCCTGCGCGTGAAGCGCTCTGACAGCGAACTTGCCGATGCCGGCTACCAGATGGAAGCGGACAAGATCACCATCTACGAACTGCCCGAGTAACTCGCCAAGTAAAAAGTTACAGTTTTATTGAGCTGGGTCAAAACCCTTGATCCAGAGCGTTCCTACCATTGGCCAAGACTTTTTCCCCTTGTCCGATGGAGACCCGATGAACACCAAATTGCTGGGGGCCTCGCTTGTCAGCGCCGCCCTTTTCACCCCGCTCGCCCACGCTCACCAGGCAGGTGATTTCATCGTACGCGCGGGCGCGATCGAGACCGCGCCCAACGAGGACAGCGGCAACCTCAAGCTCGACGGCGCCAAGGTCTCCGGCACCAAGGCCACCTTGGGCAACGACACCCAGTTGGGCCTTACCTTCGCCTACATGCTCACCGACCACGTCGGCGTGGAACTGCTGGCCGCAACCCCCTTCCAGCACAAGGTTGGCGTCAAGGGCGTAAGCGCCGCTACCGGCGTGGCCGGCCTGGACGGCAAGCTGGCCGACATCAAGCAGCTGCCACCCACCCTGTCGCTGCAGTACTACCCCATGGAGCCCAGCTCCAAATTCCAGCCTTATGCGGGCGTGGGCCTGAACTACACCTGGTTCTACGGCGAAGACCTGACCAGCGACCGCAAGGCTGAAGGCTTCAGCAACCTCAATCTGAAAAACTCGTGGGGCTGGGCGGCGCAGATCGGCGCGGACTACATGCTGACCGACCACATCATGGTCAACGCCGCGGTGTGGTACGTGGACATCGACACCCAGGCCAGCGTCGACGGCCCGACCGCCCTGGGCGTGGGGCGCACCAAGGTCAACGTGGATGTCGACCCGTGGGTGTACATGGTTGGCGTGGGCTACAAGTTCTGATTTGAAAGGCCACATGACCATCGCGTAGCCGCTGCCGGCAGGCTGCGGCAGCGGCTACGGGGTCACAGGCCGAGCAGGTTGCGCAGGCCGGTGGCCATTGGGGTGACTTCCGGCAGCGTGAAGCGCTGCAGCAGGCGTGCATTGTTCGCCCGCGAGTGCTTGATATCGCCAGGGCGCGCTTCGCCGTAGCTGACTTCGGGCAGGCTGCCCAGCACCGACTGCAACTCAGCCAGCAACTGGTTGAGGCTCATGGCCTGGTTCAGGCCCACGTTGATTGCCCCTTCCTCGACGCCCGGCGCTTCCAGCGCCTGCATCAGCACCGCCACCAGGTCGCCCACGTAGATGAAGTCACGCGTCTGCTCGCCATCGCCATATAGGCTGATGGGCAGGTTCTGCTGCGCGCGTTCACAGAAGATGCTGATAACCCCGGAATACGGCGAGGACGGGTCCTGGCGCGGCCCAAAGACGTTGAAGAAGCGGAAGATCACCGGCTCCAGGCCATGCTGGCGGCGGTAGAAGTCCAGGTAGTGCTCACTGGCCAGCTTGTCCGAGGCGTACGGCGTCAGCGGCGCCTTGGGCGTGTCTTCGGCGATGGCTTCACCTTCGCCATTGTTGCCGTACACGGCTGCGCTGGAGGCGAACACCACGCGCTTGATACCCGCCACGCGCATCGCTTCGCAGACGTTCAGGGTACCGATGAAATTGGCCTGGTGGGTCTTGACCGGGTCATCCACCGACGCTTGCACCGAGGCCACGGCGGCCAGGTGCACGACCGCCTGGCACCCCCGGGCGGCGCGCGCCACCAGGGCGGCGTCGGCGACGTCGCCTTCGATCAGCTCTACCCGCGGGTTGTCCAGCGGCAGGTTGCTGCGCTTGCCCATGGAAAGGTCGTCGAGAATGCGTACGGCATGGCCCTTTTCCAGCAGCGCGTCCACAAGGTTCGAGCCGATGAAGCCGGCGCCCCCGGTGATCAGTACAGGTGCATCAACCATGTCGGTAATATCTGTCCAGTAAGCTTGGGAGGCCAGAGCGCCAGGCGCGTGGCTTGATCCCGAAGGTATGAAGGATTTTCTTGCAGGCCAGCACCGCATGCTGCGGTTCGTCGGCGGCGTCGGGCCGCGCGGCGTGGGCCTGGGCAGTGGGCGCCTCGATGGCCAGCGGGTGCAGGCTGGCCGCCTCGCTGATGATGGCCTGGCCAAGCGCCAGCGGCGTTGTCGCCTCGTTGCCGGCGTAGTGGTAGGTGCCCCACAGCGGCGCAGCGCAATCGAGCTGCTTGAGCACCGAAATAATCACCCGCGCGGCATCGTCCACCGGCGTCGGGTTACCACGACGGTCGTCCGCCAGGTGTATTTCCTGGGGTTGCTCGGCACGGGTGAGGAAACGGCCCAGCACGCCATCGACGCTGTCATCCAGCAACCAGCCGAAACGCAGCAGCACATGCTGCGGGCAGGTGGCGCGCACGCTCTGCTCGATTCGCCACAAGGCCTGGCCGCGCAGCCCCAACGGCACCGGCTCGTCCTTTTCGCTATACGCCGTGGCACGCGAACCGTCGAAGACGCGATAGCTGGAAGGCTGCACGAGGATGATCTGGTGGTGCTGGCACAATTGCGCCAGGCGCTCCACCGAGCGCTCCTGCTGGGCCAGCCGGGCTTCGCTGACGCTTTCGGCCTGGAACCAGTCGAAATAGTAGGCAAGGTTGATCAGTGCGTCGGGGCGGGTGTCATCGAGCAGCTGGGTCAGGCTCGCCGCATCCCAACCGTTTTCCGGTGGGCGCGGAGCAAGGAAGCCGATGTCTTCCTCCGCCCCGAGACGAATCAGCGCTTGCCCAAGGGCATTACCGCCGCCCAACAGCATAAGGCGCATTCGCATAGAGTCAGCAGGTCCGGTCCGTTAAGTCTGTGAGCCAGGGATTGCCAGGGGCCAGGGCCACGAGGCGATCGGTCAAGAGGCCTATGTTATTGCATTTTGCGGATTTGTGCTGCGGGGATCAATCGGCAATTGGCTGGGGTGAAGAGGACTGTAGCAGCCCCTCGCCAGGCCGCTCCGCTAACAAGCTAGCCGCCGAGAGGGAAATAGTTCCATAGTTACTCAGGCCTTATTATCTCGCAACAACACCTTACATATCCCTTCCCCTAGCGAAGTTGCAACACTGGATCCGATGCAATAAGTTCAAGTCGGTTCCACAGCACACAAACCTATAAAAGCTAGCAAAGGCACCGCCAATGAATAGCAATAAAAAAAACATCAGCACCTTGAAGCTCGCCCACATCACAATCAGCGCGAAGCAAGCGGAGGCCATTGACCGTTACGCCCGGCGCCTGGCATTGGAAGGTGGGCCTCATGCTGCCGGCTCAGCCATCAGAGCGAAAACTTATGCTTCTGTGATAAGCGACACACTAACAAAAGGCCAATCCAGCGTTTTAGATCAATACGCTGCTGGCAAGCTCCCCGCTTTATTATTCACCGGGCTCAAGCCTGACACGGATGATACCCCACCTGATGAAGCACTAAGCATCGAAAAACTGGAATTGCACCCAACCTGCATCTTATTGGCGGCTAGAAACCAGCTGCTTCTTAGCCTGCTACAGCATGTAGCATTTGCCTACGACATTGACAACGAAGGCAAAACAACTCGACTTGTCGCAAACTTTCGAGGTGGAGGCGCTAGTCCGATCGTCTCCGAGCCCTACGCGGACGACGTTGAGCTCAGTTCTCATGCTGGCTTGTCCTTGGGCCCACATACTGAACCGCCCTACTACTGCGCACGCTCTGCACATGAAGATCACTCTCCCGCGCCCTGCGCGCTAATTTTGACCGCTCGTTGGAACCCACTTAACGAGCCGACACGCATTATCCCAATGAGGCCTGTCATCGATAGTCTGCCAGGGTGTTGCGTTGTCGAACTTACATCTCACTCGTTTCAGTACACTCGCAGTGACTGTTTTGTCTCCGGCGCTGGCGAACCCGATGGGCTCATCCCAATCCTGCAGCATGACAATGCTGGCACCTTTGCAATACGTTATAACGATTATCGCTTTTCGACCTGCGCAAACTCTTATCCTGAAGCTCATGCCGCCCTATCGCTACTGAGAGATCAAATTCATAGCTCTAAACAAATTGAAGTAAATATACAACCTCACAATACGCTGATAATCAACAACACCCTGACCCTGCATTGCCGCGACACCGTCACAGACAATCGCAGGCTACTTATCAGACTGTTTGGATATTCCCGTCACGCCCAACCAATCATCATCAACAACGACCCTTTGATTGTTAAGGGTTAAAAGACCCGGGGTGCATAATGTTAGAAGCAGATCTGAGCCTTATCCTGACCATGGCAACAGTGGCCTTGGCTGCCGGTTTTCTGGACGCGATCGCGGGGGGCGGGGGGCTGATCACGCTTCCAGCCTTATTGGTAGCCGGTATCGAGCCTGTCGCCGCCATTGCTACCAATAAACTGCAAGCCTCCTGCGCCAGCGTGTCTGCGACGGTGAGTTTCGCGCGAAAGGGGCTCTTGTCATGGCGGACCGCCCTGCCCATGGCCGGCGCTTCATTTATCGCAGGTTGCACAGGCGCGCTCATCGCCGGCCTTCTTCCAAGCGGCCTGTTGGAAAAGGTCATCCCTCCCCTGTTGATTATGGTGGCCTGCTACTTTGCCTTCGTTCGCACACCAGGCAATGCCGGCACTGCGCCTAAGTGCTCTGCACTGGTATTCGGCGCGGTGGCGGTGCCTGCCATCGGCTTCTACGACGGGGTGTTCGGCCCAGGCACCGGTTCTTTTTTCCTGATAGCTTTCGTAGCGCTCATGGGTCAAGGATTGATGCAGGCCTTATCGAGCAGCAAGCTGATGAATGCTTCGTGCAATGTTGGCGCACTGCTTGTGTTCTCCATGACGGGTAAGATTCTGTGGCCCCTCGCGCTCGCCATGGCCGTCGGCGCCTTCCTCGGCGCCCAGTTGGGAGCCCGCTGTGCCATGCGATTTGGCCCTGGGCTCGTAAGGCCTTTGCTGATCACCGTATGCCTGGCGATGGCGGCAAAACTCCTGCTTGGCGGGGCAACGACCCCAGGAGCTGAGCAACCCCTGGTTGAAAATGAAGGACCTTCAATGACCGCGGTTTCATCTTCGGAGGCCTGATTGGCTTTATCATCCGACGCGGTCTTTGCTCGCCTGTCTGAAGCAGAGACTGCGAACCGGATGGAACTGAAAGATGAAACTGCGCCACCTACTCACCACCTGCACCGCTGCCCTGCTGCTGGCCGGCACCCAAATGGCCAGCGCCACCACCATGAAGGTCAGCACCGACGCCTTTGCCGAAGGCGGCAAGGTCAATGCCAGCGCCGCCGATACCCCTGCCGAGTGCGGCTCGGGCAAGCGCCACAACCCGCAGGTGTCGTGGAGCGACCTGCCGGCGGGCACCCAGTCGATGGCGGTGCTGATTCTCGACGTGGACGGGCATAACGGCCTTGGCGTCAGCCACTGGGTGACCTACAACATTCCTGCCCAGCGTGGCGGGATCAAGGAAGGCGAGGCGCTGGTCAGCGTGCCGGGCATCACGGTGGGCAAGAACATTGCCGGCACTGCCGATTTCCGCGGTTTTTGCCCGGCACCGGGGGATCAGCCGCATCACTACGTGCTGACGGTGATTGCCACCGACCTCAAGCCTGGCGCGCTGCCTGAAGGGCTGACCCGGGAAGAGCTGATGGCGCGCCTGGCGGGCCATGCGCTGGCGGGCCGTAACGTGGTTGGCCTGTACGGGCATTGACGCTGTAGCAGCGGCGGGGCGGCCATCCGCCGCCAGGCCGCGTCACCGTCGCTGCAGGCCCACCCCGGCGTTGCCGGACGCAGCCTGTGGCACCATAAAAAAAGCCCCCGCAATGCGGGGGCTTTTTCATCAGCAGCAATCAGAACGGGATATCGTCGTCGAAGCTGTCGAAGTCGGCAGCAGGTTGCGGCGCAGCCTGTTGCGGAGCTGGGCGCGACTGTTGTGGCGCGGCCTGCTGAGGACGTGGCGCTTGCTGGCGCGGAGCCGACTGCTGGTAGTTGTTGCCGCCCTGGCCTTGGTCGCCCTGTTGTGGACGGCCGCCCAGCAGCTGCATGGTGCCCTGCATGTCGACAACGATTTCAGTGGTGTAGCGCTTGATGCCGTCTTTTTCCCACTCGCGGGTCTGCAGCTTGCCTTCGATGTACACCTGCGAACCCTTGCGCAGGTATTCGCCGGCGATTTCGGCAACCTTGCCGAACATCGAAACGCGGTGCCACTCGGTGCGCTCGACCTTCTGGCCGCTTTGCTTGTCGGTCCACTGCTCGCTGGTAGCCAGGCTCAGGTTGGTGACAGCGTTGCCGTTGGGCAGGTAGCGGACTTCAGGATCCTGACCGCAAGTACCGACCAAAATGACTTTGTTAACCCCACGGGCCATAACATTCTCCTAGGCTTGGCACGTCTCTGGGCCCGGGTTGACCAGGCGCTCCAGGGAAGCACGATCCAAAATTTCTGTGTCCAATTTGATATAGATGGCGGCTTCTTCTGCCACCACCACTGCATCTGTTACACCCGGTACTGCCTTGAGGCGCTCGGTGAGGCCCGCTTCGCGTATCGCCTCTGGCGACAGGGGCAAGCGCAGGCTCGTCACGTACGGTGGTTCACGCATAGTAACAGCTATGGCCAACCAAATCGCCAACAGCCCGGCGCAGCCGATGAATACCACATTCAACCCGCCGTGCTGGAACAGCCAGCCACCGAGGATACCGCCCAGTGCCGCACCCAGGAATTGACTGGTGGAATACACGCCCATGGCCGTGCCCTTCCCGCCCGCCGGCGACACCTTGCTGATCAGCGAAGGCAAGGATGCTTCCAGCAGGTTGAACGCGGTGAAGAACACCACGATGCCAACCACCAGTTCCGTCAGGGTGTTGCCCGATACCCAGAAATACAGCTCAGTGAGCATCAGAGTGGCAACCGCCCCTATGAGGACGCGTTTCATCTTGCGCTTTTTTTCACCATAAATGATGAACGGAATCATCCCGAAAAAAGATACCAGCAAGGCGGTCAGGTACACCCACCAGTGCTGCTCCTTCGGCAGGCCGGCGCGCTCCACCAGTGCCAGGGGCAAGGCCACGAAGCTGGCCATCAGGATGGCGTGCAGCACGAAGATGCCCACGTCCAGGCGCAGCAGGTCCGGGTGCTTGAGGGTCGGCAACAATGCCTGGCGTGCCACGCCCGATTCGCGGTGGGTGAAGTGGCTGGAGGCCTTGGGCACCACGAAGGCGATCAGGGCGATGCCCACCACCGCCATCACCGCGGTGACGATGAACAACCCGGACAGGCCGAACATGCGCGTCACCAGCGGTCCCACCACCATGGCCACGGCGAACGACACACCGATGCTCATGCCGATGGTAGCCATGGCCTTGGTGCGATGCTGCTCGCGGGTCAGGTCGGACAGCAGTGCCATCACCGCTGCGGAAATCGCCCCCGCACCCTGCAGGACACGTCCGGCAATCACGCCCCAGATAGAGTCGGCATGGGCGGCCAGCAGGCTGCCAAGCGCGAAGATGACCAGGCCCACATAGATCACCGGGCGGCGGCCAATGCGGTCGGAAATGATGCCGAATGGAATTTGCAGGAAAGCCTGGGTCAGGCCGTAGGCACCAATGGCCAGGCCGATCAGGGCCGGGCTGGCACCGGCCAGGTCCATGCCGTAGGTGGCCAGTACTGGCAACACCATGAACATGCCCAGCATACGGAACGCGAACACCAGGGCCAGACCGCCAGCCGCGCGGGTCTCGCTGCCACTCATGCGTTCGCTGTGGAGATCGTGCATGGAAAAACCTCGTGTGAACCGGCGGCGATTCTACCAGTCCCATCGATAGAGGGGGTATATGGCGACGCTTTGCCGCGCAGTTGTCATGTATGGCATCAGTGATGTCATCCGATAGTGTGCATCCATCCAGTATTTGGCTTTATACTCCTGTGTTTACGCCCGCCGTGCGAGGCCACTCTTGGACAAGATCCTGATTCGTGGGGCTCGAACCCACAACCTGAAGAACATCGACCTGACCCTGCCACGGGACAAGCTGATCGTCATCACCGGGCTGTCCGGCTCCGGCAAGTCATCGCTGGCGTTCGACACGCTGTACGCCGAAGGCCAGCGCCGCTACGTCGAGTCGCTGTCCGCTTACGCCCGCCAGTTCCTGTCGATGATGGAAAAGCCGGACGTCGACACCATCGAGGGCCTGTCGCCGGCTATCTCCATCGAGCAGAAGTCGACCTCCCACAACCCGCGCTCCACGGTCGGCACCATCACCGAGATCTACGACTACCTGCGCCTGCTGTACGCGCGGGTGGGCACCCCGCGCTGCCCGGACCACGACATTCCCCTGGAGGCGCAAACCGTCAGCCAGATGGTCGACCTGGTGCTGGCGCAACCCGAAGGCAGCAAGCTTATGCTGCTGGCCCCGGTGATTCGCGAGCGCAAGGGCGAACACCTGGCCATCTTCGAAGAGCTGCGCGCCCAGGGCTTCGTACGGGCGCGCATTAACGGCCGCCTGCACGAACTGGACGAACTGCCGAAGCTGGACAAGCAGAAGAAGCACACCATCGAAGTGGTGGTGGACCGTTTCAAGGTCCGCGAAGACCTGCAGCAGCGCCTGGCCGAATCGTTCGAGACTGCGCTGAAGCTGGCCGACGGCATCGCCCTGGTGGCGTCCATGGACGAAGAACCGTTCGAGGAAATGATCTTCTCGGCACGCTTCGCCTGCCCCATCTGCGGCCACGCCATCAGCGAGCTGGAACCCAAGCTGTTCTCGTTCAACAACCCGGCCGGTGCCTGCCCGACCTGCGATGGCCTGGGCGTGAAGCAGTTCTTCGACGCCAAGCGCCTGGTGAACGGCGAACTCACCCTCGCCGAAGGTGCCATTCGCGGCTGGGACCGGCGCAACGTCTATTACTTCCAGATGCTGGGCTCGCTGGCCTCGCACTACAAGTTCAGCCTGGAAAAACCGTTCAACGACCTGCCCGTCGACAAGCAGAAGATCCTGCTGCACGGCAGCGGCACGCAGAACGTCGACTTCAAGTACCTCAACGACCGCGGCGACATCGTCAAGCGCTCGCACCCCTTCGAAGGCATTGTCCCGAACCTTGAGCGGCGCTACCGCGAGACCGAGTCGGCGACCGTGCGTGAAGAGCTGGCCAAGTTCCTCAGCACCCAGCCCTGCCCGGACTGCCGTGGCACGCGCCTGCGCCGCGAAGCGCGGCACGTGTGGGTGGGCGAGAAAACCCTGCCAGCGGTCACCGGCCTGCCGATTGGCGATGCCACCGACTACTTCGAAGGCCTGAAGCTGACCGGCCGCCGGGGCGAGATCGCCGACAAGATCCTCAAGGAAATCCGCGAGCGCCTGCAGTTCCTGGTGAACGTGGGCCTGGACTACCTGACCCTGGACCGCAGCGCCGACACCCTGTCGGGCGGCGAGGCCCAGCGCATTCGCCTGGCCAGCCAGATCGGCGCGGGCCTGGTGGGCGTGATGTACATCCTCGATGAGCCCTCCATCGGCCTGCACCAACGCGACAACGATCGCCTGCTGGGCACCCTCAAGCACCTGCGCGACATCGGCAACACAGTGATCGTGGTGGAGCACGACGAGGACGCCATTCGCCTGGCCGACTACGTGGTGGATATCGGCCCCGGCGCCGGCGTGCACGGCGGCAACATCGTCGCCGAGGGCACCGCCCAGGAAGTCATGGACCACCCGGATTCGCTGACAGGCAAATACCTGTCGGGCCGCGTGAAGATCGCCGTGCCGGCCAAGCGCACACCGCGCAACAAGAAGCTGCAACTGACCCTCAAGGGTGCCCGCGGCAACAACCTGCGCAACGTCGACCTGGAAATTCCGATCGGCCTGCTGACCTGCGTTACCGGCGTGTCCGGCTCGGGCAAGTCGACGCTGATCAACAATACCCTGTTCCCGCTCAGCGCCACCGCCCTGAATGGTGCCACCACGCTGGAAGCCGCCGCACATGACAGTTGCGACGGCCTGCAGCACCTGGACAAGGTGGTGGACATCGACCAGAGCCCCATCGGTCGCACGCCGCGCTCCAACCCGGCCACCTACACTGGCCTGTTCACGCCTATCCGCGAACTGTTCGCCGGCGTGCCGGAATCCCGTTCGCGCGGCTACGGCCCGGGGCGTTTCTCATTCAACGTCAAGGGTGGCCGCTGCGAAGCGTGCCAGGGCGACGGCCTGATCAAGGTGGAGATGCACTTCCTGCCGGACATCTACGTGCCCTGCGATGTGTGCAAGAGCAAGCGTTACAACCGCGAAACCCTGGAGATCAAATACAAGGGCAAGAGCATCCACGAGGTGCTGGAAATGACCATCGAGGAAGCGCGGGAGTTCTTCGATGCCGTGCCGGCACTGGCGCGCAAGCTGCAGACGCTGATGGACGTGGGCCTGTCGTATATCAAGCTGGGCCAGTCGGCCACCACGCTGTCGGGCGGCGAAGCGCAACGGGTCAAGCTGTCGCGCGAACTGTCCAAGCGCGATACCGGCAAGACCCTGTACATTCTCGACGAGCCCACCACCGGCCTGCACTTCGCCGACATCCAGCAGCTGCTGGACGTGCTTCACCGCCTGCGCGACCACGGCAACACCGTGGTGGTGATCGAGCACAACCTGGACGTGATCAAGACCGCCGACTGGATCGTCGACCTGGGCCCCGAAGGGGGCTCCAAGGGGGGCATGATTATCGGCTGCGGCACCCCGGAGCAGGTGGCAGAGATGAAGCAGTCCTACACAGGGCACTACCTCAAGCCATTGCTGGAGCGTGACCGCGCGTAAGTGCGGCCGCTGCTACACCATCTCGTAGCAGCGGCCGCAGGCCGCGTCAAAGACCTTCACAGAATGAAAAAAGCCCCGCCATCGTGAGATGGCGGGGCTTTTTTCATGCCGTGTCGCTTAGAACTGCGACTGCAGGTAGTTCTGCAAACCGATGGATTTGATCAGGCCCAACTGCTTCTCCAGCCAGTAGGTGTGATCTTCCTCGGTGTCGGACAGCTGCAGGCGCAGGATGTCGCGGGTAACGTAGTCCTTGTGCTGCTCGCACAGGGCAATGCCCTTGCACAGCGCTGCCCGAACCTTGTACTCCAGGCGCAGGTCGGCTTCGAACATGCTCGGTACATCAGTGCCGATGTCGAGGTCGTCAGGGCGCATGCGTGGCGTGCCCTCGAGCATCAGGATGCGGCGCATCAGAGCGTCGGCATGACCTGCCTCTTCTTCCATCTCGTGGTTGATGCGCTCGTAAAGCTTGCTGAAACCCCAGTCCTCGTACATCCGCGAGTGGATGAAATACTGATCACGCGCAGCCAGCTCGCCGGTCAGCAGCGTGTTCAGATAATCGATTACGTCCGGGTGCCCTTGCATCGCCTTACATCTCCTTGCTTGAAAGTAGATAGTTTGAACCAACGCGGCTTGAACGTCACGGACAGAAAGCTGAAAAATCGCAAAAAAGCAGAGAAAACCAGATGATTGGCAGCGAAAAACCGCCCAAATGAGGGCGGTTCTCCTTAGCATTTCGACTTAGCCGCGTTTTGCTTCCAAAGCGCGTGCCACGCCTTCGCCATAAGCCTGGTCGGCCTCGTAGAAGTACGGCAACTGGCGCTCTATAACGTCGCCGGAAACGCTACTCATTGCGTTGGCAATGTTGTCGATCAGCAGCGCCTGCTGCGCTTCGTTCATCAGGCGGAACAGCGCGCCGGCCTGGCTGAAGTAGTCGCCATCGGTGCGATGATCGTAGCGGTCGGCCGCACCCCTCAGTGCCAGCGGTGGCTCTGCGTACTGAGGCGCCTGCTTGGGTGCATCGCTGTAGCTGTTCGGCTCATAGTTGGGTGCCGCACCGCCATTGCTGCCAAACGCCATGGCACCATCGCGCTGGTAAGAGTTCACCGGGCTGCGTGGCGCGTTCACCGGCAGTTGCTGGTGGTTGGTGCCCACGCGGTAGCGGTGCGCATCGGCGTAGGCGAAGACGCGCCCTTGCAGCATGCGGTCAGGTGACAGGCCGACGCCAGGAACCATGTTGCTCGGGCCAAACGCCGCTTGCTCAACTTCAGCGAAGTAGTTCTGCGGGTTGCGGTTCAGCTCCAGAATGCCGACTTCAACAAGCGGGAACTCTTTTTGCGACCAGGTCTTGGTTACGTCGAACGGGTTCTCGCGGTGTGCGTTGGCCTGGGCCTCGGTCATCACCTGGATGCACACGCGCCATTGCGGATAATCGCCGCGCTCGATGGCCTCGAACAGGTCGCGCTGGGCGTAGTCCGGGTCGGTACCAGCGATGCGTGCAGCCTCGGCCGGCGCCAGGTTCTTGATGCCCTGTACGCTCTTGTAGTGCCACTTCACCCAGTGACGCTCACCCTTGGTATTGATCAGGCTGTAGGTGTGACTGCCGAAGCCGTGCATGAAGCGGTAGCCATCCGGAATGCCGCGGTCGGAGAACAGGATGGTGACCTGATGCAGCGCCTCTGGTGAGTGCGACCAGAAATCCCACATGGCTTGCGCGCTTTTCAGGTTGCTTTGCGGCAGCCGCTTCTGCGTGTGGATAAAGTCGGGAAACTTCAGCGGGTCGCGAATGAAGAACACAGGGGTATTGTTGCCGACGATGTCCCAGTTGCCTTCTTCGGTGTAGAACTTCAGGGCAAAACCGCGCGGGTCGCGCTCGGTGTCCGCCGAACCACGTTCGCCACCCACAGTGGAGAAGCGCAGGAAAGTCGGGGTCTGCTTGCCGACCTCGGAGAACAGCTTGGCGCAGGTCAGGCTGCTGATGTCGCGAGTGACGGTGAAGGTGCCGTAGGCACCCGAGCCCTTCGCGTGCACGCGGCGTTCTGGAATGTTCTCGCGGTTGAAGTGCGCGAGCTTTTCAATCAGGTGGAAGTCGTCGAGCAACAGAGGCCCACGAGGCCCGGCGGAACGCGAATTCTGGTTGTCGGCTACAGGTGCGCCGCTGGCGGTAGTGAGAATCTTGCTCTGGCTCATGCTGTTTCTTCCTCTGTCAGACCTGATATGACCGGGCTAATCGGCTTCGGTGTTCAGTATCATTTAGAGGGGTTACAACATCTAATTTATAGATCTTTTGTGCTCGATAGATTTTCACAATGCCTGGCAATGCAACGATAGACGCGCATAAAAAAACCGGGCGCTAGGCCCGGTTTTCTTGAACAGCTTTTTCGTCTTACTCAGCAGCTTCTACAGCGCCGCCGACAGGACGATCAACCAGCTCGACGTACGCCATTGGTGCGTTATCGCCAGCGCGGAAACCGCACTTGAGGATACGCAGGTAGCCGCCTTCACGGGTGGCATAGCGCTTGCCCAGGTCGTTGAACAGCTTGCCAACCATTTCTTTCGAACGAGTACGGTCGAAAGCCAGACGGCGGTTAGCAACGCTGTCTACCTTGGCCAGGGTGATCAGCGGCTCGGCAACGCGGCGCAGTTCCTTGGCTTTCGGCAGGGTAGTCTTGATCAGCTCGTGCTCGAACAGCGACACCGCCATGTTCTGGAACATAGCCTTGCGGTGAGAGCTGGTACGGCTCAGGTGACGTCCACTTTTACGATGACGCATGGTTCATTCCTTACCAAACTTACGTTCGGTGATTACGACGATCAGGCAGTCGCCTTGTCGTCCTTCTTAAGACTTGCAGGCGGCCAGTTGTCGAGGCGCATGCCGAGGGACAGACCGCGGGAGGCCAGAACGTCCTTGATTTCAGTCAAGGATTTCTTGCCCAGGTTCGGAGTCTTCAACAGTTCTACTTCGGTACGCTGAATCAGGTCGCCGATGTAGTAAATGTTTTCCGCCTTAAGGCAGTTAGCCGAACGTACAGTCAGTTCCAGATCGTCAACCGGGCGAAGCAGGATCGGGTCGATCTCATCTTCTTGCTCGATTACAACAGGTTCGCTGTCACCTTTGAGGTCCACGAACGCAGCCAGCTGCTGTTGCAGGATGGTTGCGGCGCGACGGATAGCCTCTTCAGGATCCAGGGTACCGTTGGTTTCCAGATCAATTACCAGCTTGTCCAGGTTGGTACGCTGTTCGACACGGGCGTTTTCCACCACGTATGCGATACGGCGAACCGGGCTGAACGAAGAGTCGAGCTGCAAGCGACCAATGCTGCGGCTTTCGTCTTCATCGCTCTGACGCGAATCGGCCGGTTCATAACCACGACCACGAGCTACAACGAGCTTCATGTTCAAGGCGCCGTTAGACGCCAGGTTGGCGATTACGTGATCGGGGTTAACGATCTCGACATCATGATCCAGCTGAATATCGGCAGCGGTAACCACCCCCGAACCCTTCTTCGACAAGGTCAGCGTAACTTCGTCACGACCGTGCAGCTTGATAGCCAGACCTTTCAGGTTCAACAGGATTTCGATTACGTCTTCCTGTACACCTTCGATGGCGCTGTACTCGTGGAGCACACCGTCAATCTCGGCCTCGACTACTGCACAGCCGGGCATTGAGGACAACAGGATGCGGCGCAGCGCGTTGCCCAGGGTATGGCCGAAACCACGCTCGAGAGGCTCGAGCGTAATTTTAGCGCGGGTTGGACTGACGACCTGCACATCAATGTGGCGGGGCGTCAGGAACTCATTTACCGAAATCTGCATGGATGCACCTATTTTCTAGCCCTTACTTGGAGTAGAGCTCGACAATCAGGCTTTCGTTGATGTCGGCGGACAGATCACTGCGAACTGGAACGTTCTTGAAAACGCCCGACTTCTTCTCAGTGTCAACGTCTACCCACTCAACGCGGCCACGCTGGGCGCACAGCTCAAGGGCCTGAACGATGCGCAGCTGGTTCTTCGATTTCTCGCGAACCGCGACCACGTCACCCTGACGAACCTGGTAGGACGGAACGTTTACAGTCTTGCCATTAACGCTGATCGCTTTGTGCGAAACCAGCTGGCGGGACTCGGCACGGGTAGCGCCGAAGCCCATACGGTAAACGACGTTGTCCAGACGGCATTCGAGCAGTTGCAGCAGGTTCTCACCAGTAGCGCCTTTCTTGCCGGCTGCTTCTTTGTAGTAACCGCTGAACTGACGCTCGAGAACGCCGTAAATACGACGGACCTTCTGCTTTTCACGCAGTTGGGTGCCGTAGTCGGACTGGCGACCACGGCGCTGGCCGTGGATACCTGGGGCTGCTTCGATATTGCACTTCGATTCCAGAGCGCGAACGCCACTTTTCAGGAACAGGTCAGTGCCTTCACGACGAGCCAGTTTGCATTTTGGACCAATGTAACGAGCCATTATCTATCGTCTCCTGAATTACACGCGGCGCTTCTTCGGCGGACGGCACCCGTTATGCGGGATTGGCGTCACGTCGGTGATGCTGGCGATCTTGTAGCCACAGCCGTTCAAAGCACGGACAGCGGATTCACGACCTGGACCTGGACCTTTGACGTTTACGTCGAGGTTTTTCAGGCCATATTCCAGCGCAGCTTGACCAGCACGTTCAGCAGCTACTTGAGCAGCGAACGGGGTGGACTTGCGAGAACCGCGGAAACCCGAACCGCCGGAAGTAGCCCAGGACAGGGCGTTACCTTGACGATCGGTAATGGTCACGATGGTGTTGTTGAAAGACGCGTGGATGTGGGCGATGCCATCAACCACTGTCTTTTTTACTTTTTTACGAGGACGAGCAGCAGGTTTTGCCATGACTAAATTCCTGTCGATTCGCTGGTGCGATTACTTGCGGATCGGCTTACGCGGACCTTTACGGGTACGCGCGTTGGTCTTGGTACGCTGACCGCGCACTGGAAGACCACGACGATGACGCAGGCCACGGTAGCAGCCCAGATCCATCAAGCGCTTGATTTTCATGTTGATTTCGCGGCGCAGATCACCTTCAGTGGTGAACTTCGCCACTTCGCCACGCAGCTGTTCAATCTGCTCGTCGCTCAGATCCTTGATCTTTGCGGCTGGGTTGACCCCAGTGTCTGCACAGATCTTCTGTGCAGTTGTGCGACCAACACCATAGATGTAGGTCAGCGAGATAACAGTGTGCTTGTTATCTGGAATGTTGACGCCTGCAATACGGGCCATTCAGTGGGACTCCAATTGACAGCTACCTACGCCCCGGAAGCCAAGAAATGGGGCGCGAGATAATATCGCTGTAATACAAAATAATCAACCCAGCAGCGCACTAGCTGCTGGGCTTGTAGCACAGATCACACTCAGCCTTGGCGCTGTTTGTGACGTGGTTCCGCGCTGCAAATTACTCGAACGACACCTTCGCGGCGAATAATTTTGCAGTTGCGGCACAGCTTTTTCACCGATGCACGAACTTTCATCACCAACTCCTCGAACCTTATGGGTCTTCAGCGCAGCAAGCTGCTGCTGCCGTAGCCCTTCAGGTTGGCTTTCTTCATCAGGGATTCGTACTGGTGTGAAACGAGGTGCGATTGTACTTGGGACATGAAGTCCATCACAACCACTACCACGATCAGCAACGAGGTCCCGCCAAGGTAGAACGGTACGTTTGCCGCGACCACCAGGAACTGGGGAAGCAGACAGACGGCCGTCATGTAGAGAGCACCGAACATGGTCAAACGGGTCAGAACGCCATCAATGTAGCGCGCCGACTGCTCGCCAGGACGGATGCCCGGAATAAAGGCACCGGACTTCTTCAGGTTTTCCGCTACGTCTTTCGGATTGAACATCAACGCCGTATAGAAGAAGCAGAAGAAAATAATCCCTGCACTAAACAGCAGAATATTCAACGGCTGACCAGGAGCGATCGACTGCGAGAGATCCTGCAGCCAGCCCATACCAGCAGACTGACCGAACCAGGCACCCAGCGAAGCCGGGAACAGCAAAATGCTGCTCGCGAAAATAGCAGGAATGACGCCCGCCATGTTCACTTTCAGCGGCAAGTGGCTCGTCTGCGCAGCGAAAACCTTGCGGCCCTGCTGACGCTTGGCGTAGTGAACAGCAATACGACGCTGACCACGCTCGATGAACACCACGAAGCCGATAATCGCTACTGCCAGCACACCGACAGCTACCAGGGCGAAAATGTTGATATCACCCTGACGCGCAGACTCGAAAGACTGCCCGACTGCTCTCGGAAGACCGGCGACGATACCCGAAAAAATCAACATCGAGATACCGTTGCCAACACCGCGCTCGGTAATCTGCTCGCCCAGCCACATCATGAACATTGCACCCGCCACAAACGTGGAGACCGCAACGAAATAGAAGCTAATGCCAGCAGAGAACGAAACACCCTGGTTGGCCAAGCCAATGGCCATGCCAGTTGCTTGAACCAAAGCCAGGATGACGGTGCCGTAGCGGGTGTACTGGCTGATCTTGCGACGGCCAGCTTCACCTTCCTTCTTCAACTGCTCCAGCTGCGGGCTGACGACGGTCATCAGTTGCATGATGATCGATGCCGAGATGTACGGCATGATCCCCAGTGCAAAGATGCTCATACGTTCCAGCGCGCCGCCGGAAAACATGTTGAACAAGCTAAGAATGGTCCCCTCATTCTGTCGAAACAGGTCCGCCAGACGGTCCGGGTTGATACCTGGAACTGGGATGTGCGCGCCGATTCGGTAGACGATAATCGCCAGGAACAGGAAACGCAGACGAGCCCAGAGTTCGGACAACCCGCCTTTGCCTAGCGCTGAGAGAGCACCTTGCTTAGCCATTTATTCCTCGAACTTGCCGCCAGCTGCTTCGATAGCCGCACGCGCACCTTTGGTGGCTGCGATGCCCTTGATGGTGACAGCGCGAGTAACTTCGCCCGACAGCATGATTTTCACACGCTGAACGTTCTGGTTAATCACGTTGGCGTCCTTCAGGGACTGAACGGTTACCACGTCGCCTTCCACTTTGGCCAGCTCGGACAGACGCACTTCTGCGCGGTCCATGGCTTTCAGGGAAACGAAGCCGAACTTCGGCAGACGACGGTGCAGCGGCTGTTGACCGCCTTCAAAGCCTGGAGCGATGGTGCCACCGGAGCGGGAGGTCTGACCTTTGTGACCACGGCCACCAGTCTTACCCAAACCGCTACCGATACCACGGCCCGGACGATGCTTTTCGCGACGGGAACCCGGCGCTGGACTCAGATCATTGAGTTTCATCGATTAGCCCTCAACGCGCAGCATGTAGTAAGCCTTGTTGATCATCCCGCGGTTCTCGGGAGTATCCTGGACTTCTACAGTGTGACCGATGCGACGCAGACCCAGACCCTTAACGCACAGTTTGTGGTTAGGGATGCGGCCGGTCATGCTTTTGATCAGCGTAACTTTAACGGTAGCCATGATCAGACGATCTCCTCAACGCTCTTGCCGCGCTTGGCAGCAATGGACGACGGGGATTGCATGGTTTTCAGACCCTTGAAGGTGGCGTGTACCACGTTCACTGGGTTGGTCGAACCGTAGCACTTGGCCAGGACGTTCTGAACACCAGCAACTTCCAGTACGGCACGCATTGCGCCGCCGGCGATGATGCCGGTACCTTCAGAAGCAGGCTGCATGTAGACCTTCGAAGCGCCGTGGGCGGATTTCAGGGCGTACTGCAGGGTGGTACCGTTCAGGTCCACTTGAATCATGTTGCGACGAGCAGCTTCCATAGCCTTCTGGATCGCAGCAGGCACTTCACGCGACTTGCCACGGCCGAAGCCTACACGGCCTTTACCATCACCAACCACGGTCAACGCGGTGAAGGTGAAGATACGGCCGCCTTTAACGGTTTTGGCTACGCGGTTAACTTGAACCAGCTTCTCAATGTAGCCTTCGTCGCGCTTTTGGTCGTTATTTGACATAACTTAGAACTCCAGCCCAGCTTCACGAGCAGCATCAGCCAGCGCTTTCACGCGGCCGTGGTACTTGAAGCCAGAGCGGTCGAAAGCCACCTGCGAGACGCCTGCGGCTTTCGCACGCGAAGCGACCAGCTGGCCAACCTTAGTGGCCGCGTCGATGTTGCCAGTGGCGCCATCACGCAGTTCTTTGTCCAAAGTCGAGGCGCTTGCCAGGACTTTGCTGCCGTCGGCCGAGATGACCTGGGCATAGATGTGCTGCGAAGAGCGGAACACGCAGAGACGCACGACTTCGAGTTCGTGCATTTTCAGGCGTGCTTTGCGAGCGCGACGCAGTCGAGTAACTTTTTTGTCGGTCATTTGCTATGCCCTACTTCTTCTTGGCTTCTTTACGACGGACGACTTCGTCCGCGTAACGCACACCCTTACCTTTGTAAGGCTCTGGTGGACGGAAATCGCGGATTTCAGCGGCCACTTGACCCACCAGCTGCTTGTCGATGCCCTTGATCAGGATATCGGTCTGGCTAGGAGTCTCAGCGGTGATGCCTTCCGGCAGTTCGTAGTCCACTGGGTGCGAGAAGCCGAGAGCCAGGTTCAGCACTGTGCCTTTTGCTTGTGCCTTGTAACCAACACCGACCAGCTGGAGCTTGCGCTCGAAGCCTTGGCTTACGCCTTGCACCATGTTGTTGACCAGGGCACGAGTGGTACCGGCCATTGCACGGGTCTGTTGATCGCCATTGCGAGCAGCGAAACGCAGCTCACCAGCTTCTTCAACGACTTCAACGGACGAGTGAACATTCAGTTCCAGAGTGCCCTTGGCACCCTTCACCGAAAGCTGTTGGCCGACGAATTTGACTTCGACACCAGCCGGCAGCTTTACGGGGTTCTTAGCGACGCGAGACATGCTTATCCCCCCTTAGAACACTGTGCAAAGAACTTCGCCGCCGACACCGGCAGCGCGCGCAGCACGATCCGTCATCACACCTTTGTTGGTGGAGACGATGGATACGCCGAGACCGCCACGAACTTTTGGCAGCTCATCGACGGACTTGTACTGACGCAGACCTGGACGACTTACGCGTTTGACTTCTTCGATGACTGGACGGCCTTCGAAGTACTTCAGCTCGATGGAAAGCGACGGTTTTGCTTCGCTGCTTACCTGATAACCCGCGATATAACCTTCGTCCTTCAGAACTTTGGCTACAGCTACCTTCAACGTGGAAGACGGCATGCTTACGACGGACTTTTCAGCCATCTGGGCATTACGGATTCGAGTTAGCATGTCCGCTAACGGGTCCTGCATACTCATGGGCTAGACGCTCCTGTTACAGAAAATTTTAACCTTGCGGCTACTACGTCGCCGAGCAGACTGCGGTCCGAAAACCCAGGCTCAGGCGAGCCGGTCATTCTAGACATACCCCAGAAATGAATCAAGCCCCGTGAGGGGCTTGATTCGATCTCAAGGTCACCGGCGGTCGGCTGATTGCTCAGCTGCCCGCCAGGACTTTGGGAGTACGGCTTACCAGGAGGCTTTAACCAGACCTGGTACGTCACCGCGCATTGCTGCTTCACGCAGCTTGTTACGGCCCAGGCCGAACTTGCGGTAAACGCCGTGTGGACGACCAGTGATGCGGCAGCGGTTACGCATGCGCGAGGCGCTTGCGTCACGTGGCTGCTTCTGCAGAGCTACGGAAGCATTCCAACGGTCTTCGTCACTTGCGTTCAGATTCACGATGATAGCTTTCAGCTCAGCACGCTTCTTGGCGTATTTTGCTACCGTCAGCTGACGCTTCAGCTCACGGTTCTTCATGCTCTTCTTGGCCATTTTCCTACTCCAATCAGTTGCGGAACGGGAAGTTGAAAGCACGCAGCAGAGCGCGGCCTTCTTCATCCGAACGAGCAGTGGTGGTCAGGGTAATGTCCAGACCGCGCAGAGCATCGATCTTGTCGTAATCGATTTCCGGGAAAATGATCTGCTCTTTCACGCCCATGCTGTAGTTGCCACGACCATCGAAGGACTTGGCATTCAGGCCGCGGAAGTCGCGTACCCGAGGCAGGGAGATCGCCAGCAGGCGGTCCAGGAATTCGTACATACGATCGCGACGCAGGGTAACCTTGACGCCAATCGGCCAGCCCTCACGGACCTTGAAGCCTGCAATCGACTTACGAGCGTAAGTAACGACAGCCTTCTGGCCGGTGATTTTTTCCATGTCGGCAACAGCGTGCTCGATGACTTTTTTGTCGCCGATCGCTTCGCCCAGACCCATGTTCAGGGTGATTTTGGTAACGCGCGGAACTTCCATCACGTTCGCCAGCTTAAGTTCTTCCTTAAGCTTGGGAGCGATTTCCTTCCGATAAATCTCTTTCAGTCGTGCCATGGTCTTCTACCTAGCAGTGTTCAAGCATCAACCGCTTTTTGGGTCGACTTGAAGACACGAATTTTTTTGCCTTCTTCTACTTTGAAACCAACGCGGTCAGCCTTGTTGGTTTCGCCGTTGAAAATGGCGACGTTGGAAGCGTGCAGAGGCGCTTCTTTCTCGACGATACCGCCCTGTACGCCCGACATCGGGTTAGGCTTGGTATGACGCTTCACCAGGTTGATCCCACCAACGACCAGACGGTCGTCAGCGAGCACCTTCAGCACCTTACCGCGCTTACCTTTGTCTTTGCCGGCGATCACGATGATCTCGTCGTCACGACGAATCTTTTGCATGTCGGATCTCCTTACAGCACTTCTGGGGCGAGCGAGACGATCTTCATGAACTTCTCAGTACGAAGTTCACGGGTCACTGGCCCAAAGATACGGGTGCCGATCGGCTCTTGCTTGTTGTTCAGCAGAACAGCAGCGTTGCCATCAAAGCGGATAATGGAGCCGTCAGCGCGACGAACACCGTGGCGAGTGCGGACTACGACAGCAGTCATCACTTGGCCTTTTTTCACCTTACCGCGAGGAATTGCTTCCTTCACGGTAACTTTGATGATGTCACCGATACCAGCGTAACGACGATGCGAGCCACCCAGCACCTTGATGCACATAACGCGACGAGCGCCGCTGTTATCGGCCACATCGAGCATGGATTGAGTCTGAATCATATAATTTCTCCGACCCCTAGCCCTTAGACTTCCACAGCGCGTTCGAGAACTTCAACCAGTGCCCAGGACTTAGTCTTGGCCAGCGGACGAGTTTCACGAATCGAAACTTTGTCGCCGATGTGGCATTGGTTGGTTTCGTCGTGCGCGTGCAGCTTAGTCGAACGCTTAACGTATTTACCGTAGATCGGGTGCTTAACGCGACGCTCGATCAATACGGTGATGGTCTTGTCCATCTTGTCGCTGACAACACGGCCAGTCAGCGTACGGACGGTTTTTTCGGCTTCAGCCATGATCACTTACCTGCCTGCTGGTTGAGCACAGTTTTCACGCGAGCGATGTCACGCTTAACTTGCGAGAGCAGGTGAGACTGCCCCAACTGGCCAGTTGCTTTCTGCATACGCAGATTGAACTGGTCGCGCAGCAAGCCGAGCAATTGCTCGTTCAGTTGCTGTGCTGATTTTTCACGAAGTTCATTCGCTTTCATCACATCACCGTCCGCTTAACAAAGGAGGTGGCGAGAGGCAGCTTTGCAGCTGCCAAGGCGAATGCCTCACGCGCCAGCTCTTCAGAAACACCCTCGATTTCGTACAGGACTTTGCCTGGCTGAATCTGGGCAACCCAGTACTCGACGGAACCTTTACCTTTACCCATCCGCACTTCGAGAGGCTTCTTGGAGATCGGCTTGTCCGGGAATACACGGATCCAGATCTTGCCGCCACGTTTTACGTGACGGGTCAGAGCACGACGTGCCGACTCGATCTGACGGGCGGTGAGACGACCGCGGGCAACAGCTTTCAAGGCGAACTCGCCGAAGCTGACTTTGCTACCGCGCAGTGCCAGGCCACGGTTGTGGCCAGTCATCTGCTTGCGGAACTTCGTACGCTTAGGTTGCAACATTTGGCGTACCCCTTACTTAGCAGCTTTTTTACGAGGCGCTGGTGCTTGTGGTTTCAGTTCTTCTTGGCGACCACCAATTACTTCGCCTTTGAAAATCCAAACCTTCACACCGATCACACCGTAAGTGGTGTGAGCTTCGTAGTTGGCATAGTCGATGTCGGCACGCAGGGTGTGCAGTGGCACACGACCTTCGCGATACCATTCAGTACGTGCGATTTCAGCACCGCCGAGACGACCGCTCACTTGGATCTTGATGCCTTTGGCACCAATGCGCATTGCGTTCTGTACGGCGCGCTTCATAGCGCGACGGAACATTACGCGACGCTCCAGCTGCTGAGCTACGCTCTGGGCAACCAGCATACCGTCGAGTTCCGGCTTGCGGATTTCTTCGATATTGATGTGCACAGGCACACCCATCTGCTTGGTCAGGTCCTGACGCAGTTTCTCAACATCTTCACCTTTCTTCCCAATAACGATACCAGGACGAGCGGTGTGGATGGTGATGCGTGCAGTTTGAGCCGGACGATGGATATCGATACGGCTTACGGACGCGCTTTTTAGTTTGTCTTGGAGATACTCACGCACCTTCAGATCTGCGAACAAGTAGTCCGCATAAGTCCGACCGTCTGCGTACCAGACGGAGGTGTGCTCCTTGACGATTCCCAGGCGAATGCCAATGGGATGTACTTTCTGACCCATCTGATCGACTCCGTTACTTGTCAGCAACCTTGACAGTGATATGGCAAGACCGCTTGACGATGCGATCAGCGCGGCCTTTGGCACGCGGCATGATGCGCTTCAGCGAACGCCCTTCGTTGACGAAAACGGTGCTGACCTTCAGGTCATCAACGTCTGCGCCTTCGTTGTGCTCGGCGTTGGCTACGGCCGACTCCAGCACTTTCTTGATGATTTCCGCGGCTTTTTTACTGCTAAAAGCCAGCAGGTTGAGCGCTTCGCCCACCTTCTTCCCGCGGATCTGGTCGGCGACCAAGCGGGCTTTCTGGGCGGAGATTCGAGCGCCCGACAACTTAGCGGCTACTTCCATTTCCTTACCCCTTAACGCTTGGCTTTCTTGTCAGCCACGTGCCCGCGATAAGTGCGGGTACCGGCGAACTCGCCCAGTTTGTGGCCGACCATGTCTTCGTTCACGAGAACGGGGACGTGCTGACGACCGTTGTGTACTGCGATGGTCAGACCGACCATTTGTGGCAGGATCATCGAACGACGCGACCAGGTCTTAACTGGTTTGCGATCGTTCTTTTCCGCCGCCACTTCGATCTTCTTCAGTAGGTGAAGATCAATAAAAGGACCTTTTTTCAGAGAACGTGGCACTGTCGTATCCCTCTATTTACTTGCGACGACGGACGATCATTTTGTCGGTACGCTTATTACCACGAGTCTTCGCGCCCTTAGTCGGGAAGCCCCATGGCGATACCGGATGACGACCACCGGAGGTACGACCTTCACCACCACCATGTGGGTGGTCAACCGGGTTCATGGCAACACCACGAACGGTTGGGCGAACGCCACGCCAGCGTTTGGCACCAGCTTTACCCAGCGAACGCAGGCTGTGCTCGGAGTTCGAGACTTCACCCAGGGTCGCACGGCATTCAGCCAGGACTTTACGCATTTCACCAGAGCGCAGACGCAGGGTCACATAGACACCTTCGCGAGCGATCAGCTGAGCCGAGGCACCAGCGGAACGAGCGATTTGAGCACCTTTGCCCGGCTTCAGTTCGATGCCGTGAATGGTGCTACCCACTGGGATGTTGCGCAGTTGCAGGGAGTTGCCTGGCTTGATTGGAGCCAGAGCGCCTGCGATCAGCTGGTCGCCAGCACTCACGCCTTTAGGGGCGATGATGTAGCGGCGCTCGCCGTCTGCGTACAGCAGCAGTGCGATGTGAGCAGTACGGTTTGGATCGTATTCGATACGCTCGACGGTGGCAGCGATGCCATCCTTGTCGTTGCGACGGAAGTCGACCAGACGGTAATGCTGCTTGTGACCACCACCTACGTGACGAGTAGTGATGCGGCCATTGTTGTTACGACCACCAGACTTCGATTTTTTCTCGAGCAGCGGTGCGTGAGGAGCGCCTTTGTGCAGCTCCTGGTTGACCACCTTGACCACAAAACGGCGGCCAGGGGAAGTCGGTTTGCATTTAACGATTGCCATGATGCACCCCTTCCTTACTCAGCACTGCTGCTGAAATCGAGATCTTGGCCTGGCTGAAGGGAGATAACTGCCTTCTTCCAGTCATTACGCTTGCCCAGACCGCGAGCAGTGCGCTTGCTTTTACCCAGAACGTTCAGGGTAGTCACACGCTCTACTTTCACGCTGAACAGGCTTTCGACGGCCTTCTTGATTTCCAGCTTGGTTGCATCAGTAGCAACCTTGAAAACGAACTGACCTTTTTTGTCTGCCAGAACCGTAGCCTTCTCGGAAACGTGCGGGCCAAGCAGAACTTTAAATACGCGTTCCTGGTTCATCCCAGCAGCTCCTCGAATTTCTTCACGGCCGACACGGTGATCAACACCTTGTCGTATGCGATCAGACTAACTGGATCGGAACCTTGCACGTCACGTACGTCGACGTGAGGCAGGTTGCGAGCAGCCAGGTACAGGTTCTGATCAACAGCGTCAGACACGATCAGGACGTCAGTCAGACCCATGCCGTTCAGCTTGTTCAGCAGGTCTTTGGTTTTTGGAGCTTCAACAGCGAAGTCCTGAACCACGACCAGACGATCGGTACGTACCAGCTCAGCAAGGATGGAGCGCAGGGCAGCGCGGTACATCTTCTTGTTCAGCTTTTGCGAGTGGTCCTGAGGACGCGCTGCAAAGGTGGTACCGCCGCCGCGCCAGATTGGGCTACGGATGGTACCGGCACGAGCACGGCCAGTACCTTTCTGACGCCATGGGCGCTTGCCGCCACCGGAAACGTCGGAACGGGTTTTTTGCTGCTTGCTACCTTGACGGCCGCCAGCCATGTAGGCCACGACTGCTTGGTGAACCAGCGTCTCGTTGAACTCGCCGCCGAAAGTCAGTTCGGAAACTTCGATCGCTTGAGCGTCATTTACATTCAATTGCATTTCAGCTTCCCCTTAACCGCGAGCCTTGGCTGCCGGACGCACAACCAGGTTGCCGCCAGTAGCGCCAGGAACAGCACCCTTGACGAGCAGCAGATTGCGTTCAGCGTCGACGCGCACAACTTCCAGGGACTGCACGGTCACGCGCTCAGCGCCCATATGACCGGACATTTTTTTGCCCTTGAATACACGACCAGGAGTCTGGCACTGGCCGATAGAGCCAGGGACGCGGTGGGAAACGGAGTTACCGTGGGTGTTATCTTGACCGCGGAAATTCCAACGCTTGATGGTACCGGCAAAGCCTTTACCCTTGGACTGACCGGTAACGTCTACCAGTTGGCCTGCAGCGAAGATTTCAGCATTGATCAAGTCGCCAGCCTGGTACTCGCCGTCTTCAAGACGGAATTCCCAGACACCGCGACCAGCGGCAACGTTCGCTTTAGCGAAGTGACCTGCTTGAGCAGCAGTCACACGCGAAGCACGACGCTCACCTACAGTGACTTGCACTGCACGATAGCCATCGGTCTCTTCAGTTTTGAACTGGGTGACGCGATTCGGCTCGATCTCAATGACCGTGACCGGAATGGAGACACCTTCTTCGGTGAAAATACGGGTCATACCGGATTTTCGACCGACTACACCAATAGTCATGTTGTAAACCTCATGAGTGTACGGGGCTTTCACCCGCTATGGCCGCCCATTTCAGAGCGTTACACGACTAAGACCCTGTCTTAGCCGAGGCTGATCTGCACTTCCACACCTGCCGCAAGATCAAGCTTCATCAGCGCATCAACGGTTTTATCCGTTGGCTGGACGATGTCCAGAACGCGCTTATGAGTACGGATCTCGTACTGGTCACGCGCGTCTTTGTTGACGTGCGGGGAGACCAGAACGGTGAACCGCTCTTTGCGAGTAGGCAGTGGAATTGGACCACGCACTTGAGCACCAGTACGTTTCGCGGTTTCCACGATTTCCTGGGTGGATTGGTCGATCAGGCGATGGTCAAAAGCCTTCAACCTGATACGGATTTGCTGATTTTGCATTGGATTTCAGACTCCAGGCTGCTATTCCCACCGGGCGCACTACGCCCGTTAAAAGGAGGCGTGATTCTATAGACCGCCTGACTGGGTGTCAACCCAATAAAAAAGCCCCCGCAAAAGCGGGGGCCTTTTTCAAGCGATCATCGATTACTCGATGATTTTGGCTACGACGCCAGCGCCGACGGTACGACCGCCTTCACGGATAGCGAAACGCAGGCCGTCTTCCATTGCGATGGTCTTGATCAGGGTAACAGTCATCTGAATGTTATCGCCTGGCATTACCATTTCAACGCCTTCCGGCAGTTCGCAGTTACCGGTCACGTCAGTGGTACGGAAGTAGAACTGAGGACGGTAGCCTTTGAAGAACGGAGTGTGACGACCGCCTTCTTCTTTCGACAGAACGTAGACTTCTGCGGTGAACTTGGTGTGCGGCTTGACCGAACCTGGCTTGACCAGAACCTGGCCACGCTCAACGTCGTCACGCTTGGTACCACGCAGCAGGACGCCGCAGTTCTCGCCAGCACGACCTTCGTCCAGCAGCTTGCGGAACATCTCAACGCCGGTGCAGGTGGTGGTGGTGGTGTCACGCAGACCAACGATTTCCAGGGCGTCTTGAACGCGGACGATGCCACGCTCGATACGACCGGTAACCACGGTACCACGACCCGAGATCGAGAATACGTCTTCGATCGGCATCAGGAACGGCTTGTCGATAGCGCGCTCTGGCTCTGGGATGTAGGTGTCCAGAGTTTCGACCAGCTTACGAACGGCAGTGGTGCCCATTTCGTTGTCGTCTTTGCCTTCCAGCGCCATACGAGCCGAACCGATGATGATCGGAGTGTCGTCGCCTGGGAAGTCGTAGGTCGACAGCAGGTCACGAACTTCCATCTCAACCAGTTCCAGCAGCTCAGCGTCGTCTACCAGGTCAGCCTTGTTCAGGAAGACCACGATGTACGGAACGCCAACCTGACGGGACAGCAGGATGTGCTCACGGGTTTGTGGCATCGGACCATCGGCGGCCGAGCAAACCAGGATCGCGCCGTCCATCTGGGCAGCACCGGTGATCATGTTCTTCACGTAGTCAGCGTGACCTGGGCAGTCAACGTGAGCGTAGTGACGAATAGTCGAGTTGTACTCAACGTGAGCGGTGTTGATGGTGATACCACGCGCTTTTTCTTCTGGAGCCGAGTCGATCTTGTCGAACTCAACAACGGCCGAACCGAAAACTTCGGAGCAGACGCGAGTCAGAGCAGCGGTCAGGGTGGTTTTACCGTGGTCAACGTGGCCGATGGTGCCAACGTTTACGTGAGGTAAGGTACGGTCAAATTTTTCTTTAGCCACGACAGTGAACTCCTAGCCTAAAGGGCTGAATCAGCCTTGTTTTTTAACGATAGCTTCGACGATGTTCGACGGAGCTTCGGAGTATTTGGAGAATTCCATAGAGTAGCTCGCGCGACCCTGGGACATGGAGCGGACGTCGGTCGCATAACCGAACATCTCACCCAACGGAACTTCGGCGCGGATAACTTTGCCGGAAACCGTGTCTTCCATACCCTGGATCAGACCGCGACGACGGTTCAGGTCACCCATCACGTCGCCCATGTAGTCCTCAGGTGTTACAACTTCAACCTTCATGATCGGCTCAAGAACAACACCGCCACCTTTCGAGGCCAGTTGCTTGGTCGCCATGGAGGCTGCCACCTTGAACGCCATCTCGTTGGAGTCGACGTCGTGGTAAGAGCCATCGAACACAGTAGCCTTCAGGCCGATGAGCGGATAGCCGGCAACAACACCGTTCTTCATCTGCTCTTCAATGCCCTTCTGGATAGCAGGGATGTATTCCTTAGGAACCACACCACCAACTACTTCGTTCACGAACTCCAGACCTTCCTGACCCTCTTCTGCCGGAGCAAAACGGATCCAGCAATGGCCGAACTGGCCACGGCCGCCGGACTGGCGAACGAACTTGCCTTCGATCTCACAAGCCTTCGTGATCTTCTCACGATAGGAAACTTGTGGTTTACCGATGTTGGCTTCAACGTTGAACTCACGGCGCATCCGGTCAACCAGGATGTCCAGGTGCAACTCGCCCATACCCGAGATGATCGTTTGACCAGTCTCTTCGTCGGTCTTGACGCGGAAAGAAGGGTCTTCCTGAGCAAGTTTGCCCAGTGCGATACCCATTTTTTCCTGGTCATCCTTGGTTTTTGGCTCAACGGCAACCGAAATAACCGGCTCCGGGAAGTCCATGCGAACCAGGATGATTGGCTTGTCAGCGGAGCACAGGGTGTCACCAGTGGTGACGTCCTTCATGCCGATCAGGGCCGCGATGTCGCCAGCGCGTACTTCCTTGATCTCTTCGCGGGTGTTTGCGTGCATTTGCACCATACGACCCACACGCTCTTTCTTGCCCTTGACCGAGTTGATCACGCCGTCGCCGGAGCTCAACACGCCCGAGTAAACGCGAGCGAAGGTCAGGGTACCCACGAATGGGTCGGTAGCGATCTTGAACGCCAGAGCCGAGAACGGCTCGTTGTCGTCTGCATGACGCTCCATGGCAACAGTCTCGTCATCCGGGTCGGAACCCTTGATGGCAGGAATGTCGATTGGGGCAGGCAGGTAGTCGATAACGGCGTCCAGAACCAGGGGAACGCCCTTGTTCTTGAACGAGGAACCGCAGACAGCCAGAACGATTTCACCAGCGATAGTACGCTGACGCAGAGCAGACTTGATCTCTTCGATCGTCAGCTCTTCGCCTTCCAGGTACTTGTTCATCAGGTCTTCGTTGGCTTCGGCAGCAGCCTCTACCATGTTGCTGCGCCACTCTTCAGCCAGCTCCTGCAGTTCTGCAGGGATAGCTTCGCGACGTGGAGCCATGCCCTTGTCAGCGTCGTCCCAGTAGACGGCTTCCATGGTCATCAGGTCGATCTGGCCCTGGAAGTTGTCTTCCGAACCGATAGCGAGCTGGATTGGCACCGGAGTGTGGCCCAGACGCTGCTTGATCTGACCGATCACGCGCAGGAAGTTTGCGCCGGCACGGTCCATCTTGTTGACGTAAACCAGACGTGGGACGCCGTATTTGTTGGCTTGACGCCATACGGTTTCCGACTGCGGCTCAACGCCCGAAGTACCACAGAACACAACGACAGCACCGTCGAGTACGCGCAGCGAACGTTCTACTTCAATGGTGAAGTCAACGTGGCCGGGGGTATCGATGATGTTGAAGCGATGCTTCTCGAACTGCTTGGTCGAACCAGCCCAGAAGGCAGTAGTAGCAGCGGAAGTAATGGTAATACCCCGCTCCTGCTCTTGCACCATCCAGTCCATGGTCGCGGCGCCATCATGCACCTCGCCCATTTTGTGGTTCACGCCTGTGTAGAACAGGACGCGCTCAGTAGTCGTGGTTTTACCCGCGTCCACGTGAGCAACGATACCGATGTTACGGTAGCGTTTGATATCAGTTGTACGAGCCATAAAGCCCTCGCAAAATTATTGACGCTGGATTTAGAAGCGGTAGTGCGAGAACGCTTTGTTGGCTTCAGCCATACGGTGAACGTCTTCACGCTTCTTAACTGCAGCACCTTTGCCTTCGGCAGCGTCCAACAGTTCGCCGGCCAAACGCAGGGCCATCGACTTTTCACCGCGCTTGCGCGCGAAGTCTACCAGCCAGCGCATTGCCAGGGCGTTACGACGGGAAGGACGAACTTCAACCGGGACCTGGTAAGTAGCACCGCCTACACGGCGCGACTTTACTTCGACCAGCGGAGCGATGGCGTCGAGAGCTTTCTCGAAGATTTCCAGGGGGTCGCTGTTCTTACGTTCTTTAACCTTGTCCAGCGCGCCATAAACGATACGCTCGGCAACGGCTTTCTTGCCGCTTTCCATCACGTGGTTCATGAACTTGGCCAGGATTTGGCTGCCGTATTTTGGATCGTCAAGCACTTCGCGCTTGGCTGCTACGCGTCTTCTTGGCATGGATAAGCCCTCAAACGGTCTTCAGGTTAGCTCGGGACATCCCACCCTGAGGTGCGGGACCCGACCTTACTCTTATCGACTCAGAAAAATAGATAATTGCAATGTGCTGCAAGCGGCCATTACTTCGGACGCTTGGTACCGTACTTCGAACGACCTTGGTTACGACCTTTAACGCCGGAGGTATCCAGGGAGCCGCGAACGGTGTGGTAACGAACACCTGGCAAGTCTTTTACACGACCGCCGCGGATCAGTACCACGCTGTGCTCTTGCAGGTTGTGGCCTTCACCGCCGATGTACGAGGAAACCTCGAAACCGTTGGTCAGGCGCACACGGCATACTTTACGCAGTGCCGAGTTAGGTTTTTTCGGCGTGGTGGTGTACACACGGGTGCACACGCCACGACGTTGCGGGCAGTTCTGCAGCGCAGGTACGTCGGATTTCTCGACGATACGCTTACGCGGCTGACGTACCAGCTGGTTGATAGTTGCCATCTACTAGCTCCACTGTTGTCTTGCGACGCTATTGTCTTGCAAGAAAAGCAAAATGGCAGGACATACGTCCCGCCAGATTTAGGGGTACAAGAGTCTAAAGAGGATCTTGCCCCCAGTCAAGACAAGGCCCCGCCCTCCCCGACTACTGAACCCGGACATTTTGTGTCCGAATTCACCAGTCGCAGACGCCGGGGCCCCGCTCTTGTCAGTTACCGCTGGAGTTCAGCGCTTCAGTCAATGCTGCTTCGACTTCGCTCGCGCTTACACGCAACGGCTTGTCAGCATCACGGCGACGCTTGCGCTCGCTGTGGTATGCCAGACCGGTACCGGCCGGGATCAGACGACCCACGACCACGTTTTCTTTCAGGCCGCGCAGGTAGTCGCGCTTGCCGGTTACCGCCGCTTCGGTCAGTACGCGGGTGGTTTCCTGGAAGGAAGCCGCCGAGATGAACGATTCGGTGGACAGCGAGGCCTTGGTGATACCCAGCAGCACACGGGTGAACTTGGAGATGAACTTGTCTTCACCTGCCAGGCGCTCGTTCTCGCCCAGTACGTGAGTCAGTTCCATCTGGTCGCCCTTGATGAAGCTGGAATCGCCCGACTCGGCAATCTCGACCTTGCGCAGCATCTGACGCAGGATGGTCTCGATGTGCTTGTCGTTGATCTTCACGCCTTGCAGACGGTAAACGTCCTGGATCTCGTTGACGATGTACTTGGCGAGCGCGCTCACACCCAGCAGACGCAGGATGTCGTGCGGATCGCTAGGACCGTCGGAGATAACTTCGCCGCGGTTCACTTGTTCGCCTTCGAAGACGTTCAGGTGACGCCACTTCGGAATCAGCTCTTCGTACGGATCGGAGCCATCGTTCGGGGTGATGACCAGGCGGCGCTTGCCCTTGGTCTCTTTACCGAAGGCGATGGTGCCGCTGACTTCAGCCAGAATCGAGGCTTCTTTCGGACGACGTGCTTCGAACAGGTCGGCAACACGCGGCAGACCACCGGTGATGTCACGAGTTTTCGAAGTTTCCTGTGGAATACGGGCGATAACGTCACCCACACCCACTTGCACACCATCCGCCACGCCGACCAGGGCGTTGGCTGGCAGGAAGTACTGGGCAGGTACGTCGGTACCTGGCAGCAACAGATCCTTGCCGTCCACACCAACCATCTTGACCGCTGGGCGAATTTCCTTGCCAGCTGCCGGACGGTCTTTGGCGTCCAGTACTTCGATGTTGGTCAGACCGGTCAGTTCGTCGGTCTGGCGCTTGATCGTAATACCTTCTTCCATGCCCACGTAGGTCACGGTACCTTTCATTTCGGTAACGATCGGGTGGGTGTGCGGGTCCCACTTGGCCACGATGGCACCAGCGTCGACCTTGTCGCCTTCCTTCACCGAGATCACGGCACCGTACGGCAGCTTGTAGCGCTCGCGCTCGCGACCGAAGTCGTCGGCGATGGCCAGCTCACCGGAACGGGACACAGCAACCAGGTTGCCGTCGGCACGTTCAACGTGTTTCAGGTTGTGCAGACGAACCACACCACCGTTCTTCACCTGGACGCTGTCGGCAGCCGAGGT
Organism: Pseudomonas sp. JC1203; assembly: GCF_056175065.1. Taxonomy (NCBI): domain Bacteria; kingdom Pseudomonadati; phylum Pseudomonadota; class Gammaproteobacteria; order Pseudomonadales; family Pseudomonadaceae; genus Pseudomonas; species Pseudomonas sp. JC1203. The sequence continues at coordinate 63,499 of NZ_JBWCAM010000029.1, forward strand.
ACGGCTTGCAGCACCACCGATGTGGAACGTACGCATGGTCAGCTGGGTGCCCGGCTCACCGATGGACTGGGCAGCGATAACGCCGACCGCTTCACCGATGTTCACCTGGTGACCACGAGCCAGGTCGCGACCGTAGCACTTGGCGCAGATGCCGTAGCGGGTTTCACAGCTGATCGGCGAGCGAACGATCACTTCGTCGATGCTGTTGAGTTCGATGAACTCTACCCACTTCTCGTCTACCAGGGTGCCGGCAGGGACGATGACTTCGTCGGTGCCCGGCTTGAACACGTCACGGGCGATGACACGGCCCAGTACACGTTCACCCAGCGGCTCTACAACGTCGCCGCCTTCAATGTGCGGGGTCATCAGCAGACCCTGCTCGGTGCCACAGTCGATCTCGGTAACTACCAGATCCTGCGCCACGTCTACCAGACGACGAGTCAGGTAACCGGAGTTAGCGGTTTTCAACGCGGTATCCGCCAGACCTTTACGAGCACCGTGAGTCGAGATGAAGTACTGGAGTACGCTCAGACCTTCACGGAAGTTAGCGGTGATCGGCGTCTCGATGATCGAGCCGTCCGGCTTGGCCATCAGACCACGCATACCGGCCAGCTGACGAATCTGAGCTGCCGAACCCCGGGCACCGGAGTCAGCCATCATGTACATCGAGTTGAAGGATTCCTGGTCAACTTCGTTGCCGTGACGGTCGATGACCTTCTCTTTCGAGAGGTTGGACATCATCGCCTTGGAAACTTCGTCGTTGGCCTTGGACCAGAGGTCGATCACCTTGTTGTACTTCTCGCCCTGGGTTACCAGGCCGGAAGCGTATTGGCTTTCGATCTCTTTCACTTCGTCGGTTGCGGTACCGATGATGCGAGCTTTCTCATCCGGGATAACGAAGTCGTTAACACCGATGGAAACACCCGAAATCGTCGAGTAGGCGAAACCGGTGTACATCAACTGGTCAGCGAAGATAACGGTCTCTTTCAGACCAACCACGCGGTAGCACTGGTTGATCAGCTTGGAGATCGCCTTCTTCTTCATCGGCGTGTTGACGACGTCGAACGACAGGCCTGGTGGAACGACCTGGAACAGCAGCGCACGGCCGACAGTAGTGTCGACGATACGGGTGTTCTTGACGCTGCCGCCATCACGATCGTTTACAGTCTCGTTGATGCGCACTTTGATTTTGGCGTGCAGAGCTGCTTCGCCGGCGCGGAATACGCGGTCGACTTCCTGCAGGTCGGCAAACACGCGGCCTTCGCCCTTGGCGTTGATCGCTTCACGGGTCATGTAGTACAGACCCAGTACAACGTCCTGCGAAGGAACGATGATTGGCTCACCGTTGGCTGGCGACAGGATGTTGTTGGTCGACATCATCAGCGCACGGGCTTCGAGCTGGGCTTCCAGGGTCAGCGGTACGTGGACCGCCATCTGGTCGCCGTCGAAGTCGGCGTTGTACGCAGCACAGACCAGAGGGTGCAGCTGGATAGCCTTACCTTCGATCAGTACTGGTTCAAACGCCTGGATACCCAGACGGTGAAGGGTCGGTGCACGGTTGAGCAGCACGGGGTGTTCGCGAATCACTTCGGCAAGAACGTCCCAAACCTCTGGCAGCTCGCGTTCGACCATCTTCTTGGCGGCCTTGATGGTAGTCGCCAGACCACGCATTTCCAGCTTGCCGAAGATGAACGGCTTGAACAGCTCCAGGGCCATCTTCTTCGGAAGACCGCACTGGTGCAGGCGCAGGGTCGGGCCTACGGTAATTACCGAACGACCCGAGTAGTCAACGCGCTTACCGAGCAAGTTCTGACGGAAACGACCCTGCTTACCCTTGATCATGTCAGCCAGGGATTTCAGAGGACGCTTGTTCGAACCGGTGATGGCGCGACCGCGACGACCGTTGTCCAGCAGGGCATCGACCGCTTCCTGCAGCATGCGCTTTTCGTTGCGCACGATGATGTCAGGAGCCGACAGGTCCAGCAGACGCTTCAGACGGTTGTTACGGTTGATCACTCGACGATACAGGTCGTTGAGGTCGGAAGTCGCGAAACGACCGCCATCCAGTGGGACCAGTGGACGCAGATCTGGCGGCAGAACCGGCAGAACGGTCAACACCATCCACTCAGGCAGGTTGCCGGAACCCTGGAAGGCTTCCATCAACTTCAGGCGCTTGGACAGCTTCTTGATCTTGGTTTCCGAATTGGTCTGCGGAATCTCTTCGCGCAGGCGGCCGATCTCGTGTTCCAGGTCAATGGCGTGCAGCAGCTCGCGGACAGCCTCGGCACCCATGCGGGCGTCGAAGTCGTCACCGAACTCTTCGAGGGCTTCGAAGTACTGCTCGTCGTTCAGCAGCTGGCCTTTTTCAAGGGTAGTCATGCCCGGGTCGATAACGACATAGCTCTCGAAGTAGAGAACGCGTTCGATATCACGCAGGGTCATGTCCATCAGCAGGCCGATACGCGACGGCAGCGATTTCAGGAACCAGATGTGGGCAACCGGCGATGCCAGTTCGATGTGCGCCATGCGCTCACGACGAACCTTGGCCAGTGCAACTTCAACGCCGCACTTCTCGCAGATCACACCACGGTGTTTCAGGCGCTTGTACTTACCGCACAGGCACTCGTAGTCCTTGACTGGGCCAAAGATCTTGGCGCAGAACAGGCCGTCACGCTCAGGTTTGAACGTACGGTAGTTGATGGTTTCCGGCTTTTTAACTTCACCGAACGACCACGAACGGATCATCTCAGGCGACGCCAACCCGATACGGATTGCGTCAAACTCTTCGACTTGACCCTGGTTTTTCAGCAAATTCAGTAGGTCTTTCAAGGCCTTTCCTCCTGGCGGAGCAGGGAGCAGGCTTTAGGGGCCTGCTCCCGATTCGCGTCGCGTGTTATTCGGTTTCCAGATCGATATCGATACCGAGGGAACGAATCTCTTTGATCAACACGTTGAAGGACTCGGGCATGCCCGGCTCCATACGGTGATCGCCGTCCACGATGTTCTTGTACATCTTGGTACGACCGTTCACATCGTCCGACTTCACTGTGAGCATTTCTTGCAGGGTGTAGGCAGCACCGTAAGCTTCCAGTGCCCAGACCTCCATCTCCCCGAAACGCTGACCACCGAACTGAGCCTTACCACCCAGCGGCTGCTGGGTAACCAGGCTGTAGGAACCAGTGGAACGCGCGTGCATCTTGTCGTCCACCAAGTGGTTCAGTTTCAGCATGTACATGTAGCCAACAGTAACGTGACGCTCGAACTTGTTGCCGGTACGGCCGTCGAACAGCTGCATCTGGCCGCTTTCTGGCAGGTCTGCCAGTTTCAGCATGGCCTTGATTTCGCTTTCCTTGGCACCGTCGAATACCGGGGTAGCCATAGGAACGCCGCCACGCAGGTTCTTCGCCAGGTCCAGGATTTCCTGGTCGCTGAAGCTTTCCAGGTTCTCTTGGCGGCCACCGATCTCGTTGTAGATCTCGGTGAGGAACTTGCGCAGTTCGATGACTTTACGCTGCTCTTCGAGCATGCGGTTGATCTTTTCGCCCAAGCCCTTGGCCGCGAGGCCCAGGTGGGTTTCCAGGATCTGACCGACGTTCATACGCGAAGGTACGCCCAGCGGGTTGAGGACCACGTCGACCGGGGTGCCATTGGCATCGTGCGGCATGTCTTCAACCGGCATGATCACGGAGACCACACCCTTGTTACCGTGACGACCGGCCATCTTGTCGCCCGGCTGGATGCGGCGACGGATTGCCAGGTAAACCTTGACGATTTTCAGCACGCCTGGAGCCAGGTCATCGCCTTGCTGCAGTTTGCGCTTCTTGTCTTCGAACTTGTCGTCCAGCAGGCGACGGCGGTCAACGATGTACTGCTGGGCACGCTCCAGCTGTTCGTTGAGGGCGTCTTCGGCCATGCGCAGCTTGAACCACTGGCCGTGCTCCAGACCGTCCAGGACTTCGTTGGTGATTTCCAGACCTTTCTTCAGGCCGGCACCACCATCGACGATCTGGCCGACCAGGGCCTGACGCAGACGTTCGAAGGTTGCGCCTTCGACGATACGGAACTCTTCGTTCAGATCCTTGCGGATCTCGTCCAGCTGGCTCTTCTCGATCGACAGTGCACGAGCGTCACGCTCAACGCCGTCACGGGTGAAGACCTGGACGTCGATGACGGTACCCTTGGTGCCGGTAGGCACGCGCAGGGAGGTGTCCTTAACGTCGCTGGCTTTCTCGCCGAAGATGGCGCGCAGCAGTTTCTCTTCCGGAGTCAGTTGGGTCTCGCCTTTCGGAGTGACCTTGCCGACCAGGATGTCGCCGGCGCCGACTTCGGCACCTACGTAAACGATACCGGCTTCGTCCAGCTTGTTCAGCGCTGCTTCACCCACGTTCGGGATGTCAGCGGTGATTTCCTCTGGGCCAAGCTTGGTGTCACGGGCCACACAGGTCAGTTCCTGGATGTGGATCGTGGTGAAGCGGTCTTCCTGAACCACACGCTCCGACAGACAGATGGAGTCTTCGAAGTTGAAACCGTTCCAGGCCATGAACGCGATGCGCATGTTCTGGCCCAGTGCCAGCTCACCCATGTCGGTGGACGGACCATCGGCCATGATGTCGCTGCGCTGAACGCGGTCACCCTTGCTCACCAGCGGACGCTGGTTGATGCAGGTGTTCTGGTTCGAACGGGTGTATTTGGTCAGGTTGTAGATGTCTACACCGGCTTCGCCTGGCTCGACTTCATCGTCCGCCACGCGAACAACGATACGGCTGGCATCGACGGAGTCGATCACGCCGCCACGACGGGCCACGACGCAAACGCCGGAGTCACGGGCAACGTTGCGCTCCATGCCGGTACCTACCAGCGGCTTGTCGGCACGCAGGGTTGGTACAGCCTGACGCTGCATGTTGGAACCCATCAACGCACGGTTGGCGTCGTCGTGCTCCAGGAACGGGATCAGCGAGGCTGCGACCGAGACTACCTGCTTGGGCGAAACGTCCATCAGGGTTACGTCTTCAGGCGCCTTAACGGTGAATTCGTTCAGGTGACGTACGGCTACCAGCTCGTCGATCAGGACCTTGTTCTCGTTCATGGTCGCCGAAGCCTGCGCGATCACGTGATCGGCTTCTTCAATGGCGGACAGGAACACGATCTCGTCGGTGACAACACCCTCTTTAACAACGCGGTACGGGCTTTCCAGGAAGCCGTACTGGTTGGTGCGAGCGTACGCAGCCAGGGAGTTGATCAGGCCGATGTTCGGACCTTCAGGGGTCTCGATCGGGCATACACGACCGTAGTGGGTCGGGTGTACGTCACGGACTTCGAAGCCTGCGCGCTCACGGGTCAGACCACCAGGGCCGAGTGCAGAGACACGACGCTTGTGGGTAATTTCCGACAGCGGGTTGTTCTGGTCCATGAACTGCGAGAGCTGGCTGGAACCGAAGAACTCTTTCACCGCGGCCGCTACCGGCTTGGCGTTGATCAGGTCCTGAGGCATCAGGCCTTCGCTTTCGGCCATCGACAGACGTTCCTTGACCGCGCGCTCTACACGCACCAGGCCAACACGGAACTGGTTCTCGGCCATTTCGCCTACGCAGCGAACACGACGGTTACCCAGGTGGTCGATGTCGTCGACGATGCCCTTGCCGTTACGGATGTCGACCAGGGTCTTCAGTACGGCAACGATGTCTTCCTTGCTCAGCACGCCCGAACCTTCGATCTCGGTACGACCGATACGACGGTTGAACTTCATGCGACCTACAGCGGACAGGTCGTAGCGCTCTGGGCTGAAGAACAGGTTGTTGAACAGGGTCTCGGCAGCATCCTTGGTTGGCGGCTCGCCAGGACGCATCATCCGGTAGATCTCGACCAGCGCTTCCAGTTGATTGGCGGTGGAGTCGATCTTCAGGGTGTCGGAGATGAACGGACCGCAGTCGATGTCGTTGGTGTACAACGTCTCGATGCGAACGACCTGGGCCTTGGCGATCTTCACCAACAGCTCGGTGCTCAGTTCGGTGTTGCACTCAGCCAGGATCTCACCCGTTGCCGGGTGAACGATTGCCTTGGCGGTAGTACGACCCAGCACGTAGTCCAGCGGAACTTCCAGCTCTTTGATGCCGGCTTTTTCCAACTGGTTGATGTGGCGAGCAGTGATACGACGGCCCTGCTCGACGATCACCTTGCCGGTGTCATCCAGGATGTCCAGGACGGCAATTTCACCGCGCAGGCGCTGAGGCACCAGTTCCAGGCTGAGCTTTTCGCCCTGCACGTGGAATACGTTGGTGGTGTAGAAGGCATCGAGGACTTCCTCGGTGCTGTAGCCCAGTGCGCGCAGCAGTACCGACGCAGGCAGCTTGCGACGACGGTCGATCCGGACGAATACACAGTCTTTCGGGTCGAATTCGAAGTCCAGCCACGAGCCGCGGTAAGGAATGATACGGGCCGAGTACAACAGTTTGCCGGAGCTGTGAGTCTTGCCACGGTCGTGGTCGAAGAACACACCAGGCGAACGGTGCAACTGGGAAACGATGACGCGCTCGGTACCGTTGATTACGAAGGTACCGTTCTCGGTCATCAGGGGGATTTCCCCCATGTAGACTTCTTGTTCCTTGATGTCCTTGATCGCTTTGTTCGACGATTCTTTGTCGAAAATGATCAGGCGTACTTTTACCCGCAAAGGTACGGCGTACGTTACGCCACGCAATACGCATTCTTTGACATCAAAGGCCGGTTCGCCCAGGCGATAACCAACGTACTCCAAAGCAGCGTTGCCGGAGTAGCTGATGATCGGGAAAACGGATTTGAAGGCCGCATGCAGACCGACGTCACGGAACTGGTCCTTGGTCGCGCCCGCCTGCAAGAATTCGCGATACGAATCCAGCTGGATAGCCAAGAGGTACGGTACGTCCATGACGTCCGGCAACTTGCTAAAGTCCTTGCGGATACGTTTTTTCTCAGTGTATGAGTAAGCCATCAGCGTTCCCCAGCTTGGTCACCTGCTTGTTTGGCCTCCCCCGACGGGAGCGGCCAGAAAATCGTGCAAACCCCTTGGTTTGCGCCACCGTCATCGGTGGTTGAAGCACGTTAGAGGCGCTGACCTGATCAGCTGCCAATAACGGAAAAAGGCCGGTGGCAAGAGCCACCAGCCATCAGCCGTTCGCTTGACGCTCGGGCTGGAGACGCAAGGTCGAAATTACTTGATTTCGACTTTGGCGCCTGCTTCTTCCAGCTTCTTGGCGGCGTCAGCAGCGGCTTCTTTCGAAACGCCTTCAGCAACGACCTGAGGAGCGGTGTCAACTTTCTCTTTGGCTTCTTTCAGGCCCAGACCGGTCAGTTCACGAACGGCCTTGATCACGTTGACTTTCTTCTCGCCGGCTTCAACCAGGACAACGTTGAACTCGGTTTGCTCTTCAACAACAGCGGCAGCAGCAGCTGGGCCGGCCGAAGCAGCGGCAGCGGTAACGCCGAATTTTTCTTCGAAAGCTTTGATCAGCTCAACAACTTCCATTACGGACATGTTGCCAACGGCTTCGAGGATATCGTTTTGGGAAATGGACATGACTCTTTTCCTGAATTTGGGGACGGCCTACGCGACCATCGAAATAAACAAAAAACGCGAGAAGTGAGCGAGCCTTAGGCTGCAGCAGCTTCTTTCTGGTCGCGAAGTGCCGCCAGGGTACGAGCCAATTTGCTGGTAGCGCCTTGAATCACGCTCATCAGCTGGGAAATTGCTTCGTCACGGGTCGGCAGCGTTGCCAGTACGTCGATCTGATTAGCTGCGAGGAACTTGCCCTCGAACGCAGCTGCCTTGATCTCGAACTTGTCCTGACCTTTCGCGAACTCTTTGAAAATACGAGCAGCAGCGCCCGGATGTTCTTTCGAGAAAGCGATCAAGGTCGGGCCTTTGAACACGTCGTTGAGGATCGAGTAATCGGTGCCTTCAACAGCGCGCTTGAGCAGGGTGTTACGTACAACACGTACGTATACGCCAGCTTCGCGGGCCTCTTTACGGAGTCCGGTCATAGCGCCTACAGTCACACCACGGGCATCAGCCACGACAGCGGACAGGGCACCTTTGGCAGCCTCGTTGACTTCAGCGACGATGGCCTTCTTGTCTTCGAGTTTAATTGCCACGGGTTTAACTCCTGCTTGTTACCGTTTCATCTGGCCGAGGCCGGATGTCGTTTTGGTGTCTAGTTCCGTGAGGAACCGGGAGCACCATCTGCGTAGGCTTGTGGTTTAAGACTTGCGCCGCCTACGGTCTTGGATAGCCCCCGCAAAGCAGGGACCCCAATTTTTTCCACAAGGGTGATCGCTCACCCCTGCTTTACGTCTTAAGCGGTCAGGGAACCCTGATCGATCACCAGACCTGGGCCCATAGTGGTGCTCAGGGTGACGCGCTTGACGTAGATACCTTTCGAGGAAGCTGGCTTGATACGCTTCAGATCAGCGATCAGGGCTTCAACGTTTTCCTTCAGCTTGATGGCTTCGAAGCCAACCTTGCCAACGGAAGTGTGGATGATGCCGTTTTTGTCGGTGCGATAACGAACCTGACCAGCCTTGGCGTTTTTAACCGCGTTAGCTACGTCTGGAGTTACGGTGCCGACTTTAGGGTTAGGCATCAGGCCACGTGGACCCAGGATCTGACCCAGTTGACCTACAACGCGCATGGCATCAGGCGATGCGATGACTACGTCATAGTTCAGGTCGCCGCCTTTCATTTCGGCAGCCAGGTCGTCCATGCCAACGCGGTCTGCGCCTGCAGCCAGGGCAGCTTCAGCAGCTGGACCTTGGGTGAAGACAGCTACACGTACGGTCTTGCCAGTGCCGTGTGGCAGCACGGTAGCGCTACGTACGACCTGGTCGGATTTACGTGGGTCAACGCCCAGGTTCACGGCGATGTCGAACGACTCGCTGAACTTGACGGTCGACAGCTCGGCCAGCAGAGTGGCGGCTTCTTCGAAGTTGTAGACTTTGCCAGCTTCGATTTTGGAAGCAATAGCCTTTTGGCGCTTGGTCAGCTTAGCCATTACACACCCTCCACGTTGAGGCCCATGCTGCGAGCCGAACCAGCGATGGTGCGCACAGCGGCGTCCATGTCGGCAGCGGTCAGGTCAGCATTTTTGGCCTTGGCGATTTCTTCCAGCTGAGCACGGGTCACGGTACCGACTTTAACGGTGTTCGGACGTGCGGAACCGCTGGTCAGGCCAGCAGCTTTCTTCAGCAGAACCGAAGCTGGGGTGCTTTTGGTTTCGAAGGTGAAGCTACGGTCACTGTAGACAGTGATGATAACTGGAGTCGGCAAGCCTACTTCTTGACCCTGAGTACGGGCGTTGAAGGCCTTGCAGAATTCCATGATGTTCACACCATGTTGACCCAGAGCCGGGCCGACGGGCGGGCTAGGGTTGGCCTGGCCGGCCTTTACTTGCAGCTTGATGTAAGCCGTGATTTTCTTAGCCATGAGCTACTCCAATATCGGGTACAAGCGCCAATTCAGGCTCCCCGGTTGCTTGCGTTTTATCCCAGAGACGACAAAACCCCGCAGCTTACGCCTGCGGGGCATGGGATATGCCTTCAATCAGACCTTTTCGACCTGACTGAACTCGAGCTCTACCGGAGTAGAGCGTCCGAAAATAAGCACGGCCACTTGGATCCGGCTCTTTTCGTAGTTGACTTCTTCGACGGTACCGTTGAAGTCCGCGAACGGACCATCAGTAACACGAACAACCTCACCCGGCTCGAACAGAGTCTTGGGCTTCGGCTTGTCGCTACCGTCAGCAACGCGACGCAGGATAGCTTCAGCTTCCTTGTCGGTGATCGGTGCAGGCTTGTCGGCGGTTCCGCCGATGAAGCCCATCACGCGAGGAGTGTCCTTGACCAAGTGCCAAGTACCCTCGTTCATTTCCATCTGGACCAGCACATAGCCTGGGAAGAACTTACGTTCGCTTTTGCGCTTCTGGCCATTACGCATTTCCACCACTTCTTCAGTGGGGACCAGAATTTCGCCAAAACCGTCTTCCATGCCAGCCAGCTTTACACGCTCGATCAAAGAGCGCATAACATGCTTCTCGTAACCCGAGTAGGCATGCACAACGTACCAACGCTTAGCCACGGGACACCCTTAGCCGACGATCAAGGAAACAAGCCAGCCGAGCAGGGAATCAAGACCCCACAACAGCAACGCCATGACCAGGACGACCGCCACTACGATCAGCGTGGTCTGCGTGGTCTCTTGGCGAGTTGGCCATACGACTTTACGGATTTCGGTGCGAGCTTCCTTTGCCAGGACGAAGAACGACTTGCCTTTGGCAGTCTGCAGCGCGGTAAACGCAGCTACACCAGCGATGACGAGAAGTGCAAGCACCCGGTACAGGATCGGAGATGCGTGGTAATACTGATTACCAACCACGCCAACCACCACCAAAGCGACAACAACCAGCCACTTGAGCAGATCAAAGCGAGAGTCTTGGGCTTCAGCCTTAGGGGTCATCTAGGAGGATCCTGTGAAAAGAAAGCCAGACATCACCGAGTGAATCTGGCAGGTCAGGAGGGAATCGAACCCCCAACCTACGGTTTTGGAGACCGTCGCTCTGCCAATTGAGCTACTGACCTAAAAACATAATCAGGCCGACCAGTATGCCGGACCGAATAAGCGATTTCAACCACTTATAAAACAAAGGCAGATATTTTCATATCTGCCTGTGTAATGGAGCTCTTGAGCGGATTTGAACCGCTGACCTCACCCTTACCAAGGGTGTGCTCTACCAACTGAGCTACAAGAGCGAAACACTTTGCACAACCAGCAAACTTGGAGCGGGTAGCGGGAATCGAACCCGCATCATCAGCTTGGAAGGCTGAGGTTCTACCACTAAACTATACCCGCGGAGCTTGCTGCTCACGCTAAATTGGTGGAGGGGGAAGGATTCGAACCTTCGAAGTCTGAGACGTCAGATTTACAGTCTGATCCCTTTGGCCGCTCGGGAACCCCTCCTGAACGTGGGCGGCATTATCAACCTTTGCCGTCCTGCTGTCAAGCGTTTTTTTCAATTAAATCTGAAAGTTAGCTTCGTTTGACAGTCGCTTCACACCTTGAGCGTTTCCGCTTATCGCTGTGGAGCGGGCGCCATTCTATGCAGGATTCAAGGAGCTTGCAACCCCTCACACAACATTATTTTCTGTTTTAAGTCTTTGAAATCATTGGAAAGTCTCTGAAGCAGGGTTTCGTCCAGCAAACGCCGGCTTTCCGGGGCTATACGCAGCCAATGAGAAACCCCTTCCGGCGCAGCAACAGGCACCGCACGCGCGGAAATATCCAGGCTGGTAAGCCGCTGGGCGACCGGAGCCAGCTGTTCGGGGCGAGAAAAGCCACCCAGGTACAGGCAATTTTCATCACGGCTTTCAGGTTTTACAGCTGCCGCAGCTCGCGCACGGGCGTCATCCGACTCGCTCAGCAGGCGAATACCTTGCTGCGAGCCTTTGTACAGTGACAGCGAGGTGACTTCCTTGGGCCGTAGCGGCGCCTCTTGCTGGTGCCACACGAAATAGAAAACGTTCAGTACCGCCAACAGCAGGAATAACCAGCGCATAACCACCTCAAACGATCGGACAGGCGATGGCCAGGCCAATGAACACCAGGTCGGGGACAACGCTGGCATGGGGCACCACATCCTTTACCAGCTCGGCATCGCCGCCAGTGAGAAATAGTGTGAAGTCATTTCCCCACAGCTGCGACGCGTGCTCCAGCTGAGTGAGCACGAAACCACGCATCATCAACGTACAACCGCGCTCTACCGCCTCTACCGTGTTGCGCCCAGGCTCCAGGCTGGCGTGGGCACGCTCAGCGGATTGGTCGTCATAACGGATCTTGCGCGTATGGGTGCGTAGCTGCCCCCGCATCAGCGGCATGCCCGGGCAGATGAACCCGCCCAGGTGCTCGCCATCCAGGGCGACGAAATCGGAGGTGACGGCGGTACCCAGGTCGATCACCACGCATGCGCGCGCAGCCAGCTTGTAACCTGCCACCAACGCAACCCAGCGGTCCAGGCCCAGGCGCTCGTATTCCTGGTAGCCGTTGCGCACGCCGGCAAGCGCTTGCGAAGGGCGCGCGCTCACTGGCTGTACGCCAAACTCGCTCGCCAGCAACGCCATCAGGCGGCCAGTCTCATCCTCATTACGGACACTGACCAGACGGCAGTGCTGCAGATGGACGCCATCAATAGCCTTTACCGCATCGACGAGCACCTGATCGGCATCCACGACGCCACCGGCAAGGCGAGCGCCGCCCTCTTCGCCGATAACGCGCCATTTGATAAAACTGTTACCGCAGTCCAGCTCAAGAATCATTGCGCAACCTCAGGCTGAGCTCACCGCCACTAAAGCTTTTTTCCACGCCATCAACCTCCAGGCGCAAGGCACCCTGGTGATCGATGCCCAATACCACGCCATCTACCTGGTTGACACCAGCGATCAACGATACCGCCCGCCCCTGCCACACGTGATTGGCTTCCCACAGTGACTGGATGGCGGCGAAGCCCTGCTCCCGGTGCAGCGCCAGGTATTGCTCCAGGCGCTGGTTGAGCAGCGCCACCAGTTGGTTGCGATCGATGGCCTTGCCTGCTTCCAGCTGCATGGATGTCCACTGCTGGTCGACCGCGTCAGTGGACTGCATGTTCACATTGATGCCGATACCCAGCACCACGTGGCACACATCCGCAGGGTCGCCTACCAGCTCCAGCAGAATACCGGCGATCTTGCGCTGGTCTACCAGGAGGTCGTTAGGCCATTTCAAGCCAGCCTTGGCGATACCCAGCTCGCGCAGCGCCTGCATGACCGCGACACCCACCACCAGGCTCAGGCCTTCAAGCTGGCGCAAGCCGCCATCGATACGCAGCACCAGGCTGTAATAGAGATTCTCGGCAAACGGGCTGACCCAGGTGCGCCCACGGCGCCCTCGGCCTGCCGATTGCCGCTCAGCCAACACCAGGAACGGCGCAGCTTCGCCACGACCGACCGCGCGCAACGCCTCGGCGTTGGTAGAGTCGATGGAGTCAAATACAAAGGTCGGCCAGCAGGGCTCACCCGCATAGCCTTCTATGGCGTCGGCGTCGAGCAGGGCCAGCGGCGCAGCCAGCTGGTAACCGCGCCCGCGGACCTTGTGTATGGGGAGATTGAGTTCGGCCTCGAGGTGCTGCAGCTGCTTCCAGACTGCACTGCGGCTGATACCCAGCGCCGCACCCAACGCCTGACCGGAATGGAAGCGACCATCCTTCAAGAGCTTCAACAACGTCAACATGCCAGATTCGCCTCACAATGAGGCAGGCATGATAGCCATGCTGATGGCTGTTGCATAGAAACAGCCTCTCCCCGCGCCCGTGGCAGCGGCCGCAGGCGGGGTCCCCCTGGCTTGCGGGGTGCCTGGTTGGCGCGCGGGGGCTTCGGACGCGGCCTGTGGCCGCTGCTACGGAGTTTTGCGTAGGGTCCAGGACTCTTTGCGCACGTCGGAAAGACAAAACCCCCACCTGCGTTCGCAGATGGGGGTTTCGGAATTTAATCTTGACGATGACCTACTCTCACATGGGGAAACCCCACACTACCATCGGCGATGCATCGTTTCACTACTGAGTTCGGG